>JAOPWP010000238.1 GCA_025965615.1 Frankiales bacterium
AGCGGCTCGTCCGGCGGGATCTCCACCAGACGGGTGCCGCCCTTGCGGTCGCCCGGCGGCGGGAACTCTGTCGGCAGCCGGCGCAGCCGGCGGTCCATGTTGCGGACCAGCAGCACCGTGGCGATGAACAGCAGCAGGACGACCAGCAGCGCGGCCGGGCCGGCCAGCGAGCCGGTGACACCGTCCGCAGCGAGGATGCTCATGACGCCACGGTATGCCGGATCCCGGCGAACAGGTCGTCCTCCGGCAGGTCCGTGGCGAGGTGCGCACGGGCCAGCTCGAAGTCCTCGGTCGGCCAGACCTTGCGCTGCAGGTCCATGGGCACGGCGAACCAGCGCCCGGTCGGGTCGACCTGGGTGGCGTGCGCGATCAGGGCCGCGTCCCGGACCGGGAACCACTGAGCGCACGGGACGGACGTCGTGAGGCGCTCGGCGTCGCCCGGCTTGTCCTCCCAGTTGACCAGCCACTCGGCGTACGGGGAGTCCATCTTGGCGGCCAGCATCGCCTGGTGCAGCCGCTCGAGGCGGCTCTTGTGGAAGGTGAGGTTGTAGTACAGCTTCAGCGGCTGCCACGGCTCACCCGCGTCGGGGAATCGGTCGGGGTCACCGGCGGCCTCGAAGGCCGCGACCGACACCTCGTGGCAGCGGATGTGGTCGGGGTGCGGGTAGCCGCCGTTCTCGTCGTAGGTCGTCATGACGTGCGGTCGCTGCTGCCGCACCACGCGCACGAGGGCCTCGGTCTGCTCCTCGAGGTCGCCGGCCGCGAAGCAGCCGTCGGGCAGCGGCGGGAGCGGGTCCCCCTCGGGCAGTCCGGAGTCGACGAAGCCCAGGAAGACCTGGCGCACGCCGAGGATCTCGCGGGCCCGCTCCATCTCGGCGGCGCGCACCGCGGTGATGTCCGCCAGCACCTCGGGCCGGTCCATCTCCGGATTGAGCACGGAGCCGCGCGACCCGTCGGTGAGCGTCACGACGAGGACGTCGACGCCCTCGCGGGCGTAGCGGGCCATCGTGGCTGCGCCCTTGCTCGACTCGTCGTCCGGGTGCGCGTGCACGCACATGAGCCTCAGCTGCTCGGTCATCGGCAGGCCCCCTCCTTCGTTCCGCGCGATCATGTCCTGCACACCCAACACCGCAACGACCCGCAGGAGTCCCGTTGACCGCCCTCCCGTCGCGCCGCCGGCCGCCCGGCCGCTACGACGAGCCGTCCAAGCTGGGCCAGCGGGCCGTCGCCGTCCTGCTGTCGCTGCTGTTCCTCGCGCTCCTTGCGGCCATCGGCTCGACCCTGCGCTCGCGCTTCGGCGGCGATGCGGTGCGCGGACAGGTGCTCGGCTACGACGTGCGCTCCGACGCCGAGGTCGTCATCGACCTCGAGGTGTCCAAGTCAGCCGGACGGCAGGCCTACTGCGTGGTCCGGGCCCGGGGGCGTGACGGCACAGAGGTGGGACGGGACGTCGCGGTGCTCGACGCCGTGGGCAGTCCCGAGCGCACCGCCCGCGGCACCTTCTCCCTCGCCACGACGGCCCGGGCGGTCACCGGCGAGGTCAGGGCCTGCACGAGCAAACCCATCACCCGCGGCGACGCCGCGCCGTAGCATCGGCTGACCGACTCGTCCCGACCTGCGACGACGACGACGCGCGCGAGGAGACCTGTGAGCACCGGACCGACGACCCCCTGGCTGACCCAGGAGGCCCACGACCGGCTGTCCGCTGAGCTCGAGGAGGCCAAGGGCCCCCGTCGGGCCGACATCGTGGCCAAGATCGAGGCGGCGCGCGAGGAGGGCGACCTCAAGGAGAACGGCGGCTACCACGCGGCCAAGGACGAGCAGGGCAAGCTCGAGGCCCGGATCCGCCAGCTCACCCAGATCCTGCGCGACGCGAAGGTGGGTGCCGCTCCCACCGCGGCCGGCATCGCCGGGCCCGGCATGGTGGTCGCGGTCCGCTACGACGACGGCGACACCGAGCGCTTCCTGATCGGATCCCGGGAGGACCGGGCCGACGTCCCGGTCTACTCCGCCCAGAGCCCGCTCGGCCTCGCGCTCACCGGCGCCAAGGCGGGCGACCGGGTCAGCTACTCGCTGCCCAACGGCGCCTCGACGACCGTCGAGCTGCTCTCCGCGGAGCCCTACACGGGCTGACCGCAGCGCACAGGAGGCCGCATGACCGCTGCACCCGTCCCCGCCGGTCCCGCCGCTGCTGTCCCCGACCCGTTTCCGGTCGAGGCCGTCGACCACCTGCGCTTCGCGGTGGGCAACGCCCGACAGGCCGCCCACTGGTACTCCACCGCCTTCGGCATGCGCGTCACCGCCTATCGCGGACCGGAGACCGGGTCCCGCGCCCTCGCGGAGTACGTCCTCGAGTCCGGATCGGCCCGCTTCGTCGTCGCCGGCCCCGTGGTCGCGGGAACGGCGCTCGGCGACTCGGTGGCCCGGCACGGGGACGGGGTGGCGGACATCGCCCTGCGCGTGCCGGACGCCGATCGGGCCTTCCGCACAGCCGTCGACCGCGGAGCGACCCCGGTCCGCGAGCCCGAGCTGCTCGAGGACGAGGCGGGCAAGGTGGTGACGGCGACCATCGCGACCTACGGCGAGACGGTGCACACCCTGGTCGAGCGCTCCGCGTACGCCGGGACCTTCCTTCCCGGCTTCGTGCCCCGCGCCCCCCTGGTCGCCCCGCCCGGGAAGCGCTTCTTCCAGGCGGTCGACCACGTGGTCGGCAACGTCGAGCTCGGGCAGATGGACGAGTGGGTCGCCTTCTACAACCGCGTCATGGGCTTCACGAACATGAAGGAGTTCGTCGGCGACGACATCGCGACGGAGTACTCCGCGCTGATGAGCAAGGTCGTGGCAGACGGCCACCGCAAGGTCAAGTTCCCGCTCAACGAGCCGGCCAAGGGCAAGCGGAGGTCGCAGATCGACGAGTACCTCGAGTTCTACGGAGGTCCTGGCGTGCAGCACGTCGCGCTGGCCACCAACGACATCGTGCGCAGCGTCGACGAGATGCGCGCCCGGGGGGTGCAGTTCCTCGAGACGCCCGACTCCTACTACGACGCCGAGCTCGCCGCCCGGGTCGGTGCGGTGCGGGTGCCGATGGACGAGCTGCGGTCGCGGCGGATCCTCGTCGACCGTGACGAGGACGGCTACCTGCTGCAGATCTTCACCCAGCCCGTCCAGGACCGGCCGACGGTGTTCTTCGAGCTGATCGAGCGGCACGGCTCGCTCGGGTTCGGCAAGGGCAACTTCAAGGCGCTGTTCGAGGCGATCGAGCGCGAGCAGGAGCGCCGCGGCAACCTCTGACCGGTGGTGTCAGAAGGCGGCGAGCAGCGCCCTGTTGAAGGCGTCGAGGTCACCCGGGTTGCGGCTCGTGATCAACGGGCCGGGACCGTTCGTGTCGACGACGACCTCCTCGTCGACCCAGGTCGCCCCGGCGTTGCGCAGGTCCGTCTGCAGGCTGGGCCAGCTCGTCACGGTGCGACCGGCGAGGACACCGGCCTCGACGAGCGTCCAGGGTGCGTGGCAGATCGCGGCGACCGGCTTGCCGGCCTCGAAGAAGGCAGCCGCGAGCGCCACGGCCGCCGCGTCGGTGCGGAGCGCATCGGGGTTGGCCACGCCTCCGGGGAGCACCAGCGCGTCGTAGTCGGCGACGTCGGCTGCCCCGACGGTGACGTCCACCGGGAAGGTGTCGCCCTTGTCGAGGTGGTCGTACGCCTGCACCTCCCCGGCCTCGGGGCTGATCAGCCGGGGCGTCGCGCCGGCCTGCGCCACCGCCTGCCAGGGGCTGGTCAGCTCGACCTGCTCGATCCCCTCGGAGGCCACGAGGAAGGCGACGGTCTTGCCGGACAGGTCGGGCGAGGGGGGCAGGTCGAGCACGGGAACCTCCGGGACAGGGTGGGTTGTCCCGGCCCTACCCCGCTGGCGCCGACTGAGGCGTCAGGTCCCGGTGACCGCGTAGCCCGAGGTGGACAGGGCCTGCAGCACCTCGTCCCCGTGGGGACGGCCGCGGGTCTCGAGCTGCAGGGCGACCTCCACCTCGTCGACGTGCAGACCGCGCCCGGTGCGCGAGTGCTCCACCTCCAGCACGTTCGCCTCCGTGCCGGCGAGCACACCGAGCAGCTGGGCGAGAGCGCCCGGGCGGTCGGGGATCGCCACCTTCAGCGACAGGAACCGGCCGGCGGCGACCAGCCCGTGACGCACCACCTTGGTCAGCAGGAGCGGGTCGATGTTGCCACCGGACAGGACCGCGACGACGGGCGTGGCGAAGGCGGTCGGGTCCTCCATGACGGCCGCGACCGCGGCTGCGCCGGCCGGTTCGACCACGAGCTTGGCACGCTCGAGGCAGAGCAGGAGCGCTCGGGAGAGCGCCTCCTCGTCGACGGTGCGCACCTCGTCGACCAGGTCGCGCACGACCGGGAAGGTCAGGTCACCCGGGCGGCCGATCGCGATGCCGTCGGCCATCGTCGCCATCGAGGCGAGGGCCTCCGGGCGGCCGAGCCGCAGCGACTCGGGGAAGGCCGCAGCGCCGGCCGCCTGCACCGCGACGACGCGCACGTCGGGGCGCAGGGCCTTGACCGCCGTGGCGATCCCGGCCACCAGCCCTCCCCCGCCGGTGCAGACCACGACCGTGCGCACCTCGGGGCACTGCTCGAGAACCTCCAGGCCGACCGTGCCCTGCCCGGCGATGACGTCGGCGTGGTCGAAGGGGTGGATGAGCACGGCACCGGTCTCCGCGGCGAACGCGAGGGCCGCGAGCAGGGCCTGGTCGACGGTGTGCCCCACGTGGCGGATCGCCGCGCCGTACGCCGCTGTCGCCGCGACCTTCGGCAGCGGGGCAGCCTCCGGCATGAAGACGGTCGAGCGGCACCCGAGCAGCGAGGCCGCGAGAGCGACGCCCTGGGCGTGGTTGCCGGCGCTCGCCGCGACCACACCGCGAGCCCGCTCGGCGTCCGTGAGCCGGGCGATCCGCACGTACGCCCCGCGGATCTTGAACGACCCGGTGCGCTGGAGGTTCTCGCACTTGAGCAGCACCGGGCCGCCGGCCAGCGCCGAGAGCCCACGGAGCCCCTCCAGGGGCGTCGTGCGGGAGATGCCTTCGAGCAGCACCCGGGCGGCCTGGACGTCGGCGAGCCCGACGCGCGGGGCAGCCAGACCGGTCACAGGGGCAGTCTGGCACCCCCGGGCCCCTGCCCAAGGGCCCGGCAGCCGTCAGTCGGCCGACCAGTAGCGGTCACCGGCGAGGACCAGCGCGGCCGCGCCCACCAGACCGGCTGCACCTCCCAGCTCAGCGGGGACGACCCGGGTCCGGGCGAGGAAGTCGAGCCGGGCGTGGCGGGCGAAGGCCGCCTGGAGCGGCTCCCAGAACAGCTCGCCGACCGAGGCGAAGCCCCCGCCGATGATGACCCGGCGTACGTCGAGCAGGGCCGCCGCGGAGGCCACCCCGACGCCGACCGCGTGGCCGGCCCGGGAGATGGCGCGCACGGCGATCTCATCGCCCGACCGGGCCAGCTCCGCGAGCTCGACCCCGTCGCGCGCGGGACAGCCCTGCTCCCGAGCTGCCGCCACCACGGCCGGCCCTCGGGCGACGGCCTCCAGGCAGCCGCGCCCGCCGCACACGCAGTCGGGGCCGTCCGGCTCGACCACGACGTGGCCGATGTGACCGGCGTTGCCGCCCGCACCGTCGACGAGCCGGCCGCCGAGGACGAGTCCTCCGCCGACGCCGGTCGAGACCACCATGCCGACGAGGTCGTCGACCCCCCGCCCGGCGCCCCGCCAGTGCTCACCGACGGCCACGCAGGCGGCGTCGTTGTGCACCCGCACCGGCAGACCGGGGAACGCGTCCCGAAGGGCGTCACGGAGCGGGAAGTCCCGCCAGCCCGGCACGTTCAGGGGTGACAGGCGTCCTGACGGCCACTGCATCGGGCCGCTGCTCCCGGCACCGATGCCGTCGACGGCCTCGGTGCCGCGCACCTCCTGCAGCAGGGCGAGGCACACCGGCCAGGGGTCTCCCGCAGTCGGGGCGCGGGCTGACCGCACCACCTCGCCGTCGTCCGACACGAGGGCAGCGGCGATCTTGGTACCGCCGATGTCGAGAGCCAGGACGGGCACGGAGTCTCCCTCTCAGGCCGGGAAGGCCAGGATCGATGCAGCGAAGCCGTGCAGGGAGTTGCGGCCGTCCACGGCGCCGAACTCGCCGTCGGAGAAGAACCCGGCGACGGCCTGCGCTGCGAGCTGGTCACGCACGACCTGCGGGTCGTGGTCCGCGCCGCCGTACGAGGCCCCGAACAGCTGCCGGCCGCGGCCCCGGCACGAGAACACCAGCGCGCCGCCGGACGGCGCGTCGAACGTGTCGCGCCGGTGGGTCGCCAGCACGGCGCGCAGCGAGGCGTCAGCGGCATCGGCGTCACGCACCTGCAGCCGCACCGTGCGTCCGACCTCGACGTGCTCCCCGACCACCAGCCCTCCTGAGGCCTTGTCGCTCCCGAGGATCGGGCGTACGAGGAAGTCCTGCTCCTCGGCGTACTCGTCGAGCACCACGCCCAGCTGGAGCCCTGAGGTCGCGAGCGCCTGGTCGACCGGCATCAGGTCGGCGAGCAGCTTCTCGACGCGCTGCAGGGCCGGCTCGCCGGCGAGTCCCTGCACGACGTTGCCCCACGCAGACGTCACGGTCATCGACGGGCCGATCGGCCGGCACCCGTGGCTCACGAGGGTCCGGGCAGCGGAGCCCTGCAGCAGGACTCCGACCGCTCCGCGGTCGACGGTGCGTCCGTCGAGGAAGAGCTGGACGCTCCCCGGGCCGCCCGGTCCGGTGGCGAGCCCACCCACGACGGACAGCCCCGGCAGCGTGCGGTTGGCCTGGCTGAGGAAGCCGCCGGCCGGGAAGCTGTGCGGGTCGACCAGCAGGACCGCGACCTCGTCTGCGTCCGCGCCCTGGGCGCCGGTCTCCGGCATGCCGACGACCGCCAGGCCGGCGTCCGCCCGCAGGACCTCGAGGTGGAACGAGCGCACCCGTACGCCCGGCAGCACGGCCGCGAAGACACTCACGGCGGTGCGCGCCTCGACGCCACGGCCCCCGCCGAGGACCCCGCCGGCCGAGCACCCGAGCACAGCCGCCGTCCCGGACAGGACGCCGACCCGCTCGGCCGCCGCCGCGAGCTGTCCCGGGTCGCTGCCGCTGACGAAGAAGCAGACGAGGTCGGGCGGCCGGTTCGCCAGCGGAGCCAGCGCCCCGCCCATCGCCTGCTCGGCCGCCTGCACGAGGTCGGGCCCCAGGCCCAGACCGTCTCCGAAGCGCGCCACCTCCCCATCCTGACGCACAGCGGCCCGGGCGGGGGGCCGGCCCATGTGGTCTCGCGAGGGAGTCGCCTCCGGACGTACTGTCGAGCAGTGACGACCCACCCCCCGGACCACACGACGCTGGGCGAGCTCCGCGCGAGCGGCCACGAGCACGTCCCGGTGAAGACCGAGATCCGCTCCAACCTGCTGGCCCGCCTGGCCGCGGGCGAACCGGCCTTCCCGGGGATCCTCGGCTTCGACGAGACCGTGCTCCCGCAGGTCGAGCGGGCTCTGCTGGCCGGGCACGACCTGGTCCTGCTCGGCGAGCGCGGGCAGGGCAAGACGCGGCTGATCCGCACGCTGGTCGGCCTGCTGGACGCCTGGACCCCTGTGGTGGCGGGCTGCGAGATCAACGACCACCCGTACGCCCCCGCCTGCGTGCGGTGCCAGCGTCTGGTGGAGGAGAGCGGCGACGCGACGCCGGTCGCCTGGCGCCACCGCAGCGACCGCTACGGCGAGAAGCTCGCCACCCCCGACACCAGCGTCGGCGACCTGATCGGCGACGTCGACCCGATCAAGGTGGCCGAGGGGCGCACGCTCGGTGACCCCGAGACCGTCCACTACGGCCTGGTCCCGCGGACCAATCGCGGGATCTTCAGCATCAACGAGCTGCCGGACCTCGCCGAGCGCATCCAGGTCGCGCTGCTGAACGTCCTGGAGGAGCGCGACATCCAGGTCCGCGGCTACACGCTGCGCCTGCCGCTCGACCTGCTGCTCGTCGCGAGCGCGAATCCCGAGGACTACACCAACCGGGGACGCATCATCACGCCGCTCAAGGACCGCTTCGGCGCCGAGGTGCGCACGCACTACCCGCTCGTGCTCGCCGACGAGATCGCCCTGCTGCGACAGGAAGCGGTGCTGGAGTGGCCGGGAGTCCCGGTGGTCGTCCCGGACCACCTCGTCCAGGTCGTGGCCCGGTGGACCCGGCTGGTGCGCGAGTCGTCCCAGGTCGACCAGCGCTCGGGGGTGAGCGCCCGCTTCGCCGTCGCCGCCCTCGAGACCGTCGCCGCCTCGGCCGTCCGCCGGGCCGCTGTCACCGGCGAGGCGTCCGCGGTGGCGAGGGTGTGCGACCTCCCGTCCGTCGTGGCCGCCTCGCGGGGCAAGGTCGAGTTCGAGGCCACCGAGGAGGGACGCGAGCTGGAGGTCCTGCACCACCTGTTGCGCAAGGCGACGGCTGACGCCTTCCGGGCGCTGCTCGCCGGCAGCGACCTGTCCGGGCTGCAGGGCCAGTTCGACGACGGGGCCACCGTCGAGACCGGTGACCTCGTCCCCGCTGCGGTCCTGCTCGGGTCGCTCGGGACGATCCCGGGCCTGGCCGAACTGCTCAGGAGACTGGGCATCGAGCAGGAGTCCCCCGGACTGGCTGCCGCCGCCGTCGAGTTCGCGCTCGAGGGCCTGCACCTGAACCGCAGGCTCGCCAAGGACGAGGTCGCCGGCCGCACGGTCTACGGCGGCTGACGTGGTCGTCCCGCCGCCCGGACCGCTGGACAGGGCACACCGCCGGGCCGAGCGCGCCCGGATCGCTCGCCTGTCGAGACTGCCACCGCTGTACGACTTCTCGTTGCAGGGTCGCTGGCAGGCGGCGGTGACGATCGCCCTGCAGGCCCTGCTGGCTGTGGCCCTCGGGCTCGTGCCGGTCAAGGTGATCACCGGGACGTGGCTGCCACCCGGCGCTGCGCTCCTGGTCCTCGCCGCCGGCTTCGCCCTGCAGTTCCTGTGCCGCTACCTGAACGCCAAGGCCGGACGACGATGAGCTGTCCACCGTGAGCGGGCCGGCGTACCGCTACGGCACCTGGTCCGGCGGCCGCGACCCGCTCGAGCCCCCGTACGACGTCGCGTCTGCGCTCGACGCGATCGGCGAGTCGGTGCTGGAGGGGTCCACCGCCCGCCAGGCACTGCGTGACCTGATGCGCCGAGGGGCCGACGGTCTGCGCGGCCTCGACGACCTGCGGCGGCAGGTGGCCAAGCGCCAGCGGCAGGCGCGGCAGAAGGGGCGCCTGGACGGCACGCTGCAGGAGGTGCAGGCGCTGCTCGACGAGGCTGTCGCCCTCGAGCGGTCGGCGCTGTTCCCCGATCCGTCCGACGCCGCCCGCATGGCCGAGCTCGAGCTCGACACCCTGCCCGGGGACACGGCGAGGGCGGTGCAGGCCCTGCAGGACTACGCGTGGCGCAGCGAGCAGGCGAAGGCTGCCTACGACCAGATCGGCGACCTCCTGCGGCGAGAGGTCCTCGACAGCCAGTTCAAGGGGATGAAGGACGCCCTCGAGGGCGCGACGCCCGAGGCGATGCAGGCCGTGAAGGACATGCTGGCCGACCTCAACGCGATGCTCGAGGCCGACGCGCGCGGTGAGCACACCCAGGAGCAGTTCGACGAGTTCATGGCCGAGCACGGCGACTTCTTCCCCTCGGACCCCCAGGACCTCGCCGAGCTGGTCGACGACCTCGCCCGGCGGGCGGCGGGGCCGCAGCGCCTGATGGACTCCCTCACCCCCCAGCAGCGGCAGGAGCTCGGCGAGCTCATGCAGGGCGCCATGGACCTGGACCTCGCGGCCCAGATGGCGCAGCTCGGCGACAGCCTGCGCGCTGCTCGCCCCGACCTGCCGTGGGGCGGGCGCGAGCGGATGCGCGGCGAGCAGGGCATGGGGATGGGTGAGGCCACCTCCGTGCTCGAGGAGCTGGCTGACCTCGACGACCTCGAAGCGGCGCTCGGCCAGGACTACCCCGGCGCGTCGCTCGACGACGTCGACGAGGCGGCCGTCCAGCGTGCCCTCGGACGGAGCGCGGTGGATGACGTCGCGGCGCTGCGCCGCATCGAGCGGGAGCTGGCCGAGCAGGGCTACCTCGTACGCGATGCCCGTGGTCGCCTCGAGCTGAGCCCCCGGGCGGTGCGCCGCATCGGCGCCACCGCGCTGCGCAAGGTCTTCTCGCAGCTGCACGCCACGGGGCGTGGGGCCCACGACGTGCGCGACGCCGGGGCGGCGGGCGACGTCACCGGGTCGAGCCGCGCCTGGGAGTTCGGCGACGAGCAGCCGCTCGACGTCGTGCGCACCGTCCGCAACGCGGTCCTGCGCACGCCTCGATCCCCCGGTGAGGACCTGCGCCCGGGAGTCCGCCTGCACGTGGACGACTTCGAGGTGGTCGAGACCGAGCGGCGCACCGGAGCCGCGGTGGCCCTGCTCGTGGACATGTCGTTCTCCATGGAGCTGCGCGGGACCTGGGGGGCTGCGAAGTCGACCTCCCTCGCGCTCCACTCGCTGGTCACGACGAAGTACCCCCAGGACGCCATCGAGATCATCGGGTTCAGCGACTACGCGAGGGTCCTCACCCCGGAGAAGCTCGCGGGGCTCGAGGCCCAGCAGGTCCAGGGCACCAACCTGCAGCACGCGCTGGTGCTGGCCGGGCGGCACCTGGCCAAGCACCCCGACGCCGAGCCGGTGGTCCTCGTCGTCACCGACGGCGAGCCGACCGCCCACCTCACCCGCAGCGGGCGAGCCGAGTTCGGGTGGCCGCCCCTACCCGAGACCCTGGAGCTGACCATGGCGGAGGTCGAGCGGATCACCCGGCGGGGCGCGACCATCAACGTCTTCCTGCTCGACGACGACCCGCGCCTCGTCCAGTTCGTCGAGCACCTCGCGGCGCGCAACGGCGGCCGGGTCTTCGCCCCCGGTCCCGGACGGCTCGGGGAGTACGTCGTGAGCGACTACCTCCGGTCCCGGCGCGGCAGCCGCAACCGGTAGGCCCCGGGGCCGGGCCGGGAGTGCGGTCGGACCGCTAGCGTCGGCCCCATGACGTACACCGGCGCGTACGCGGTCATCCTCGCCCTCCACCTGCTGACGGTCGCGTTCGTGGTGGGTCCGGCCGCCGTGGCTGCCTCGGCCTCCGGCCGGCTCGCCAGGGCCGGCCGGGTCGACGCGCTGCGGGACGCCAGCCGCACGACCCGCACGTACTCGCTGGCCACCCTCGCCACGGTGCTGCTCGGGGCCGCTCTGGTCGGGCAGGGCTCCATCGGCGACCAGTGGAGCTTCGGGCAGCTGTGGATCTCGGCGTCGCTGGTGCTCAGCGTCGCGGCCGTTGCGCTGGTCATGGCCGTCGTCGTCCCGGCTCAGGTCGCGGCGGCTGACGCGCTCGACGCCGGCACCGACCCGGGCGGCGCGCTGGGTCGGATCTCGGCCGGCGCCGGTCTCGCCTCGCTCGCGTGGGCCGTCGTGATCGTGCTGATGGTGGTCAAGCCGGGGGCCTGACCGGCGATCAGGCGGGCGGATCGGCGAGGGTCCAGCCGAGGTCGGCCGGCCCGCTGACCTCCGGCGTCTGCTGCCCGTAGGGCTGCTGCCCCAGGGAGATCGCCTGGGCGTAGTACTGCCCGTAGCGCAGCGCCTCCCCGACGGTCGTCCGCCCGTCCCCGTCGGCATCGGACCTGCCCTGACGCAGGCCGAGGTCGAACACCAGCCCGGTCCAGATCGACATGCCCCACTCGGGGTACTCGTAGGACTTCTCCGTCTGCTTGCTGCTGGCGGTGAACAGCACCCGGTCGCTCGGGAACCCGTCGCCGAAGCTGCCCGCCTCGCACCCCGCGATGTCCACCCACATGCGCCCGCGGGCCGGTGCGAGTGCGGCGACGAGAGCGGTGTCGTCGAGGAAGGCGCGGTCGACGGGCCAGAGCGCCTCGCGCGTGCCGCCCTTCTGCTTCACGTGACCGGAGTAGTGGAACAGCGCGAAGGTGCCGGGCTGCGAGCGCTCGGCCAGCCAGTCCAGCCCCTCCCGGAGCGCAGCCCCGGTCGCCTCGGCATCGAGAAGCACGCGGACGTTCCCGGCCAGCCAGCCGTTGGCGAGCAGCTGCTCGGCGAGGAAGGTCGCGTCCTTCGCGCTGCCGATCGTGTCGACGGTGGGCGCCCGGTAGTCGGTCACCCCGACGAGCAGCGCGAAACGGGCGGCTGGTGGCGCGACGGCCGACGGCCGGGGGTCGGTCCGGGGGCCCGGCGGCGGCCCGAGCTCAGCCGCGATGTCGAGCTCCGGGAGCGCCGCCGAGCGCAGCGAGGGGTCGGGGACGAGGACGACCGGCACGACCGGCTCGGGCACCACGGGCGAAAGCGTGCTGGGCGAAGGGACGACGACCGCGGCAGGGCTGCTCGGCGTACGGTCGCCGGTCGCCCGCAGCAGGCCTGCCGCCACGACGGCGAGCAGCACCGCGAGCGCCACGGCCACGAGCGCCGCCTTCCGCCCTCGGGGGCTGCGGAGGGCGGTGACCGGCATGCACCAGGGTCAGCACCCGGTCGCCCGCGGTCAAGCGGAGACGCGCGCTGTCACCCGAGGTCGAGCGCCCGCTCGAGGTCGGCCAGCAGGTCGTCCCCCGTCTCGATCCCGACAGAGAGCCGTACGAGGTCGGACGGCACCTCGAGCTGCGAGCCCGCGACGCTGGCGTGCGTCATGCGCCCCGGGTGCTCGATCAGCGACTCGACGCCTCCGAGCGACTCCCCGAGGGTGAACACCCGGGTCCGCCGGCACACCTCCAGGGCGGCCGCCTCGCCGCCGCGCAGGCGGAAGCTCACCATCCCGCCGTACTGGCTCATCTGCTTGGACGCGATCTCGTGCCCGGGGTGGTCCGGCAGGCCGGGGTAGAGGACCGCGCTCACCACCGGTGACGAGCACAGGAGGTCGACCACGCGAGCGGCGTTGGCGCAGTGCCGGTCCATGCGCACGCCGAGGGTCTTCGCGCCCCGCAGGACCAGCCAGCTGTCGAACGCCCCGGGCACGCCGCCCATCGCGTTCTGGTTGTAGGCGAGCTCCTCCCCCAGCGCCGGGTCAGCAGCGACCAGGGCGCCGCCCACCACGTCCGAGTGCCCTCCGAGGTACTTGGTCGTCGAGTGCACGACGACGTCTGCGCCGAGGGCGAGCGGCTGCTGCAGGTAGGGGCTGGCGAAGGTGTTGTCCACCACGAGCCGCGCCCCTGCGGCCCGGGCGATCGTGGCGAGCTCAGCGATGTCGGCGATCCCCAGCAGCGGGTTGGTGGGCGTCTCGCACCAGATCAGGGCGGTCTCGGGCCGGACGGCTGCGCGTACGGCGTCGAGGTCCCCGAGCGGGACCGGCGTGTGGTCGACGCCCCAGCGCTGCAGGACCTTGGCGAACAGGCGGTAGGTCCCGCCGTACGCGTCGTCCGGCACGATCACGTGCCCGCCCGGACCGGTCACCGTGCGCAGCAGGCAGTCCTCGGCGGCGAGCCCGCTGGCGAAGGCGAGTCCGGTGCGCCCTCCCTCGAGCGCGGCGAGGCAGGTCTCGAGCGCGGTGCGGGTGGGGTTGCCGCTGCGGCTGTACTCGTAGCCGCGGTGGACCCCGACCTCGGTCTGCGCGTAGGTCGAGGTCTGGTAGATCGGCACCACCACGGCCCCGGTCGTGGGATCGGGGTCCTGGCCGGCGTGGATCGCGAGGGTCTCGAAGCCGTACGCGCGCCCGTCGTCGCCGGCGGCCCAGCGGTCGCCGGCGGTGTCCCCGTGCACCTCGCTGCCGAAGGACGCGCTGCCGGCGGCGCGGATGTGCTCAGCGGTCTGCTCTGGTGTCTCGGGCTGGTCCATGCCCGCACGGTACGACCGGGCGTCAGCAGGCCGCCAGCGAGACCTCCAGGGCCCGCGAGGGCGTGGCGGTGCGGCCGAGCCGCCCGTCGCCGTGGCAGCGCAGGAGCGTCGACCGCCCTGAGCGGGGAAGGCCCGTCGGCCGGGACGGGGCGACGAAGGAGCGGGCGTGGGAGTCGTGCGGGGCGTGCTGGGCCGGCGGTCGAAGGCGAAGACCGCACGACCGGGGGACACGGCTGGGCCGCCCCCTGCGGGCTCGCCGGATCCTCACCCCGGCGACTCCACGAGGGCGCAGGACCAGCCCGGGAGCACCCCGTCCCCGCGGGACGTCCCTGGCGTCGACGCCGACAAGCCGACCGAGATCCCGGTCGCCGGGTGGAAGCAGATCGTCAAGCGGGCCCTCCGGGAGGCCAAGGACGACAACGTCCCGCTGCTCGCCGCCGGCGTCGCGTTCTTCCTGTTCCTCGCCCTGTTCCCCGGCCTGATCGCCGGCATCACGCTGTACGGGCTCGTGGCCGACCCCGCCCAGGTGCAGCAGCAGATCACCGACCTGACCCGGGCTCTGCCCCAGGAGAGCGCCACGCTGATCTCCCAGCAGCTGACCGACGTGACGAGCGGATCGGAACGCGCCCTCGGCATCGGTCTGGTCGTCAGCCTGCTCGGCGCGCTGTTCAGCGCCAGCGGTGGCGTGCAGAACCTCATGAAGGCGGTCAACATCGCCTACGACGAGCAGGAGAGCCGCGGCTTGCTCAAGCTGCGCGGGACTGCCCTGCTGCTCACACTCGGCGCGATCCTGTTCCTCGTGGTCTCCGTCGGCCTCGTCGCCGGCGTCCCCGTGGTCCTCGAGCAGGCCGGCCTCGGCGCGGTCGGGCGCGCGGTGGCGCAGGTGCTGCGCTGGGCCGGGCTCGTGGCGTTCGTGCTGCTCGCCCTGGCCGTCGTCTACCGCTACGCCCCGGACCGGGACAACCCGCGGTTCTCCTGGGTGGGCATCGGAAGTGGGGTCGCGACCGGCTTGTGGATCCTCGGGTCGGCCGGGTTCTCCCTCTACGTCAGCAACTTCGGCAAGTACGGCGAGACCTACGGCGCGCTGGCCGGTGTCGTCGTGCTGCTGCTGTGGCTGTTCCTGACCTCCTACATCATCCTGCTCGGTGCCGAGATCAACAGCGAGACCGAGCAGCAGACGGCGAAGGACACGACCCAGGGGCCGGAGAAGCCGATGGGCGACCGGCGGGCGGTCAAGGCCGACTCGGTGGCCTCGCCGAGCGGCTGATCGCTGCAGGAGCAGGCCCAGGTACGGCGCCCAGTCTTGCGACGTGCCAGCGGGTCACCCTCGTGGCCTCGAGGACCTGGTGGTCCGGTGCTCACGGCACCGGGGGCTGTTGAGGTGCTCCTGAGCGCCGCTGCTCACCCGTGGGACAGGAAGCCCAGCAGGTCCGACCGGGTGATGATGCCGACCGGCTTGCCGTCGTCCAGCACGAGCATCGCCGAGGCCCCCTCGAGCCCGGCCATGGCGACCGAGAGGGCCTCACCGGCGCCGACCGTCGGCAGCGGGCGGCTCATGTGCTCACCGAGCGGGCGGTCGAGCGCCGCCCGGTCGGCGAAGACGGCGTCGAGAAGCGCGCGCTCGACGACCGCCCCGACGACCTCGGCTGCCATCACCGGAGGCTCCTCCTTCACGACCGGCATCTGACTGACGCCGTACTCGCGCAGGATCGAGATCGCCGATCCCACGGTCTCCTCCGGGTGCACGTGCACCAGCTCGGGCAGGTCGGAGCCCTTGCGGGACAGCACGTCACCGACCGTCGGCTGCGTGTCGTCCGGGGTGAGGAAGCCGTAGTCCGCCATCCACTCGTCGTTGAAGATCTTCGAGAGGTAGCCGCGACCGGAGTCGGGGAGCAGGACGACGACCAGGTCGTCCTCGGTGAGCTCCTCGGCAAGGCGCAGGGCGGCCGCGACGGCGAGCCCGCACGAGCCGCCGACCAGCAGCGCCTCCTCGCGAGCGAGCCGGCGTGTCGTGAGGAAGGACTCCCGGTCGCTGATCGCGATGATGCGGTCGGCGACGGAGGTGTCGTAGGTCGTCGGCCAGAAGTCCTCGCCCACGCCCTCGACGAGGTACGGACGACCCGACCCGCCCGAGTAGACCGAGCCCTCCGGGTCGGCTCCGATGACCTGCACCCGCCCGTCGGACACCTCCTTGAGGTAGCGGCCCGTACCGCTGATCGTGCCTCCGGTGCCGACGCCCGCGACGAAGTGGGTGACCTGCCCGTCGGTCTGGGACCAGACCTCGGGGCCGGTCGTCGCGTAGTGGGCGGCGGGGTTCAGCGGGTTCGCGTACTGGTTCGGGTTCCAGCCGCCGGGCGTCTCGGCGGCCAGGCGGCGCGACACGGAGTAGTAGCTGTCCGGGTGCTCGGGCGCCACGGCGGTCGGGCAGACGACGACCTCCGCGCCGTAGGCCCGGAGGACCGCGATCTTCTCCGCGCTCATCTTGTCGGGCATGACGAACAGGCAACGGTATCCCCGCGAGTTCGCGACGATCGCGAGGCCGACGCCGGTGTTGCCGCTCGTGGGCTCCACGATGGTCCCGCCGGGGCGCAAGGAGCCGTCGCGCTCGGCTGCCTCGACCATGGCGAGCGCGATCCGGTCCTTCACCGAGCCGCCGGGGTTGAAGTACTCCACCTTGGCGACCACCTGCGGTCGCAGGCCGCTGGCCATGCGCCCGAGACGGACGAGTGGGGTGTTCCCGACGAGATCGATGAGCGAGTCGCTGATCTGCACGAGGAGCCTTCCGACGAGCGGCGAGGGCCAGGGCAGCCTACGGCCGACAGGTACGTTCAGGCGTGACCTCGTCCCGTGACCTCGAAAGGCGGTGCCCTTGACGGCGATCCAGCTCGCGCCGGGTGTGTGGCGCGTCCCGACGACGCGGTACGACCTGGTCAACGCCTTCCTGCTCGAGAACTCCGACGGGTCGATGACGGTCGTCGACGCCGGTCTGAGGCGGGGCTCCCGCCCGATCCTGGCCGCGCTCGGCGAGCTCGGCAAGGCGCCGCAGGACGTCACGCACCTGCTGATGAGCCACGGGCACCTCGACCACGCGGGGGGTGCGTCCGAGCTCCAGCAGGCGACCGGCAGCGCCGTCTGGACCCACGACCGCGAGGCGGTCTACCTCCGGGAAGGGCACCCACCCGCGCTGGACCCGTCGCTGTCCCGCCTCGGAAAGCTGCTGCTGACGAGGGGGCCGACCGGTTTCGTGCCCGTGGACGTCGCCGAGACCTTCGCCGACGGTGCCGTCCTCCCGCTCGGCGGGGGGCTCCTCGTGGTGCACACGCCCGGCCACACACCAGGTCACTGCTCGTACCTCCACACAGCCTCCGGGGTCCTGCTCACCGGTGACGCGCTGTTCAACCTGCGTCGCATCCGCTACGCCTTCGCCGGACTGTGCACCGACGTGGCGCTGTCCCGATCGTCCGCGGCCCGTCTCGGCGAGCTCGAGTTCGAGGTCGCCGGCTTCACCCACGGCCCGCACGTCTCGCGGGGAGCACAGTCCGCCGTCCGCGCCTTCCTCGCCGGCCGGACGTCGTGAGCGCCGATTCGGCTCGACGCCGAGGCCGGATCCCGCGCCCCGGGCGACGGGCCCGCTACGTCGCCGTGAAGGCGGCGTACGGCGGCGGCGCCTTCGGGGGCATCGCCGGGGCCACATTCGCGCTGCTGGTCACGGAGGCCAAGCTGGCCCGACGGGTCATCGGCACACCCACCGAGCAGGCGCCAGCCGCAGCAGGCTCCTACGGGCGCGGCCGCCGGGGGGCCCCGCCGCTCCACCTCGCGGTGCTGGGCGACTCCGCTGCCGCCGGCCTCGGCTGCGAGCGGGCTGACCAGACGCCAGGAGCCCTGATCGCCGGCGGCATCGCCCGCGACCTGCGCCGCAGGGTGGAGCTCGACGTCGTCGCGGTCACCGGGGCGCAGTCCGCGGACCTCGACGTGCAGGTCGGCCGGGCGCTGCGGCGGCGCCTCGACGTCGCCGTGCTCATCATCGGGGCGAACGACGTGACCCACCGGGTGCCGGTCGCCAAGGCGGCCCACGACCTGGCCCGGGCCGTGCGGACCCTGCGCGCAGCCGGCGCCGTCGTCGTCGTCGGCACCTGCCCGGACCTCGGCACGGTCAAGCCCGTCCCCCAGCCGTTGCGCACCATCGCGGCGCACTGGAGCCGGCGCATGGCGGCCGCCCAGACCGTGGCGACCGTCGAGCAGGACGGCATCGCCGTCTCGCTGGGCGACCTGCTGGTCCGGGACTTCTCCGAGCAGCCGCACCTGTGGAGCGCAGACCGCTTCCACCCGTCCGCAGACGGCTACCGGCGCATCGTGGACGCCCTGCTGCCGAGCGTCCTGACCAGTCTCGGCGTCACCATCCCGGTGAGCGTGCCGATCAGCGACTCCGTCCAGGACGTCGACCTGGCCGCCCAGGTGGCCTCGCAGGAACCCGGCGTCGAGGTCGACCCCGTGGCCGAGAGCGGGGGGCGCCTCGCCCGGCTGCGGCGGCGGCTGCCCCTCGTCGGCCGCGGGGCCCCCGAGGGCCTCACCGACCCGAGCGAGCTCGCAGCTGACGCGGCACAGGCAGGGCCGCCGGCCGAGCCGGCACCGGGGGGGTACTAGAACGCCGTTCGGTTCGGGCTTACCCTGGGCCCGAGACGACGGATCGCCGCGTCCTGGACCCCTGGAGCCCCTGTGCCTGAAGCAGTCATCGTCGCGACCGCTCGCTCACCGATCGGACGGGCCTTCAAGGGCTCGCTGAAGGACGTGCGGCCGGACGACCTGGCGACCCTGATCGTGCGGGCGGCGCTCGACAAGGTGCCGTCGCTGGACCCCCGCGACATCGACGACCTCATGCTCGGCTGCGGCCTCCCCGGTGGCGAGCAGGGCATGAACATGGGTCGCGTCGTGGCCGTCAACCTGGGCTACGACTTCCTGCCGGGCACGACGATCACCCGCTACTGCTCGTCCTCGCTGCAGACCACCCGCATGGCGCTGCACGCCATCAAGGCCGGCGAGGGCGACGTGTTCATCTCCGCCGGCGTCGAGACCGTCAGCCGCTTCGTGGCCGGCAACAGCGACATGATCGCCGGGCAGAAGCTCACCAACCCGATCTTCGACGAGGCTCAGGCCCGCACGGCCAAGGCAGCCGAGGGCGGCCAGGACTCCTGGACCGACCCGCGCGAGAACGGCCAGCTCCCCGACATCTACATCTCGATGGGCCAGACCGCCGAGAACCTCGCCCGGATCAAGGGCGTCACCCGCCAGGAGATGGACGAGTTCGCGGCCCGTTCGCAGAACCTCGCCGAGAAGTCCATCGCCAACGGCTTCATCGGGCGCGAGATCACCCCGGTCACCACTCCTGACGGCACCGTCGTGAGCACCGACGACGGCCCGCGCGCGGGCACCACGGTCGAGGGCATGGCAGGTCTCAAGCCGGTCTTCCGCCCCGACGGCCTCATCACCGCGGGCAACGCCTGCCCGCTCAACGACGGCGCGTCCGCCGTCATCGTGATGAGCGACACCAAGGCCAAGGAGCTCGGCCTCACCCCGCTCGCCCGGATCGTCTCGACGGCGGTCACCGGCCTGTCCCCCGAGATCATGGGCTACGGCCCGGTCGACGCCAGCAGGCTCGCGCTGCAGCGCGCCGGCAAGAGCGTGGACGACATCGACCTGTTCGAGATCAACGAGGCCTTCGCCGCGCAGGTCATCCCGTCCTACAAGGACCTGGGCATCCCGCTCGACAAGCTCAACGTCCACGGCGGGGCGATCGCCCTCGGCCACCCGTTCGGCTCGACCGGCGCCCGGATCACCGGCACGCTGATCAACGGCCTGCAGACCCTCGACAAGACCTGGGGCCTGGAGACCATGTGCGTCGGTGGCGGCATGGGCATGGCCATGGTGCTCGAGCGCCTGAGCTAGACCTCCCGCGCCTGGACGGCCGGTCACCCTCGCGGGTGGCCGGCCTCCGGCGTTCCTAGGGGCCGAGGCTGCAGGCCGCTCGGCCGGCTGTCACGACGTCGTCGAGCCCGAGGGCCGCGGCCAGCCCAGGTGGGACGGCCTCGTCGAGCAGGTCGACCCGGTGCGCCAGCAGGTGGGCGGTCGCCGAGAGCGCCGCGGACGCAGGCGGGCCTGCGCGTACGAGGTCGTCCGCCGTCACCGCCAGCTGATCAGCCAGCACGAGGTCTCCTGGCAGGCGAGGCAGCACGCGCCGGTCCCCCGACTCGTACGCGCTGGCCGCATCGGCGAAGTCCTGCGCCAGGTGGTGGACGACGTCAGCGCGGCGCAGGCCCGTCCCGGGCACGAGCGCGGCGTAGCGCGCGGGGGTCCACAACCGCAGGCGCTGCACCAGGGAGCGGCTCTCCCGGCGGAGCAGGACCAGGGGCGAGCTCCCAGGTGGCTGTCCCGCCTCGGAAAGCATGCGGCAGAGGCTACCGAGGTGCACCACCCGGGCGGTCCGGACGCGGCAACGGGCCGCCACCCCGAGGGGTGACGGCCCGTTGCGGAGGCTGGGGGCGTTCAGTCGTTCTGCAGGTAGGACAGCATCCGCAGGACGTTGAGGTAGAGGAACACCAGGCCGACGAGCAGGCCGAAGGCCACCCGCCAGGACTCCTTCTCGGGCACCCCGGCGGCCACCATGCGGTCGGCCGAGTCGAAGTCCATGACGAAGGTCAGCGCCCCGAAGACGATGAGACCGGCGGTGAACAGGATCGACAGCCCGGTGTTGCCGCCGCTGATCCCGAGGGCGTCCCCGAAGACCATGTTCAGCAGCGCCACGACGACCATGCCGATCAGGCCGAACGTGACGACCTTGGTGAACTTGGGCGTGGCCCGCAGCTTGCCGCTCTTGTAGCCGAGCAGCACAGCCCCGAAGATCACGGCCGTGCCGATCACGGCCTGGACCACGATGCCGCGGTACTGCCCGTTGTAGAGGGCACTGATCCCACCGAGGAAGACGCCCTGGGCGGCCGCGTAGGCGAGGACCAGCGGGACGCTGATCTGCTTCTTGAAGATGTTGACCATCGCCAGCACGAAGCCGACGAGCGCGGCGACGAGGACCATGCCCAGGGGGAGGTCCGCGATCCAGGTGGCAGCACCGACGCCGACCACGATGGCCAGCAGCAGGCCGGTCTTGACGATCACGTCGTCGAGCGTCATGCGCTGCGGCGTCTGGTACATCGCCGCGAGGTCGTCGGAGGACGGCGTGCCGGGAGAGAACCCGGTGGCCGGCTGCATCGAGCGCGCGAGCGTCTCGTTGCGCTGGAAGACCGGGTTGTTCGACTGCATGGCGCGCATGTGCGTTTCTCACTCCTCAGCTCGGCCCTCGTTCGGGACCGTGCGAACGGTACAACGCCGCACCCGCTCAGCGTGTGCCCGCTGTGGATGACGTTCTCGCAACAACAACGTGCGCCGCAGCCGTGCCCCCGGTGGGACTCGAACCCACAACTCAGCCGTTTTAAGCGGCTCGCCACTGCCAGGTTGGGCTACGGGGGCCTGCGCAGCAGAAACTACGCCTCGGCCGGTCGCGGGTGGTCCCAGCCGTCACATCAGACACAATGCCCCCCGTGACCCCGCCTCCGGCCCGCGCGCGCTACCGCGACGTGCTGGGGCAGCGCGAGTTCCGGACGCTGTTCGCGGCGGGCGGCCTGTCCGTGACCGGGGACCAGCTGGCCAGGATCGCGGTGGCCCTGCTCGTGTTCGAGCGCTCGGGTTCGGCACTGGCCGCGTCGGCGACGTACGCCTGCTCCTACCTGACCTGGCTGCTCGGGGGTCCCGTGCTGTCGGCGCTGTCGGACCGGCACTCCTGGCGGCGGCTGATGATCTCGGTCGACCTGGTCCGGACGCTCCTCGTCATCGTGCTCGTCATTCCCGGCCTGCCGCTGTGGCTGGTCTTCCTCGTGCTGGGCGGCGTCGGCCTGCTGAGCCCGCCGTTCGAGGCGGCCCGCAGCGCGCTGCTGGCGGACGTGCTCGAGGGCGACGCGTACGTCGTCGGGAACGCGCTCAACCAGACGATCAACCAGGCAGCCCAGGTGGCCGGGTTCCTGGTCGGCGGGGCCCTGGTGGCGATGGTGGGCACCGAGGGCGCCCTGCTGGTCAACGCCGCGACGTTCGGCGTCTCCGCGCTCCTGCTCGCGGCAGGCGTGCGCGAGCGCGGCGTAGGACCAGGTGCTGACCTGCAGCGCGGTCCCGGCGTCCTCCCAGGAGGTGCCGAGCAGACCGCTGCCGAGCGCGGCCGCGGGCGCGTAGCCGATGGCGTGCAGGACGCCGTCGAGACCGTCCACGTGCTCCCGGACCCGGCCGTCGAGCGCGGCGAGGTCGTCCGGCGAGGTGACGTCCAGCTCGAGCACCGGGGGGTGCCCGGGCAGCCGGCGGGCCACCCGCCGGGTGAGGGACAGGGGGCGCCCGAAGCTCGACAGCACG
>JAOPWP010000246.1 GCA_025965615.1 Frankiales bacterium
AGCGGCTCGGCAGCGGAGCCGTGGCCGCCCTGATGGACGGTCTGCCGAAGCGGGTCCGAGACCGCTACGAGATCGCCGATCCGATGGCCCTGCTGCCGACCGGCGTCCCGACGCTGCTGCTGCACTCGGCCGACGACGACCTGGTGCCGCTCAGCCAGAGCGAGGCCTACGTCGCGGCGGCGGTCGAGGCCGGGGACGACAGTCGGCTGGTCCGCGTCCCCGGCGGGCACTTCGACCACCTCGACCCGACCTCGGCCGCGGGGGAGGCGCTCCGGACAGCGCTCCGCTCGGTCCTGTCCTAGTCGGACGGCCGCTCTGGCCGAGGGGTCAGCTGCGCGACACCGGCTCTGCGAGCGGTTGCTGCGCAGGGGGGTCCGGGTGCCTGGGGCGGCTGTGCCGGGTCGCCAGCACGCAGCCGAGCAGGATCAGCGGGAAGCCCACGAGCATGCCCCCGGTCAGCGGCTCGGACAGGACCACGATGCCGGCCAGCACCGCCACGGCCGGGTTCACGAAGGTGATGGCGAGGGCGCGGTTCGGTCCCACCTCGCGGATCAGGGCGAAGAAGAGCAGGAGCGCTGCCACGGTGCAGACCAGGGCGAGCAGCAGGACCGCCACGACGACCCGGGCAGTGGGCAGCGGCTCCAGCACCAGGGGCGGGAGTCCCCGGGGCAGGTAGACGAGCGAGGTCAGCCCCAGAGCCACGGCGCTGATGCCGGTGCTGGGCACGCCTGAGAGGGACCGGGTCACGACGAGCGGGGCGGTCCCGTAGCCGAGCACCACGAGCGCCACGGCCGCGACTGCCATCGCCTGGCCGCCATGCAGGTCCAGGCCGAGGACCGCGCCCACGCCGAGGATGCCGAGGACCATGCCGAACAGGCGTACGGCGTCGAACCGGTCCTGCTCCCCGGCCAGGCGCCCGGCGATCGCCGCGACGATCGGGACGAGGGCGATCAGCAGGCCGGTGAGCGAGCTCGACAGGGACTGCTCGGCGTAGGCCAGGAGCAGCCACGGCCCGGTCATCTCGAGGGCGGTGAACAGCAGGAGCGGCTTCCAGTGCCGCAGAACCGGACGGACCTCGCCCCGCGCGAGGGCCCAGGGGAGCAGCACGGCCGCCGACAGTGCGCAGCGCAGCAGGACCAGCGAAGCAGGCGACAGCTCCTCGAGGGCCACCTTGATCAGCAGGTACGGGACGCCCCAGAGCATCGACATGGCCAGGAACAGGGCCCAGCCACGGCGGCTCACGAGGTCGGCCTCCTCTGGCTGGTCGGGCTCCCACCCTAGGAGGGTCCCGAGAGATGAGAAACCTGTCGGAGGGTCGTCCTATGGTCGGGCGAGGATCCAGATCAGGGCCCGGACGGCGATCGCTCGACCAGCGGGGGCACGCATGCACACAGGCGGGACAGACGTCATCCGGGCCACAGGGCTCGTGAAGCGCTATGGGCAGGTGACGGCCCTCGCCGGGTTGGACCTGGCCGTGCCCGAGGGAACCGTGCTGGGGCTGCTCGGCCCCAACGGGGCCGGGAAGACGACCGCCGTGCGGATCCTGACCACCCTGCTCGAAGCGGACGAGGGCACGGCCGAGGTGGCTGGCATCGACGTCCGCAGCAACCCCCAGGGCGTGCGGGAGCGCATCGGCCTGTCCGGGCAGTACGCCGCGGTCGACGAGTACCTCACCGGGTTCGAGAACCTCGACATGATCGGGCGCCTGTACCGGCTGGGGCGCAAGCCGTCGCGGGAGCGGGCGAGGGAGCTGCTGGAGCGCTTCGCGCTCAGTGACGCGGCGGACCGGCCCGTCAAGACCTACTCGGGAGGCATGCGCCGGCGACTCGACCTCGCAGGTGCGCTGGTCGCGGCGCCGCAGGTGCTGTTCCTCGACGAGCCGACGACCGGGCTCGACCCCCGGAGCCGCACCGGCATGTGGGAGGTGATCCGCGAGCTGGTGGCGAGCGGCACGACCCTGCTGCTCACGACGCAGTACCTCGAGGAGGCCGATCGCCTCGCCGACGACATCGTGGTCATCGACCACGGTCGGGTCATCGCGCACGGCACCTCCGACGAGCTGAAGGCCACGGTGGGCGGTGAGCGGGTCGAGCTGGTCGTCCGCTCCCAGCAGGACCTGCCGACAGCCCAGCGGGTCCTGGCCGAGCTGGCGGTCGGGGAGGTGCAGGTCGAGCAGGGCAGCCGTCGGTTGGTCGCCCCGGTCAGCGGGGGAGCGGGCGTGCTGGTCGAGGCCGTGCGCCGGCTCGACGCGGAGGGAGTCGACGTGCTCGACGTCGGCATGCGTCGCCCCACGCTCGACGACGTCTTCCTGTCCCTGACCGGCCAGCCGGCGGACCCGTCCGCCGCGGCTGGCGGTCCCGACCAGGGCTCGGCCGAGCCGCCACCGGAGCGGCGCGGCCCCACCGACCGAGGCCGCTCCGCGAGGAGGGCCGCTGCGGCCACACAGGCGTCGCCCCCTGCGTCGGCCGGCTCCGGGACCGGTCGCGCTCCTGCCGCCCCGACAGGCGCGCACGTGCCGAACGAGGAGGTGGTGCGATGAGCGCCACCCTGCAGGTGCTCGCTGACAGCGCGGTCGTCGCGAAGCGCAACCTGATCAAGATCAAGCGGGTGCCGGACCTGCTGGTCTTCACCCTGCTGTCCCCCATCATGTTCATCCTGCTGTTCGCCTACGTGTTCGGCAGCGCGATCGACGTGCCGGGGGACGGCAACTACCGGGAGTTCCTGATCCCCGGCATCTTCGCCCAGACGGTGATCTTCGGAGCGACCATCACCGGCGCCGGCCTCGCCGAGGACATGCAGAAGGGGATCATCGACCGGTTCCGCTCGCTGCCCATGTCGCGGATGGCCGTCCTGGTCGGGCGCACCGGCAGCGACGTCGTCAACAACGTCCTGGTCATCGTGGTGATGAGCCTCACCGGCCTGCTCGTCGGGTGGCGCATCCGCACCTCGGTCCTGGAGGCCCTCGGCGGCTTCGTGGTGCTCCTGCTGTTCGCCTACGCGGTGTCCTGGGTCTTCGCCTACGTGGGGCTCCTCGTCCCGAGCCCGGAAGTGGTCAACAACGCCTCATTCATGATCATCTTCCCGGTCACCTTCGTCGCCAACACGTTCGTCCCGAGCGAGAGGCTGCCGGGCCCGTTGAGGTCCTTCGCAGAGTGGAACCCGGTCTCGTCCGTGACCCAGGCTTCTCGCGAGCTGTTCGGCAACGTCCCCCCGGGTGCGACCGTCCCCGACGCGTGGTCCCTGCAGCACCCGGTCCTGTACACGCTGCTGTGGGTGGTGATCATCCTGGCGGTCTTCATCCCGCTGGCCACGCGGCAGTACAAGCGGGCCGCGAGCCGCTGAGCGGAGCTGAAGTGATCGACAGGATCACAGTGACGGAGCAGTTTGCGCACCCGAACGGGTGAAGCACCCCCGGCGTCCAGGTGTCGACGGGGAGTCATGATCGTGCGGGGAAGGCTGTGGAGGAGGGCCTGGCAGCTCCTGCCTGTAGCCGCCTGGCTCGTCCTGCTCGGGAACACCGTCGTCCCCCACGAGTGGCGCCTCGATCCGCGCGTGACGCTCTGCCTGGTGACCTCGGTCGCGGCTGTCGGGTGCTGGGCCCGGGTGGCCCTCCCGGCCCAACGCGGGGTGTGGGCGTGCATGGCCTTCGGCCTGTCCGGTTACGCCGTCGGCTTCCTCGTGCTCTTCGCCGTCTCCCAGGGCGAGGGGGGCGGCCCGTGGGGCCTCAACGCCTCCGACTGCGCCTCGCTGCTGCTCTACCCGGCCGGCTACGCCGCTCTGATCCTGCTCGCGCGCAGCCGGGTCAGGTCCTGGACCCCGGCCGCTCTGCTCGACGGGGGCATCGTGGCCCTCGCGGCCTCCTCGCTCGCCGTCGGCTGGGTCGCGAGGACCTCTCCGGCCCTGCTGGACGGGCGCCCTCTCGACGCGGTCTACGCGTTCGCCTACCCGGTCGGGGCGGCCACGCTTCTGGTGGTCACCCTCACGGGCCTCGCCACCACCCAGTGGCAGCTCGACCGGGTGTGGGGGCTGCTCGCGATGGGCTTCACCGTCATGGCTGTCGGGCAGGGCGTCTACGGCTTCTCGGCCGCGGCCGGCACCTTCGCGTTCGGCACCCCGCTCGACGCGGTCTACACGGCCGGCCCGGTCCTGGTCTGCCTCGCGGCGTGGCGGCGTCCCGACGAGGTCCCACGGCGCTCTCCGAGCGGGAACGTCGCGGTGGTCGTCCCGGCGGTCGCGACCCTCGCGGCCCTGACCGTCCTGGTCGCGGACCACGTCCGCCCTGTCCCCACCGCGGCCGTGGCCCTGGCCGGGCTGGCGATCCTGCTGTCGGTGGGCCGGACGCAGCTGAGCTGGCGCCAGGAGCGGCAGCTCGCCGCCAGCCGCCTCGAGGCCCAGACCGACGAGCTCACCGGCATGCCCAACCGTCGAGCGCTGCTGGAGCGGGTCCGGCGCGGCCTGGCTGCGGCCGACCCCGACGCCTACGTCGTCCTGCTCGACCTCGACGGCTTCAAGGAGGTCAACGACACCCTGGGCCACTCAGCGGGCGACCGCCTCCTGCTCGAGTTCTCCGACCGGCTCCACACCGCCGCGGGCGACGGGGTCGCCCGGCTCGGTGGCGATGAGTTCGCCTTCGTCCTGCAGGCCGGTCGGGAGGAGCCCGCCGACCTCGTGGCACAGCTGCGCAAGGCGGTCTCCGACCCGGTCGTCGTCGACGGGTGCCGCATCTCGGTCCGCGTGTCGTTCGGGCTCGCGCAGATCTGTCCGGGGGGCGCCGGCCCCGCGCCCGGCGGCGCCGAGGTGCTGCGCCGGGCGGACGTCGCCCGCCACCGGGCCAAGGCACACCGCACCGGTGTCGAGACGTGGACCGTCCAGATGGACGACGGCGCCCGCGACCGCCTCGCCCTGCTGGCCGAGCTGAGGATCGCGCTGGACGCGGCCGACCAGATCGTCGTGTTCTACCAGCCGCAGGTGGACCCGTCGTCCGGCTCCGTGCGCGCGATGGAGGCGCTCGTGCGCTGGCAGCACCCGCGGCGGGGGCTCCTGGCGCCGGGCGCGTTCCTCGACACGGTGGAGCAGGCCGGGCTCCTGCCGGAGCTGACCTCGCGCGTGCTCGACCTCGTGGTCGCCGAGCAGGCCCGCCACCGCGCCGCCGGCGCCGTCGTCCTGCCCGTCTCGGTGAACGTCGGTGCGGCAGACCTGCTGGACCCCCACTTCGCGAGCTCGACCGCGGTGCGCCTCGCTCGGCACTCCCTCCCGCCGTCGTGCCTGCGGATCGAGGTCACCGAGGGTGTCGTCATGACCGACCCGGAGCGGATCCTGACCACGCTCCACCAGCTGGAGGCCCTCGGGATCGCGCTCTCGCTCGACGACTACGGCACCGGCCTGTCCTCGCTGGCCTACCTGCGGCTGCTCCCCGTCGACGAGCTCAAGATCGACCGCTCCTTCATCTCGCGCATGGCAGCCGACCCCGCGAGCGCCCTCATCGTCGGCTCGACCATCGCCTTGGCGCACGGGCTCGGCCTGCGCGTCGTGGCCGAGGGGGTGGAGGACAGCGAGACGCTGTCAGCCCTGACAGCAGCCGGGTGCGACCTCGTGCAGGGCTACCTGCTCGGTCGACCGGCACCGAGCGGTCCCGCCGCCTCGGTCGTCTCGGGGCCCAGGGTCCCCTCTCTGCACAGCTGAGCTCCCCGTCCGGTCACCCGGGCGGGTCCTGACCCGAGACGTTCAGTCCTCGGTCAGGTCGGTGTGCAGCCGGAGCTGGCGGTGCACGCGTGAACCGGTGTCGAGGCCGCGGACCGCGCCGTCGGCCTCCCACCCGGCGCTCCGCAGGAACGACGTCAGCGCGAGGTCGGCGTCGAGGGCCCAGGCGACCCCCGTCGTGACGCCCGCCTCCCGCCACCCGGAGACGGCGGCGGCCAGCAGGCGCGCGCCGTGCCCGCGCCGTCCCCACCGCGGCTCGACCAGGACGGTCAGCAGCTCCGCGGTGGTCTCGGGATCCAGCCCGTCGTCGGTGGCCGGGCCGGTGGCGGCGAACCCCACGAGCTCGTCCCGCTCGAAGGCCACGAGCAGCCCGTGACGTGGCGTGGGCGGGCTCTCGACCGCCCCCAGCCAGAGCGCCGCGGCCTGCACCTCCGGGACGGCCAGGGCCTCGGGCGGCAGCAGGTCGGCGTAGGCGGTCCGCCAGGTGCTCAGTTGGACGCGAGCCACCCGCTCGGCGTCGGCCGGGCGGGCAGGGCGCACGCTGACGTCGGCCACGGTGGAAGCCTAGAGGCGCACGCTCGGGGCAGGATGGATGCGGCATCACTTCGACGGCAGAGGACATCGGCATGGCGATCGCGACGACCGACCCCACCACCGGACAGGTCGTCGAGCAGTTCGACGAGCTGACCGCGCAGGAGCTCGAGGACCGGCTCGCGCGGGCTTCCGCGGCCTTCGTGCAGTACCGCCGCACGTCCTTGGAGCAGCGGGCCGGCTGGATGCGGGCCGCCGCCGACCTGCTGGAGGCCGAGGCGCAGGCGACGGCAGAGATGATGACCCTCGAGATGGGCAAGACGGTCAAGGCCGCGAAGGCGGAGGTCGGAAAGTGCGCCGCGGCCTGCCGCTTCTACGCCGAGCACGCCGCGTCGATGCTGGCCGACGAGCCCGTCGACGCTGGTGCGGTGAAGGCGGCTCAGGCCTACGTCCGGTGGCAGCCGCTCGGCCCGGTCCTCGCCGTCATGCCCTGGAACTTCCCCCTGTGGCAGGCGATGCGCTTCGCGGCGCCTGCCCTCATGGCCGGCAACGTCGGGCTCCTCAAGCACGCCTCGAACGTGCCTCGTACCGCCCTCTACATGGAGGACCTGTTCCGGCGGGCCGGCTTCCCGGCCGACGTCTTCCAGACCCTGCTCATCGGGAGCGGGATGGTGGAGCAGGTGCTGCGCGACGACCGCGTGGTCGCGGCCACGCTCACCGGGAGCACGCCGGCCGGCCGGTCGGTCGCGTCGATCGCCGGCGACGCCCTCAAGCCGACGGTGCTCGAGCTCGGGGGCAGCGACCCGTTCGTCGTGATGCCGTCGGCCGACCTCGAGCGCGCAGCCGAGGTCGCCGCCACGGCGCGGTGCCAGAACAACGGGCAGAGCTGCATCGCCGCGAAGCGCTTCATCGTCCACGAGCAGGTTGCCGACGAGTTCGAGCAGCTGTTCGCCAAGGCGATGGCGGCTCTGGTCGTCGGGGACCCCAGGGACGACCAGACCGACGTGGGGCCGCTCGCGACCGAGCAGGGCAGGGTCGACGTCGAGGAGCTGGTCGAGGACGCGGTGGACCACGGCGCGGTGGTCCTCGTCGGGGGCCAGCGCGCCGACGGCCCCGGCTGGTTCTACCCGCCGACCCTGCTGACAGGGATCACCAAGGACATGCGCATGTACTCCGAGGAGGTGTTCGGCCCGGTGGCCCAGCTGCACCGGGTGCCTGACCTCGACGCCGCGATCGCCTTGGCCAACGACAGCGAGTTCGGCCTCGGCAGCAACGCCTGGACCGACGACCCCGCTGAGCAGGAGCGGTTCGCCGACGAGCTGCAGGCGGGCATGGTCTTCATCAACGGGATGACGGCGTCCTACCCCGAACTGCCGTTCGGCGGCATCAAGACCTCCGGCTACGGGCGTGAGCTGAGCGACCTCGGCATGCGTGCGTTCTGCAGCGCCAAGACGGTCTGGGTCGGCACGGGAGACGGCGGGCGGCCCACGACGGCGCACGCGGAGTAGCCCGGAGGAAGCGGGGCGGTCCGAGCGGGCAAACGGGGGCGGTGCGTGACTGGGGTGGAGCGGCTCTCGCCCGCGACCGCGAGACGCATCGCCCTGGCAGCCCAGGGCTTCGCCAGCCCGGCGCCGGCCGGGGCACCGGACCGGCGCCACCTGCGCCGGGTGCTCGGTCAGACCGGTCTGCTGCAGATGGACTCGGTCAACGTCTTCGAGCGCGCCCACTACCTGCCGCTGTTCAGCCGGCTCGGGGTCTACGACAAGGGGCTGGTCGAGCGGGCGGCCTACGGCCCTCGGCCAGCCGGCCGGGAGCTGTTCGAGTACTGGGGGCACGAGGCGTCGCTGCTCCCCGTCGCCACCCACCCGCTGCTGCGCTGGCGCATGGCGCGCGCCGAGGCCCTGGAGGAGGGGTGGGGCGGTCCGCTGCGGGTCATGCGGGACCGGCCCGAGCTGGTCGCGCACGTCCTCCGCCGGGTCGAGGACGACGGACCCCTCACGGCCGGCGAGCTCCAGGCCTCGCTCCGGGGGAGTCACACCGGCGGGCCGTGGTGGGACTGGTCGCCGGCGAAGGTCGCCCTGGAGTTCCTGTTCTGGTCGGGACGGGTCACCACCGCGTCCCGGCGCTCCTTCGAGCGCGTCTACGACCTCACCGAGCGCGTCCTGCCGCCGTGCGTCCTGGCGCTGCCCACCCCGACCCGGGCGGACGCGCAGCGCGAGCTCGTGCGGATCGCCGCGCGCTCGCACGGCGTCGCGACCGAGCGGGACCTGCGCGACTACTTCCGGCTCCGCGTGGACGAGGGGGCGGCTGCGGTGCGGTCCCTGGTCGAGGACGGCTCCCTGCTCCGCGTGGACGTCGACGGGTGGAAGCAGCCGGCCTACCTGCACCCCGCTGCGCGAGCCCCCCGCCGGGTGTCCGCGACCGCCCTGCTGTCCCCTTTCGACCCCCTCGTGTGGGAGCGCGCACGGACCTCCCGGCTGTTCGGCTTCGACTACCGGATCGAGATCTACGTCCCCGCGGCGAAGCGGGTGCACGGCTACTACGTGCTGCCCTTCCTGCACGAGGGGGCCTTGCGGGCGCGGGTCGACCTGAAGTCCGACCGCAAGGCAGGGGTCCTGAAGGTGATGTCCGCTTGGCTGGAGCCCGGTTCCGACGCCGGAGAGACCGCCCTGGCCCTGGCGGGGGAGCTCCGCCGCGCCGCCGTCTGGCAGGGCCTGGCTGACGTGCTGGTCGAACCGCGTGGCGACCTGGCGGCCCCGCTCCTCGCGGCCCTCGGCAGTCCACGACGCCTCAGCGGCGCGACGACCGCCTCCCCCTGAGCACCGTGTCCTTCGGGCAGTGTGCCGCTTCCCACCCGGAGTCGACCCGGCTCAACTACTGTCGAACCTGCCGGCACCTGCGGCGGTCCGAGCTCACCCCCACGTCAGGATGCTCCCCGTGACCGGTGCGGCCTCGCAGCCCGAGAGCCGTCCGGCGCGCCCAGCCGTCGTCCTGCTCGTGGAGGACAGCGCCACGGTGCGCATGGTCGTCCGCAAGGCCCTCAGCGCCTTCGAGGTCCTCGAGGCCGTGGACTCCGCAGCGGGCCTGGCCCTGGCCTTCGAGGTCGTGCCCGACGTGGTGCTGCTCGACCGCTACCTCCCCGGCCAGGACGGCCTGGAGGTGCTGCGGCAGCTGGTGGCGGACGAACGCACGTGCGACGTGCCGGTGGTCTTCCTGACCGGCGACGACGACCCGCTGACCCTCGTGACCGCCCTCGACGCGGGTGCGCACGACTTCGTCCGCAAGCCCTTTCTCGCTGAGGAGCTGGTCGCGCGGGTGCGCGGGGCCGTCCGGCTCAAGCAGCTCGGCGACGAGCTCCGGCTGGCGGCCTCGCGCGACGCGCTGACCGGCCTGCTGAACCGCCGGGCGATGCTGCAGGAGCTGCACCGCTGGAGCTCCCTGCACGCCCGGTACGGCATGCCCGTCTCCCTGCTCATCGGCGACCTGTCGGGGTTCAAGCGGGTCAACGACGAGCACGGCCACGCGGCGGGGGACCGGGCGCTGATCTGCGTCGGGCAGGTGCTGACCGGGGCCGTCCGGGCGGACGACCGGGTGGGTCGTTGGGGCGGGGACGAGTTCGTCCTCCTGCTGCCCCACACCGACGAGCAGGGAGCGCGGTTCCTGGCGGCCCGGCTGGTCGAGCTCGTCACGAGCACGCCGGTCCCGCTGGCCGGCGGGGGTTCGGCGGTCATCGGGATCACCGTCGGCTTCGCGACGGACCCGGCGCAGGACGACGGCCTCGACCTGGTCGAGCGGGCTGACGCAGACCTCTACCGCCAGCGGATCGGCCACGAGCGCTGAGGCTCGGGCCGAGGTGGCCGTCCCGCCGACCGTGAGGGCGGGCGGGGGACGGCGGGGGGACTAGTCGTCCCAGGGACCGAAGTCGTCTGTCATGACGTTTCCTTACTGCGGCCCGACGTCCAGGGACGGCGGGCTGCGGAGCGAAGGGTCGTGCTCGCCGCGGGGCGCGTCCGCGAGGACGTCCGCTGCCGGGGAGGTGGACCTGGGGGAACCGGGCGCTGTGCGCGCCGGGCGGCCGCTGGGTGGGCCGATGACCAGCCTAGCGCTACAGGTGCCTTCGGCATTCCCCGCGCGAACTGGAGCGGTCCGCCCGGGGCAGGATCGCAGGATGACCGACCCCGCTGATCTGACTCTGGTCGAGCTGCTGCCGCTGCTGCGCTCTCGCACCCTCTCCGCCCGGGAGCTCCTGACCGCGTGCCTGTCCCGGGTCGAGCGGTGGGAGCCGGAGGTGAAGGCCTTCGTCACGCTGACCCCCGAGCTCGCGAGCCGGGCTGCCGAGGCTGCCGACGCAGCTCGGGCAGCGGGTCGTCCCGTGGGCCCTCTCGCAGGCGTGCCCGTCGCCCTCAAGGACCTCTACTGCACAACAGGGGTGCCCACGACGGCGTCCAGCCGGGTGCTCGCGGGCTACGACCCGGGTGTCGACGCCGAGGTCTGGGTACGACTGCGCGATGCCGGCGCGGGCCTGCTCGGCAAGACGACGCTGCACGAGTTCGCCTACGGCACGGGGTCGTTCCCGACGAGGAACCCGTGGGACCTGGCACGCACACCGGGCGGCTCGTCCGGCGGTTCGGCGGCTGCGCTCGCCGCCCGGATGGTCCCCGTGGCCATGGGAACGGACACGGGCGGCTCGCTGCGGATCCCGGCAGCCGCGTGCGGGCTGTCGAGCCTGCGCCCCACCTCCGGACGACTCTCGGCGTACGGCGTGCTGCCCTTGTCGCACTCGCTCGACGCGGTCGGACCGATGGCCCGGCGGATGCTCGACACCGCCCTGCTGCTCGCTCTGCTGGCCGGCCACGACCGCAGGGACCCGCACTCACTCGACGAGAGCGTGCCGGCCTACCCGACGGCTGCTCGTGACGACCTGCGCGGGATGCGGATCGGCCTGCCGACGTCGTACTTCTGGGACGACGTCGACCTGCAGATCGCCGATGGCTGCCTGGGCGGGCTGGACCGCCTGGTCGACCGTGGCGCCGAGCTGGTGCCGGTGGAGCCGCCCCCCGAGACGCCCCGGATCCTCGCGGTGCCAGGCACGTACGGCGTCACCATGGGGATCGAGGCTCTGGAGCACCACGCCGGGTGGCTCGCCGAGGGCGAGGAGCTCTACACGGACGGGGTGCGTCGCCGCTTCGCCGAAGCGCGTCAGGTGACCCGGGAGCAGTACGTCGAGGCGCAGCAGGACAGGCTCCGCTGGGCCGACGACTGGCGCCGCATCGTCGAGCGGGCGGGGCTCGCCGCCGTCGCCTCACCCACGATCCCGCAGCCACCTGGCCGGGTCGGGCCGGACGGGCGCGGTCCGGGTCCGACCATCGGCTTGGCGAAGGCGTGGTCGGTCGCGCGCTTCCCCTCCCTGTCGGTGCCGACCGGGCTCGACGCGAGGGGGTTGCCCGTCGGGCTCTCGCTCTCGGCTCTCCCCGAGCAGGAGGCCGCCCTGGTCGGCCTCGGCATCACGCTGGACGAGGACGTCCAGCTCTGGCGGCGATCCCCCCTGCCGGGCCCGGGCTGAAATGCGGTGGCGCGCACCGGGGAGCAGGAGGACGGTGACCGCATGCGCGTCGACCAGCTGGACCCCAGGGACGACGCGGCGTTCGACGAGTGGTTCGCCGTGGTCGAGGCAGCAGATGCTCTCGCCCGGCCGGGAGAACCGGGCTCCCTGCGTCAGGAGGAGCAGCAGCTGAGCCTCGACGCGCTGCGTCCCGGCTCGGACTCCTGCCACGTCCTGCTGGCTGCGCACGAGGGCGACCGGTGCCTGGGCGCGGCCAGGCTCGAGCTGCCCCAGCGCGACAACCTGCACACCTGCGAGGTGGAGCTGGTGGTCCATCCCGACGCACGTCGACGTGGCGTCGCGCGGGCTCTGTGCGGGCAGGTCGAGCGGGTGGCCCGCGAGCACGGACGCAGCGCCGTCGCGGCCTACGCGGACGAGCCTCCCGGTTCGGAGGGATGCTCCGCCGGCCGGCTCGCCGCCCTGGCCCTGGGCTGGGAGGTCGTGCAGGTCGAGGTGCGCCGCGACATCGACCTGCCTCTGGATCCGGCGCTGGTCGCCTCGGTCTCGCAGCAGTGCGCGCCGTACGCGGGGGACTACGAGATCCGCACCTGGATCGACCGCTGCCCGGACGACCTGGTGGACGACAGGGCGGAGCTCAGCCGCTCCATGTCGACCGACGTCCCGCTGGACAGGCTCGACTGGCGGGAGGAGGTCTGGGACGCCGCCCGGGTGCGCCGGGGTGAGGAGCTCGTGAAGGCGATGGACCGGACCGTGGTCAACGCGGGTGCCGTCCATGTGCCGACAGGGCGCATGGTGGCCTACACGCAACTGGCCGTTCCGCGGGCGCGGCCCGAGCGTGCCTACCAGTGGGACACCATCGTGCTCTCGGCCCACCGCGGTCGCCGCCTCGCGACGCTGGCGAAGCTCAGCGCTCTGCGCGAGCTCGCCGCCCTCAGCCCGGGGACCCGGTTCGTGTCGACCTGGAACGCGAAGGAGAACGTCGCGATGATCCGGGTCAACGACGCGCTGGGGGCGCGGCTCAACGGGGGCATCGCCACTGTCCAGAAGGTGCTGGGCTAGCGCCCCAGCAGCTCGGCCTCGCGCTGCGGGGACATCCCCACCGACAGCCCCGGCTCGCCGCGGTCCCGGTCCCACGCGAGCACGTCCGCCGCGGTCCGGGCGAGCGGCGTGGCCGTCAGACCCACGGCGCGGGCCCGGGCGGAGCTGCGCCGGAACATGACGTCCCAGCTGGGGTCGGGGAGCACCAGGGGGAAGCCCGGGTCGACGCCAGCCGGGTCGACGGGCACCACCTCGACCGTGCTGCCGGCCGCCTCGGCGCAGGTCTGGACGAGCCCGCCGAGTGTCGTCGCCTGTTCCGGGCCCACCGCGTTGAAGGTCCCGGCCCGGTCGTCGGAGACCAGCGACCCGACGAGGCGGGCGAGGTCGCCGGAGTCGACCACCTGCACCGGCTGCTCGGGTCGGCCGGGCAGGGCCACACGTCCCCCGCGGGCCGCCCGGCGCACCCACCAGGTGAAGCGGTCGGTCGGGTCGTGCGGTCCGGCGACGATGCCCGGCCGGACGATCGTCGCCCGGTCCTGGAAGCGGGCCGTGACCTCGTCCTCGCACGCCACCTTGAGCGGGCCGTACGTCTCGCCGGTGATCTGCTCGGTGCCCGTCTCGGGCGGCAGACGGGCGGCGTCCTCGTCCATGCCCTCGCCCGGCGTCTGGAGGCGGTCGTAGACCGAGCCGGTCGAGATGAGCAGGTAGCGGCCGACCCGGTCGCCCAGCGCTGCGGCCGCCTCGCTGACGTGCCGGGGCACGTAGCCGCTGACGTCCACGACCGCGTCGAAGGAGCGCCCGGCCAGCGAGGCGTAGTTCCCGGAGTCGCGGTCGCCGAGAGCGCGCTCGACGCCGGGGAACAGCCCGGACCCGGTACGGCCGCGGCTGAACAGCGTCACGTCGGCGCCCCTCGAGAGGGCGTCGTCCACGATCGCGCGTCCGACGAAGGAGGTCCCGCCGAGCACCAGGAGTCTCATGGGCGGAGGGTACGACGGCCGCTCAGACCGGCCCGACGTGCGTGACGCCGCCGACCTCGGCGGCCACGTCCTGATCGCCCGGGCGCCGCGGGCCGAGCTCGACGAGGTACATCGCCGCCAGGACCAGGCCGCCCCCGGCGGCGACCCTGGGTCCGAGCACCTCGCCGCCGAACAGCACGGCGAACAGGGCGGCCCAGACCGGCTCCATCGTCATGATGATCGCCGCCCGGGTGGCCTCGAGGTGGGCCTGGGCCCAGGTCTGGACGACCAGGGCGAGAGCTCCGGCGATCAGGGCCATGTGCACCAGGGCCACCCAGTCGCCGGCCCGGTCCGGCAGGGTGATCCCGCCCGGAAGGGCCCCGGCGCCGCACACGACCGTGATGGTCAGGAGCTGCACGACCGTGAGGCCGATCGCGCTACGGGCGGAGCTCCAGGCGCCGAGGCCCACGATGTGACCGGCGTAGAGCAGGGCCGCCAGCAGGGTCAGCGCCTCGCCGGTCCCGACCGAGAACCCCTGCAAGGACAGCACTGCCAGGCCGGCAGTGGCCAGTGCGACCGCGATCCAGACGGTGCGGCCGATCCGGGCCCGCAGCAGGACGGCTCCGAGCAGGGGCGTGAACACCACGTACATGCCGGTCACGAACCCCGACACCGAGGCTGCGGTGCTCTGCAGGCCCACCGTCTGGAGCAGCTGCGCGGCGCCGTAGACCAGACCGAGCGCCAGACCGTGGCCGCGCTCGGCCGCGCTCAGTCGGGAGACCGAGCGGGGGGCGATCAGCCACAGCGCGGCTGCCGCGAGGGCGAAGCGGACGGCGAGGAAGTCCGTCACCGGCACCCGTTCGAGGACGTCCTTGAGCAGGAAGAAGGTCGAGCCCCAGGCGGCCGTCACCCCGAGCAGCCCGAGCGCAGCGAGCCCCGAGCGCGAGCTCGCGCGGGTGGGGGTCGACGGGCTGGCCACGCTCAGATGCCACCACACGCCGGGCGGGGCGCACCTGCAGGCTCCTGGGGCCCGCGCCGCTAGGCTGGCCCCGGCTTCCCCGCCACCCTCACGTACGGAGTCCGCTCGTGGTCGCGCTCGCCCCCCTGCAGGTCCAGGTCATCGGTTACACGGCGTTCGTCCCTCCGGTCGACGTCCCCTGGGAGACCGACGCCGACGGGGGCCAGGCTCTCGCGGAGTTCGCCGGCCGAGCCTGCTACCAGTCGTGGAACAAGCCCAACCCGGCCACGGCGACGAACGCCGGCTACCTCCGGCACATCCTCGACGTCGGCCACCTCTCGGTGCTCGAGCACGGCAGCGTCAGCTTCTACCTGACCGGGATCTCCCGGTCGCTGACGCTCGAGCTGATCCGCCACCGGCACTTCTCCTACAGCCAGCTCTCGCAGCGCTACGTCCCCGAGCGCGATGCCGCCATGGTCGAGCCGGCCGTGATCGCCGAGGACCCCGAGCTGCACGCCATGTTCCTCGAGGCGGGGGAGCAGGCGCTCGCGTCGTACACCGCGCTGCTCGAGGGCCTGGAGAAGAAGTTCGCCGACGTCGAGAACGTCACGAGCCGCCGCAAGCAGGCCCGGCAGGCAGCCCGCGCGGTGCTGCCGAACGCCACCGAGACCCGCATCGTGGTCACCGGCAACTACCGCGCGATGCGCCACTTCGTCGCCATGCGGGCCAGCGAGCACGCCGACGTCGAGATCCGGGAGCTCGCGATCGCCATGCTGCGCGAGCTCCAGCGGGTGGCGCCCAACGCCTTCGCCGACTTCGAGATCTCGACCCTGGGCGACGGCACCGAGGTCGCCTCCAGCCCGCTCGTCGGCGAGGGCTGACCGGCTCCCTCGCGGGTAGCCTGCGCAGCATGGACCCGAGCCCCGCACCCTTCGGCCGGGTGCTCACCGCGATGGTCACGCCGTTCACGGCTGGCGGTGCCCTGGACCTCGACGGTGCCCAGGTCCTCGCCCGTCACCTCGTCGACGCCGGCAACGACGGCCTCGTGATCAGCGGCACGACCGGTGAGTCGGCGACCACCACCGAAGCCGAGAAGGACGACCTGCTGCGCGCCGTGGTCGAGGCCGTCGGTGACCGCTGCTCCGTCGTCGCCGGGGTCGGGACCAACGACACCGCCGCCTCGGTCGAGCGGGCAACCGCTGCGACCAAGATCGGTGCGGCCGGCCTGCTGGCGGTCACGCCGTACTACAACCGCCCGCCCCAGGCCGGCGTGATCGCCCACCTGCGCGCGGTCGCCGACGCCAGCGAGCTGCCGGTGATGCTCTACGACATCCCGGCGCGCACCGGCCTCGCCCTGGAGACCGAGACCCTCGTCCGTCTCGCCGAGCACCCGCGGATCGTGGCGGTGAAGGACTCGAAGTTCGACCTCGAGGGCACCTCCTGGGTGCTGAGCCGGACCGACCTCGCCGTCTACTCCGGCGACGACCGGTGGACGCTCCCGCTGCTCGCCCTCGGCGGGGTGGGGGTGGTCGGCACGAGCACGCACCTGGTGGCCGCCCGCACCGGCGAGATGATCGCGGCCTTCCTGGCCGGCGACGTCACCCGGGCCCGTGAGCTGCACGAGTCGCTCCTGCCGCTCTACAGCGGGATCTTCCGGGCGCCGGGCACGATCATGGTCAAGGCCGCTCTTCGCGAGCTGGGCCTGCCCGGCGGTCCTGTCCGGCTGCCGCTCGTCGACGCCACCCCGGAGCAGCTGACGGTGCTCGTCGCCGACTGCGCCGCTGCCGGGTCCCCCCTCGTACGAGGAGCTGTGTGAGCCACCCCCACCCCGACCTGGGTCCGCCGCCCGTCCTTGCGGACGGCGCCCTGAGAGTCATCGCCCTCGGTGGGCTCGGTGAGATCGGTCGCAACATGACCGTCTTCGAGCACGCCGGGCGCCTGCTGATCGTCGACTGCGGCGTGCTGTTCCCCGAGGTGGACCAGCCCGGCATCGACCTGATCCTGCCGGACTTCTCCTACCTGCGGGACCGGCTCGACGACATCGAGGCCGTCGTCCTGACCCATGGTCACGAGGACCACCTCGGTGGGGTGCCCTACCTGCTGCGCGAGCGCCGTGACATCCCGATCATCGGCAGCCGGTTCACCCTCGCGCTGCTCGCGGCCAAGCTCAAGGAGCACCGGATCACGCCGGTGCTGGTCGAGGTCGCCGAGGAGCAGACCCGGCAGCTGGGGCCGTTCGGGCTCGAGTTCTTCGCGGTCAACCACTCGATCCCCGACGCTCTGGCCGTCGCGATCCGCACGCAGGCCGGGGTCGTCCTGCACACCGGCGACTTCAAGATGGACCAGCTGCCGCTCGACGGTCGGCTCACCGACCTCGGCGGTTTCGCCCGCCTCGGCCGCGAGGGCATCGACCTGCTGCTGTCGGACTCGACCAACGCCGAGCAGCCGGGCTTCGTGACGTCCGAGCGCGAGATCGCCCCCGTCATCGACGACGTCATCCGCACCTCGACCGGCCGCGTCATCGTCGCCTGCTTCGCCAGCCACGTGCACCGGGTGCAGGCCGTCATCGACGCCGCCGAGCACCACGGCCGTCACGTTGCCTTCGTCGGCCGCTCGATGGTCCGCAACATGGGCGTCGCGCGCGACCTCGGCTACCTGCGGGTCCCGCCGGGGCTGATGGTCGACATGAAGGACGTCGAGTCGCTGCCCGACAACCGCGTCGTCATGGTCTCGACCGGGTCGCAGGGCGAGCCGCTGTCGGCGCTGTCGCGGATGGCCAACCGCAGCCACCACCAGATCCGCATCGAGGCGCAGGACACCGACATCCTCGCCAGCTCGCTGATCCCGGGCAACGAGAACGCCGTCTACCGCGTCATCAACGGCCTGTCGCGCTGGGGCGCCCGCGTCGTGCACAAGGGCGTCGCGAAGGTCCACGTCTCCGGGCACGCCTCCGCCGGCGAGCTGCTCTACCTGCTCAACGCCACCAAGCCGTCCAACGTCATGCCGGTGCACGGCGAGTGGCGCCACCTGCGCGCGCACGCCGAGCTGGCCCGGCTCACCGGCGTCCCGCGCGAGCGGATCGTGCTGGCCGAGGACGGCGTCGTGGTCGACCTCGTCGACGGCAAGGCCGAGATCGTCGGCGCCGTGCCGTGCGGGTACGTCTTCGTCGACGGGCTCGAGGTCGGCGACGTCGG
>JAOPWP010000257.1 GCA_025965615.1 Frankiales bacterium
ACCGCGTGCTGATCGGCTGGGTGACCCTCGGCGCTCAGCACCGTCCCTAGATCCCCCCGACCGATCAGCCAGCTGGGCGCAGGCCAGCCGGCGCCGGGCCCTCAAGATCGGCTGGGTGACCAAGCGGGCTCAGCACCGTACCCAGATCCCCCCAACCGATCAGCCAGCCGGGCGCAGGCCAGCCGGCTCAGGGCCCTCAAGATCGGCTGGGTGACCAAGCGGGCTCAGCACCGTACGCAGATCCCCCCAACCGATCAGCCAGCCGAGCGCAGGCCAGCCGGCTCCGGGCCCTCAAGATCGGCTGGGTGACCAAGCGGGCTCAGCCCCGTACGCAGATCCCCCCGACCGATCAGCCAGCCGGGCGGAGGTCGGCGGCGATGATCGGTGGGGTGACCGGGCCACTCAGAAGAAGACGCTGCGCCGTTGCATCAGCAGGGTGTACAGCGTGGACTGGATCGTCTCGCGCACCTGGTCGGTGAGGTTGAAGACCAGCATCGGGTCGTCGGCTGCGGCAGCTCCCCCGAGCGACCCGGTCTCGATCGGCTCGCCGAACTCGATGATCCACTTGGAGGGCAGGGGCAGCAGCCCGAGCGGGCCGAGCAGGGGGAACGTCGGGGTGATCGGCAGGTAGGGCAGGCCGAGCAGCCGCGCGATCGGCGCGGCGTTCGCCAGGATCGGGTAGGTCTCCTCGGCTCCGACGATGGAGACCGGGATGATCGGAGCACCGGTGCGCAGCGCGGCTGACACGAACCCGCCCCGGCCGAAGCGCTGCAGCTGGTAGCGCTCGCTGAACGGCTTGCCGATCCCCTTGAACCCCTCGGGGAAGACGCCGACGAGCTCCCCACCCGAGAGCAGGCGCTCCGCGTCGGCGTTGCAGGCAAGGGTGTTGCCGCCCTTGCGCGCGAGCGGCGCGAGGACCGGCAGCTGGAAGACGAGGTCGGCCGCGAGCAGGCGCAGGTGCCGACGCGCGGGGTGGTGGTCCAGCAGGGCCAGGCTCGTCATGATCGCGTCGATCGGCACCGTGCCCGAGTGGTTGGCGACGAGCAGCGCGGCGCCCTCGGTCGGCACGTTGTCGAGACCACGCGTCTCGACGCGGAACCACTTCTCGTACAGCGGGCGCAGCGGCGGCAGGAGCACGTGCTCGGTGAGGTCGGCGTCGAAGCCGAAGTCGTCGATCGGGTAGTCACCGGTCAACCGGCGGCGCAGGAACGCCAGCCCGCCGGCGATCGCGCGGTCACGCCCCGACTGCTCGGGCGCGGGAGCGGGGACCGGCGTGACGGGGCGCTCGGCAGGGGGGCGCCCGAGCCGGGCCGCGTCGAGGGGGATGACGTTCCCCATGTCGGCCTCAGGCACCGCGCACCCCCTGTCCGGACGAGGTGATGAGCGACAGGATCCGGTGCTCCGCCGCTGTCGCTGTGGCGCCGAGCGCCCGGTTGCCGGGGTGGGCGGCCACGAAGTCGTCGAAGGCCTCGCGGGTCGGACGGGGTGACCAGTCGAGGGCCCGCTGGAGCGCAGAGGCGTCGACGACCCGGCCGTGCTCGAGGAACCTCAGCTGCTCGGACGAGAAGTCGATGAGGCGGGCGGCGCGTACGGCCTTGGCGACCAGCGAGGCGGCTGGCGGGGGGATGGCGATGGAGGGTCGGCCGAGCTTGCGCAGGGCCTGCGAGAGCAGCAGGATCCCGGCCCCGCCCACGTTGTAGATGCCCGGGTGGTCCTCGGCCACCACCCGGCGCAGGACCTCGATGGCGTCGTCCTCGTGGCAGAGCTGGAGACGAGGGTCGTAGCCGAACACGGTCGGCACGACCGGCAGCGAGAGCAGGCGCGTCAGGGGCGACTCGACGGTCGGTCCGATGAAGTTGGTGAAGCGGAGCAGCGTCAGCGTCACGTCGGGCCGGCGCCGCCCGAAGCCGCGCACGTAGCCCTCGACCTCGACGGCGTCCTTGCCGTAGCCGGTCTTCGGCACCGCCCGCGGCTCGACGTCCTCGGTGAACAGCGCCGGGTCACGCGGGCTCGACCCGTAGACCGCCGTCGTCGACTTCACGACGAGCTTGCTCATGCTGGGCGCCTTCTGGCACGCAGCGAGCAGCTGCATCGTGCCGATGACGTTGACCTCCTTCATCGCCGTCCGACCGCCTGCGCCGTGGGGGGTGGCGAGGACGTTCATGTGGACGACGGTGTCCACCTCTGACTGGGCGATGACCTTGGCGATGAGCGGGTTGCGGATGTCGGCCCGCACGAACTCGGTCCGGCCGAGGGACGCGACCTGGTCCTTGCGCGGTGCGACCGTGTCGACCCCGATCACGCGCTCGATCGAGGGATCGGCGGACAGCTCGCTGGCGAGCCGGCGCCCCAGGTAGCGGCTCACACCGGTGACGAGCACGACACGGGGACTCACGCCGACCACTCTAAGGCCGGGTCCGGACGTTCGGGCTCACCGCAAGGTGTACGTGGGCTCCGGCGGCAAGGTGACCGGACCCCGGGCGGTGGTCGTGCTGCGGGAGATGACCAGCGGCTCACCGCGACCGGCTCGCAGTCGCGCCGCCGCGCTCCCCGAGTTGACGGCGATGGTCACGGTGCGGAAGGAGTCCTCGCACACCGCGAGGCGGCCCCGGTCGACCTCGCCGTAGGTGAGCAGGAACGGCACGACCAGGCTCTTGCCGCTGCAGCGCAGCTCGACGTCGTCGCCGATCGAGATCCCTGCCTGCTCGAGGTGGGTCCGCTGCAGGTTGAGCGTCAGGTTGCCGAAGTGGTCGACCTGCACGACCTCGCCGTGCACGTGGTCGGACTCCACGATGGGCTGGCGGACCTCGATGCGCTCGAGCTCGTCGACCTCGAGCTCGGTGCCGACCTGCTCCAGGGGGAGGCCGCTGGCGAGCCGGGCCGCCACCGGCGAGAACACGTCGCGGCCTCGGAACGTCCGGGCGGGCGTGCTGGCCCACAGCTCGGGGTTGTCGATCAGCCGGGCACCGACCGCACCCCCCTCGACGTCCCACGCCTGGGACGTGAGGCCGTTGTCGGGCGCGACGAACGTCGACCCGTCAGCGGTGCGGATGACCACCCCGCGCGCCGTCTTGGCCCGGAACGGGTAGACGAGCGCGAGGTGCACCGCGGGCGCTGGCAGGTAGGGGATGGCGCTGGCAAGGACCGCCCCGCCCTGTTCGACGTCCTGCGGGGCGACCAGGTGCATCACGTCCAGGATCCGCACGTCGGGAGCGGTCCGGGCGATGACGCCCTTGCAGACGCCGAGGAAGGCGTCCTCGAACCCGTAGTCGGACAGGAAGGTGAGCCACTGCTGCGTCACGCGAAGTCCTCCGCGCTCAGGTGGCCCCGGCCAGGAAGGCCGGAGCCACGCGGGAGGCTACTTCTTGTTGCGACGCTGGACGCGGGTCTTCTTGAGCAGCTTGCGGTGCTTCTTCTTGGCCATCCGCTTGCGACGCTTCTTGATGACGGAACCCACGTGTGGACCTCTGCTCGGCTCTAGAGACGGAAGCCGCCAGGGTACCTGTCGCTGGCTCCGGTCAAGATCGGCCGTCCGGGATCAGCCCGTGGAGCCGAACCCCACCTGGAGGTAGTCGTGTACGGCCCGCTCGGGCACGCGGAACGACCTGCCGACGCGGACGGAGGACAGCTCACCGCTGTGGACCAGGCGGTAGACGGTCATCTTGGACACGCGCATGACGGCAGCCACCTCGGCCACCGTCAGGAACTTGATCTCGGACAAGCTGGACATGCCTGGTCACCGCCATCGGCACGCGTTCCTGGCCACCGGCTTCCCCACCGGCGACATCTGCACGCACGTGCTGGGTGAGAGTAGCGGGACAGGAGTGATCCGAACAGCGCCTGTTCGGCCCAACGTTCGGCCTCGGGCGCTTCGCCCCGGTAGGCCGCGCTTCGTCCCGTCCGGTCAGGCGATGCGGACCGCATCCGCCGCCGTCCAGCGGCAGACGAAGGCCGAGACAGGGTCGTACAGGTGCGGCTGGACGTTGTCGTCGAGCGGCACCGTGACGATGGGCTTGCCCTCCGCCTCGGCGACGAACAGGGCCGGGTCGTTGCTGTCCGCAAAGGCGAGCGTGTCGATGCCGGCCTCGGCCGCGACGCCGGCCCACCCGTGGTCAGCCACGACGAGGTCCGGCGGGCGGGAGAGCGCGGCCAGCAGCGCCCGCATCGGCTCGGCGGCGTGGGTGTGGAGCAGCTCGCCGCCGGAGGCGAGGACGTGGACGCCGTTGACGGTGCGGACGTGTCGTGGCCGCGAGCGGCCCGAGGACGACCCGCCCCAGTCGTCGTCGTCCCACGGCCAGGTCCAGTCGGTCCCGGGCAGCAGCACCGTGGCACCGCCGGCACGCAGGGCGGCGACGACCTGCAGGTGGATCGAGAGGACGCCCGTCGGGTGCCCCGTCGCGACCAGCACCCGCTCGCCGCGGGCAGCCGCAGCCGCCAGCCGGCTGCGCCACCGCTCCAGCTGGTCCAGCGTCAGGTCCGGGTCGATCGTGTCGGGCCCTTCGAGGTACGACGGATCGGCGACCAGGCCGCAGCGCTCGACCATGACGTCGACGACCTCCGGTGCCGTCCACCTCCGGCGCGGAACCAGGCCGAAGGCGTAGTGCTCCCGCCCCTCGGCCATGCGCGCCGCGTTGCGGAGGTTCTCCTGGCGCGGGGTGGCGATGTCCCCCGCGATCCGGCTCGCGACCAGGTGCGCACGCAGGACGGCCCGGGAGTCCGGGCCGGTCATCCCTGCGCAGCCATCGGGTCGAGCCCGAGGTGCGGGAACGCCGCCTCGCGGGTCTGCGTCACGGCAGCGTCGGCTGCGTCGTCGGGATCGCCGGTCCCGCCCTCCCACGGCACGAAGGTGGGGCTCCGGCCGTCGGTCAGCGACGTGGGGGCGAGCTCGTCGCCCCGGCGCCGGGCGAGGTCACGCCAGTCCCCGGGGGTCGCGCCGTCGAGCGGTGCACCGGTGACCTCGGCCAGCAGGTGCGTCCAGGCGCGAGGGACGACCTGGACCGGCTCGTAGCCTCCTCCGCCGACCGCCACCCACCGCCCCTCGCAGAGCTCGTGGGCCAGCAGGTGCAGGGCCCGGTAGGCGATCCGCTGCCCGTCGATGCTCATCATCAGGTGGGCCAGCGGGTCGAGGGCGTGGGTGTCGCACCCGTGCTGGGTGATCATGATCTCGGGCCGGAACGCCCGCAGCACAGGCGGTACGACGGCGTCGAAGGCGCGCAGCCAGCCGGCGTCGCCGGTCCCCATCGGCAGGGCGACGTTGACGTTGGCACCCACGCCCTCGCCGGCTCCGACCTGGTCGGCCCAGCCCGTGCCGGGAAACAGGGTCCGGCCGCTCTCGTGGATCGAGACGGTGAGCACGCGCGGGTCGTCGTAGAAGGCCGCCTCGACGCCGTCACCGTGGTGGACGTCGACGTCGACGTACGCGATCCGGGTCGCGCCCTGTGCCAGCAGCCAGGCGATGGCCACCGCCGGGTCGTCGTAGACGCAGAACCCGGAGGCGCGGTCGCGCATGGCGTGGTGCAGGCCGCCGGAGATGTTGACCGCGTGCTGGGCTCCGCCCTTGGCAGGCCCCTCCCACACGGCTCGCGCGGCGTCCACGGTCGCGCCGGTGACCAGCGCTGCCGCCTCGTGCATGAGCGGGAAGATCGGCACGTCCCCGGTGCCCAGGCCGTACCTCAGCGACAGCCGGCCCATCAGGTCGTCGGGTGCCCGCTTCACCGACGCGACGTACATCGGGTCGTGCACCAGCTGCAGGACGTCGTCCTCGGCGCTGACCGGGGCCCGGACCGTGACGCCGGGCCGGGCGAGCACGCCGAGCTGACCCGCGAGGGCCATCGTCAGCTCGAGGCGCAGCGGTCGCAGCGGGTGGGACGGCCCGAAGTCGTAGCTGGTGAAGACCTCGTCCCAGATGACCAGCGTGGTGTCACTCATGTGTCTTGCCTACTCCGTCCTGAGGGCGACGACCGGGTCGAGCTGTCCCGCGCGACGAGCGGGTACGACGCCGAAGAAGATCCCGACGGCCGCGCTGACGGTGAACGCCAGCGCGGGCGACCACCAGGTGACGACCGCCGGGAGCTGCTCGAACGCCGCCGACAGGGCCAACGAGCCACCTACCCCGAGGGCGATGCCGAGGATCCCACCGATCGTGGTGAGCAGCACGGCTTCGATCAGGAACTGCAGCGTGATGTCGCGGGTGCGCGCGCCGACCGCCTTCCGGAGCCCGATCTCACGCGTCCGCTCGCGCACGCTCACCAGCATGATGTTGCTGACGCCGACGCCGCCGACCAGCAGGCTGATCGCGGCGATGGCCGCCAGCACGGTGGTGAGCAGACCGAGGATCCGGCCGATGGTCCCGAGGATCTGGTCCTGGGTGACGGCGCTGAACTCCTCGTCGGGGTAGCGCTCGGCCAGGACCGCGAGCGCGGTCCTGCGCACGTCCTCGATCTCGTCGGTGGAGGGAGCCTTCAGGGCGAAGGCGTCGACCCTCTCGTCGCCGAACAGCCGCTGGGCCGCCGTGACCGGGATGTGGACCTCGCTGTCGCGGTCCGTGCCGAGGCTCGACCCGACCTCCTCGAAGACGCCGATGACCCGGAAACGGACACCGCCGACCGAGATGCTGCGACCGAGGGGGTCGGAGCCGTCGAAGAGCGTCTCGGCCAGGCCGGCCCCGACGACGGCGACCCGGCGGCGGGTGTCGACGTCGCTCTGGCGGAGGTACTGCCCTCGGGCGACCGGACGGACGAACACCTCCGGGACCGCCGGGTTGGTGCCGTTCACCGTGGTGAAGGCGCTGCGGCTGCCGTACCGCACGGTCTCACCGCTCGCGAGGCTCACGGCGACCTGGCCCGGCTGTCCGAGGGCGCGCCCGATCCGGTCGGCGTCGCCGAGCTCGAGCCGGCTCTTGGTCGGTGCCGACCCGAGCTCGAGCTTGCCCGGGACGACGATCACCAGGTTGGCGCCGAGACCGTTGACCTGGTCCTCGACCTCCTGCTTGGCACCGGTGCCGATGGCCACGAGGACCACGACGGCGGCCACGCCGATGATGACCCCGAGCATGGTCAGCAGGCTGCGCAGGCGGTTGGCCCGCAGGGCCGTGACCGCCACCCGCCAGGCCTCGGCGAACCTCACGCGTCGACCTCGAGCAGCCCGTCGCGCACCCGGATGGACCGCCGGGCCCGCGCCGCGACCTCGAGGTCGTGGGTGACGAGGACGACGGCCACGCCCTGCTCGCTGTTGAGCTCCTCGAGCAGCGCCATCACCTCGTCGCCGGTCCGGGTGTCGAGGTTGCCGGTCGGCTCGTCGGCGAGCAGCACCTGGGGGTCACCGACCAGCGCCCGGGCGATTGCCACCCGCTGCTGCTCCCCACCGGAGAGCTGGCCCGGGCGGTGGTCCAGCCGGTGCCCCATGCCGACCCGGTCGAGCGCCTCGCGGGCCCGCCGTCGCCGCTCCGGTCGGCGGAGGCCCCGGTAGACCAGCGGCATCGCGACGTTGTCCAGCGCACTGGTGCGCCCCAGCAGCTGGAAGGCCTGGAAGACGAACCCGATCGTCGCGTTGCGCACCTCGGCGAGCTCGTCCGCCGACAGGTCGGCGACGTCGCGGCCACCCACCCGGAGCACCCCCGTCGTCGGGCGGTCGAGCCCGCCGAGCAGGTGCATGAGGGTCGACTTGCCGGAGCCGGACGGCCCGACGACCGCGGCGTAGTCGCCGCGCTCGATCGTGACCGAGACGCCCTTGAGCGCCTCCACCGTGAGCCCGTCGAGCTGGTAGGACCGCGTGACGTCGACGGCCTCGAGCGCAGCGGTCATGTACGGGGGGTCACAGGCAGGCGGTCATGTGCGTACGGCCTGGCCGTCCCTCAGCCGGTCAGCATCGCGCACGACCACCCGCACGCCGGGCTCGAGCCCACCGGTGACCTCGACCAGCTCCTCCCCCAGGGCACCGACCTGCACCTCGCGGCGGACCACCTTCGCGCCCTCGAGGACGAAGACGGCGTCGCGCCCGGCGTCGCGCACGACGGCGGCGGCTGGGACGGCGATGGCGTCGACGGCCGTGCGCACCTGGAGGTCGACGACCGCGCTCATCCCGGGGCGTGGCTGCGGAGCGGGCCTGTCGGTCGACGTCGTGCCGTTTCCCAGTGCGAGCCGCACCCGGTAGGAGACCCCGCCCCGGGCCGAGGTCGTCGGCACCAGGTCGACGGCGGTGACCGTGGCCGGGTAGGTCGCGTCAGGGACCGCGTCGACCTCGACGACGGCAGGTGTGCCGGCCTTGACCAGCAGGACGTCTGTCTCGTCGACCTCCGCGTCGACGGTCAGACCGGACAGGTCGGTGACCGTGAGGACCGGCGCGCCCGAGCGCAGCTGCGCACCAGCGGCCAGGCCCCCTGAGGTCGTCATCATCGGGCCGGCAGGTCCTGCCGCCGCGCCACCCAGGGCCGCCGCCGCTGGTGCCTGCACCGCTTCGGGAAGGCGCTCGAGCAGGCCGGACAGGTCCCCGCCTGCGGGAGCGGCCGGCGCTGCGCCGGCGCCCAGGCTCACGACCCCGGCGATCGGCGCCCGGACGCTCAGCGCCTCGATCGTCTTGCGGGCGGCGTCGACCGCGGCCCCGGCCTGGAGCCGCT
>JAOPWP010000281.1 GCA_025965615.1 Frankiales bacterium
CTGGACCCAGCACCAGAAGGCGACGCGGCCGGCAAGCCTCTCGCGGGCCGACGCGATGCCCGGGCCGTCCGGGCGGCGGAGGTCCTCCGGCCAGCTCTGCCACGGCACGCCGTGCTCCTCCGCAAGAGCGCAGAACAGCGCGAACTCCTCGAGCGGTCGGCCCTGCGCCTCGCGCCACGACTGCAGCACCTGCTCCCGGTGCGCGGGCCAGAGCAGCTCCAGGGCCGCGAGCTTGGCCCGCCAGACCGGGTCCCGAGGGATCCGGTCCGGCTCCGCGTCCGGGCGGAGGGCGTCCACAGCGCTCCGCACGTCCTCCGGGGCGGCGGCGTACTCCGGGACGGCAGGGATGCGGAGGGAGACGGCGGAGCGGAAGCGGCGACTGGAAGGCGAGTAGGGGGACGCGGCCAGCGGGAGGACAGGGGTCTCGGCGTGCAGCGGGTTGACGAGCACGACCCCGGCCCCGTCCGCCGCCGCCCGGTCGACGACCGTGCGCAGGTCGCCGTAGTCGCCCATCGCCCAGGAGCCAGCGCTGCGCAGGCTGTAGAGCTGGACCATCCACCCCCAGGCCCGGTCGAGGCCGTCCGGGAGCTCGATCCTTCCGGGCGCGACGACCAGCACCGACTCCGCCGACTCGCTGCCCGCTGTCGCGCGCAGGCGGGGCCAGCCCAGCGGCAGCCCGACCAGCGCGGCAACCCGGCGCTCCCGCCCGTCCCGGCGGCCTGTGACCTCGCCGACAGGCAGGTCTTGCCTGGTGCCGTCCTCGAGCTCGACCTGGAGGACGACGTCGACACCCTCGGGCGCGTGGGTGACCACCTCGCCGCTGCGCCCTCGCACGAGCACCGACGGGGGGATCAGCCGCCGCCAGGGTGCCGCTTCTGCCTCGAGAAGCGCCTGCTCGACGGCGGCCGGGGCCGAGGCGTCGACACCCAGGGCGGCCAGCGCCGACACCACGGCCGACTCCCCGACCTCGACGGGCCGGCCGGCGAAGTCCTCGTAGCTGGTGCCGACGCCGTGGAGCGCGGCGAGCCGCAGGAGCTCGGGCGAGATCGTCCGTGTCGTGCTGGTGGGGTTCACCGGTGCCTCCTGCCCCAGGCTCCGGCGCTCACCCGCGCCCGTCGCGGTCGGTGCGAAGGCGCGAGTAGCCGACGAGGTCGTGGTAGGCGCCCGCTCGCCACTGCGCACTGCGCAGGACGCCCTCGCGGCGGAACCCCGCCCGCGTCAGGGCCTTCTGCTCCCCCACGTTGTCGACGTCCGTGCTGGCCGTGATCCGGTGGACGCTCGTCGTGACGAGCAGGTACTCGACCAGCAGCCGTTGGGCTCGCGAGCCGTGTCCCCGACCCCAGGCGGGCGGGCGCAGGGAGATCCCGATGTCCAGCGCCTGGGAACCGGGACCGGGGCCGTACGGCACGGGCCGCCACTGCACCGTGCCGATCGGGAGGTCGTTCCCGTCGGTGACCACCAGCTCCCCGCCCCCCGGGATCGTGACGTGCGTCGTCCGCTTGGCCCCCGGCGGTGGCTCGCCGCTCCAGTCCTCGAACGGGGAGGCCGGCTCCTGGTGCCAGCCGGCCAGCAGAGCCGCCTCCTCCGCACGCGGTGGACGCAGTCTGGTCCGCGGGGCCTGAGCGGCGACCACGACCACCGGCGACGTGTCCTGCTCGGTCGTCACAGGCCGCTCACCACAGGTCGGGCCGGCGCGCGGCCCAGGGCGCTGCCTGCTCGAGCTGGGCGGACAGACGCAGCAGGGTCAGCTCGTCGGCGGGACGCCCGACGAGCTGGACGCCGACGGGCAGCCCGGCGCCCGTGTGGTGCAGCGGCACGCTGACCGCCGGCTGACCGCTGGTGTTGTAGACCGCGGTGAAGGGCGTCCACCCGATCATCCGGTCGAACTCGGCGCGCGGGTCGCCAGCATCGCCGAACCAGCCCACCGGCGCCGGCAGGGAGGCGAGCGTGGGCGTGAGGACCACGTCGTACGCCGCTGTGGCCGCGACGGCCAGGCGGGCGGCCGACTGCATGGCCCCGAGGGCGGCGGTGTACTGCACGGCGCTCGCCGCCCGACCACGCTCGCGCAACCACCGGGTCAGCGGCCGCAGCTCCGACTCCCTGGCCGGGTCCACCGGGACCCCCGCGGAGCTGACCGCCCAGACGGTCTCGAACGACGGCACGAGGGCCGGGTCGAACGGCGAGGCGATCTCCTCGACGTCGTGGCCGAGGGACTCGAGCAGGGCCGTCGCCGACCCGTAGGCGGCCAGGACGTCGGGGTGCAGGGCTCCGGCCTCGAGCCCGTTGGAGCAGTAGCGACCGATCCGGAGCCTGCCGGGGGCCTCGTCGCACGCAGACAGGAAGCTCTGCGCGGGCGGCGCCGCCCAGTGCGGGTCACCGGGCATCGGCCCCGCCATGGCGTCGAGCAGGGCCGCCGCGTCGCGCACGGTCCTCGCGAGCGGCCCGTTGGTCGCCAGCCCGTTGAGGTCGCCCAGCAGCGGCCCGGCGCTGATCCGGCCCCGGGCCGGCTTGATGCCGAACAGCCCGCAGGCGCTGGCCGGGATGCGGATCGAGCCACCGCCGTCGCTCCCTTGCGCGAAGGGCAGCAGCCCCGAGGCGACGGCTGCGGCCGCTCCGCCGCTCGAACCGCCGGCCGAGCGGTCGAGGTCCCACGGGGTGCGGGCAGGTGGAGCCACGTCCGGCTCGGTGTAGCAGGGGAGCCCGAACTCCGGCGTGCTCGTCTTTCCGAGGCTGATGGTGCCGGCTGCGCGGAGCTTCCCGACGATGAAGTCGGACACCGGCGGGACCCAGTCTGCGAAGACCGCCGAGCCCAGCGTCGTCCGTACGCCCTCGGTGAGGTTGAGGTCCTTGATGCCGATCGGGACGCCGTGGAGCGGGGGCAGGTCCTCCCCCGATGCGACCGCCGCGTCGGCCCTGCGAGCCTGCTCCCGGGCGTCGTCGAGGGTGAGCGTGACGAAGGCCCCGACCGTCGCGCCGAGCCGCGAGATCCGCTCCGCGTAGTGCTCCACGAGGTCCAGCGCACTCGTCTCGCGCGCAGCGACAGCGCGGGCCTGGTCCAGGGCTGACAGGTCGTGCAGCGACGTCATGCTGGGAACCTACGCGGGCTCCTCCCAGACGAGTTCGTCGGACGCCTCCGCGGGCACGCCGTCGAGGAAGGGCTCCCACCGCGGGTCGACGCGGCGCGCCCCCACGACCCGCCACGAAGCGCCGAGGGGGGCGGACGGCCTCGCCCGCAGCCGCCAGCCGAGCTCGGCGATCGCCCGGTCGGCCTTCACGTGGTTGCACCGGCTGCAGGCCGAGACGACGTTCTCCCAGGTGTGCGGGCCGCCCCGGCTCTTGGGCACGACGTGGTCGAGGCTGGTCGCCGCGGCCCCGCAGTAGACGCACCGCCCCCCGTCCCGCGCGAAGACGGCCTTGCGGGTCAGCGGCACCGTCGGCCGGTACGGCACGCGCACGTACCGCGACAGCCGCACGACCGCCGGGACGGTCAGCGCGGTGCGCTCGCTGTGCAGGACCCCGTCGCCGTCGGCGACCGCAACGGCCTTGGCTGTGAGCACCAGCACGGCAGCGCGGCGGCTGGACACGACGCAGAGCGGTTCGTAGGTCGCGTTCAGCACCAGGGCAGATCCGTCTGCGGTCGCCATCCCGTCCTCCTCCTCCAGGAGTCTGTCCGACTCGGGCGGGATCCGCCACGAGTTCCTGACGTGGCGCCCTCCTACAGTCGTCGGATGATCGCCGCCGCCGCCCTCTCGGCCCTCCCGCGGGTCGTCGCCGACTCCCAGGACGGCCTCACCGACGACCTGGCCGAGTGGGTGCAGAAGGAGGCGCCCCAGTGGGGCGCGGCCCTGCTGCGGATCGTCGTGGTCTTCGTCCTGGCCCTCGTCCTGCGCACGCTCGTCCACCGGGCGATACGCCGGGTCGTCCGGCGGGCGATCTCCGCACCGACCGTGCCCGAGACGCTGCGCCAGCGACTGGTGGACCAGGGCCCGATCATCGCCGCGGAGCGTCGTCGCCAGCGGTCGGAGACGGTGGGCAGCGTCCTGCGCTCCGTGGCGTCCATCACGATCTTCGGGATCGCCTTCGCGACGGTGCTCGGGGAGCTGGGCATCGCTCTCGGCCCCGTGCTCGCCTCGGCCGGGATCATCGGCGTGGCCGTCGGGTTCGGCGCACAGAACCTCGTGAAGGACTTCCTGTCCGGGATCTTCATGATCTTGGAGGACCAGTACGGCGTGGGTGACGCCATCGACGTCGGCGAGGCCACCGGGGTGGTCGAGGCCGTCGCACTCCGCACCACGAGGCTCCGCAGCGTCGACGGCACGGTCTGGCACGTCCGCAACGGCGAGATCCTGCGGGTGGGCAACATGAGCCAGGGCTGGTCGCGCGCCCTGCTGGACATCTCGGTCGCCTACGACACCGACGTCGCGCTCGCCTCTGGCGTCCTCAAGCAGGTCGCCGACGACGTCTGGCACAGCGACGCGTTCGGCGGCTCGATCCTCGAGGAGCCCGAGGTGTGGGGCGTCGAGAACCTCGGCATCGACGGCATGGCGATCCGCCTCGTCGTGAAGACCGCCCCCTTGGAGCAGTGGAGGGTGGCCCGCGAGCTGCGGCACCGGATCAGGGACGCGTTCCGCGAGGCGGGCATCGAGATCCCCCTGCCGCAGCGGTCGTTGTGGCTGCGCACCGACCCGGCTGCAGCGCCCACGCTGGTGCCGGGCCCCGACGAGCCGGTCCCTGCGCCCGCTCCGGAGCCGGAACGGCCCCCGGTCGGGTGAGGCGGCGTCCGCACTGGGGCAGGATGGAGCACGTGGCGAGCCTCTACGAACAGGTCGGTGGTGAGCCGGTCTTCCGGCAACTGGTCGCCGACTTCTACGCCGGCGTCGCGACCGATCCGGTGCTGCGACCGCTCTACCCGGACGACCTCGGGCCGGCCGAGGACCGCCTGCGCATGTTCCTCGTGCAGTACTGGGGAGGTCCCGGCACCTACTCCGAGCAGCGCGGCCACCCGCGCCTGCGCATGCGGCACGTCTCCTGGCAGGTGGGTGAGCGCGAGCGCGACGCCTGGCTGACCCTCATGTCCGCTGCCCTCGCCCGGATCGACGTGCCGGAGGCAGCCCGCGCCGCCATCTGGGACCACCTGGAGCGGGCAGCCCACTCGCTGGTCAACCACCCCCCGGCGGACGACAGCCTGCTGCAGTAGCGGACGCCGGGCGGCGGTCGGCGTACCGCGAGGGGAGCCTCGACGGGGTGAGCTGCCCGCGTGCCGGGTCAGCTCCTGGCGCCCGGGTGCTCGGGACCCCTGTCGCCGCTGACCGCGTCGTCGGAGTCCTGCTCGGTGGCGGTGACGCCCGACAGCGGATCACCAGCCGCGGTCCCGCCGTCCAGGGCCTGTGACGGCTGTTCGTCGCCGGGCTCGGGGCCGGTCGTGAGGGTCCCGCTCGAGCCGGCCCGTGAAAGCCCCGGGCTGGCCTCGCTCTCGGATCCCTGCACCTCGGGGCTGGTGTCAGCCTTGATCCCGTCGTGAGGCTCTGGTGGCAGCGGCTGGGTCATGGGGTCTCCTCGGCTCGGGCGCATGCGGCTCCCGGAGCCCTGCCCCGGTCGCGGCTCGGGAACCTGGGGTTCCAGGACCTCAGGCCAGGAGCCTGCGCGTCACCAGCCAGCCGATCCCGACCCCGAGCAGGTCGGCCACCACGTCGAGCGGGTCGCCGCTGCGCGACGCCATGAGGACGCCCTGGACGACCTCACTGCCGATCGCGTAGGCGGCGAGCGCAGCCAGGCTGAGGGCCCGGTCGCCGAAGCGCCACCGGCTGGTGCCGGCCAGGGCCGCGAACAGGAGCAGGTGCACGACCTTGTCCGAGCCGGGGAACGGCGAGACACCGCCGTCGGAGGGCGAGAACAGCACCACCACGCTGAGTGCGGCCACGACGGCGAAGCTCGCGCCGGCTCGGAAGCCGGCGGGAGCACGCGTCGAGGACCCGCTCAGTCGCGGGTCAGCTTGCGGTAGGTGACGCGGTGCGGGCGGGCAGCGTCCTGACCGAGCCGGCCGATCTTGTTCTTCTCGTACGACTCGAAGTTGCCCTCGAACCAGTACCAGGCAGCCGGGTCCTCGTCCGTGCCCTCCCAGGCGAGGATGTGCGTCGCCACCCGGTCCAGGAACCACCGGTCGTGGCTGATCACGACCGCGCAGCCGGGGAACTCGAGCAGCGCGTTCTCGAGGGAGCCGAGCGTCTCGACGTCGAGGTCGTTGGTCGGCTCGTCGAGCAGGAGGACGTTGCCGCCCTCCTTGAGGGTCAAGGCCAGGTTCAGCCGGTTACGCTCCCCACCGGACAGCACCCCCGCCTTCTTCTGCTGGTCCGGGCCCTTGAAGCCGAAGGCCCCGATGTAGGCCCGGCTCGGCATCTCCTGCGCGCCGACCTGGATGTAGTCGAGGCCGTCCGAGACCGTCTCCCAGACGGTCTTCTCCGGGTCGATGCCGCCCCGGCTCTGGTCGACGTAGGACAGCTTCACCGTGTCGCCGACGCGGACCGAGCCGTCGTCGGCCTTCTCCAGGCCGACGATCGTCTTGAACAGCGTGGTCTTGCCGACGCCGTTCGGCCCGATGATGCCGACGATGCCGCCACGCGGGAGGTCGAACGACAGCCCGTCGATGAGCACCCGGTCGTCGAACCCCTTCTTGAGGTCCTTGGCCTCGATGACGACGTTGCCGAGGCGCGGCCCGGCCGGGATCTGGATCTCCTCGAAGTCGAGCTTGCGGGTCTTCTCGGCCTCGGTGGCCATCTCCTCGTAGCGGGCGAGGCGGCTCTTGCTCTTGGTCTGCCGGCCCTTGGCGTTCTGCCGGACCCACTCGAGCTCGTCCTTGAGCCGCTTCGAGAGCTTCGCGTCCTTCTTGCCCTGGACCGCCAGGCGCTCCTGCTTCTTCTCCAGGTAGACCGAGTAGTTGCCCTCGTAGGGGTAAGCCCGGCCCCGGTCGAGCTCGAGGATCCACTGCGCGACGTTGTCGAGGAAGTAGCGGTCGTGGGTGACGGCCAGCACCGCACCGGCGTAGCGGGACAGGTGGTTCTCGAGCCACT
>JAOPWP010000035.1 GCA_025965615.1 Frankiales bacterium
AGTGGGACGACGTCGCCGCGGCGGCACGGGCTCTGGGCCGCCCGGCCAAGCAGGTGCTGCAGGACGCGCACGCCGCCGCGCGCGCCCTGCTCGAGCACTAGCTGCCGCTGCGGTCCTTCATCGTGTAGCGCAACCGGGCCATGCCGTTCTGCGGAGCCGGCTCCATGCCGGTGGTCTCGAACAGCTCGGCGACCCGGCCCCCGACCTGCTCGGCCGACCAGCGGTTGCCGCCGTTGTCGATCGCCGCCTCGCTCACGAAGGGGCGGTAGAGCTCGACGGTGTCGCCCTGCACACCGAAGACCTTGCCGCTGATGTGGCTGCTCGCGTCGCTGCAGAGGTAGGCCACGAACGGCGCGACGTTGTCCGGGTGCCAGAAGTCGAAGTCGGCCTTGCCGCCGGCGGCCTTGAGCTCGCCGTAGGCACCCTCGGTCATGCGGGTGCGGGCAGCCGGGCAGATCGCGTTGACGGTGATGCCGTGCTTCCAGTTCTCCTGCGCGACGATCTGGGCGAAGGAGGCGATGCCCGCCTTGGCCGCGCCGTAGTTGCTCTGGCCGAAGTTGCCGAGGATCCCGCTCGTCGACGCCGTGCAGACGACGTGACCGGGCTGGCCGTTGTCACGCCAGTGGTTGATCGCGGCGTGCGTCGGCGCGTAGTGACCGCGCAGGTGCACCTTGATCACCGCGTCCCACTCCTCAGGGGTCATCTTGACCAGCGTGCGGTCCCGCAGGATGCCGGCGTTGTTGACCAGCGCGTCGAGGCGGCCGAGCTGCTCGACCGCGGTCCGGACGATCGCCTGGGCGCTGTCGATCTCGGAGCAGTCCCCGATCGCGAGGACGGCCTGGCCGCCCTCCGCGGTGATCTCGTCGACGACAGCCTGCCCGGCTGCCTCGTCGACCTCGCCGACGACGACGCCGGCGCCCTCACGGGCCAGTTCGAGCGCCTCACCGCGGCCGAGGCCACGTCCAGCGCCGGTGACGATCGCGACCTTGCCATCGAGGAGTCCCATGGGCGGAGAACCTATCTCGCCGTTACCCGGCGGCAACAAGGGGGAAGGGGTCCCAAGCCCGACGACTGGTCGGCCGAACCAGGAAGGGGCTCTGCCTTGAGCTTGTCAGCAGCTCCGAAGACCTCGCTGGCCGATCAGCTCGAGGAAGTGATCCGCGCCGTTCGCGACGGGCGCACCGCGCCGGACGCCGGCTCGGACCCCCTGCAGCCACTGCGGCAGGCCCGACCCCTCGACCGGCGGGACCGCTTCCGCACGCTGCTGGCGATCTACGACATCCACACGGCTCCGCTCCAGGAGGTCGGCGCCGCGGCCCGGCTGCAGGGCTCGCCGTCGCTCGCGGAGCTCAAGGGGCGGCTCGAGGCCGAGTGGCTGACCGAGCTCGAGCAGGCCTGGGAGGACGCGGGGCACCTCAGCGAGGTGTCGAGCCCCGACGACGTCGTGAAGGCCATGCGCGTCATCGCCGCCAAGGACCGGCTCCCTCCCGCCTACACCTGGCTCGCGAAGTCGGCGTCGTACGAGCAGGTGGTGGACTTCCTCGCCCTCGAGGGCGGGCCCGACGGCGGGTTCGACGACCTCGTCGCCGTCTGCCAGGTGGGGCTGTCCGGCACCGCCAAGCTCGAGCTGGGCAAGAACTACTGGGACGAGATGGGCCAGGGCGACCTCGCCGGCGTCCACACCACGATGTACGAGAGCTTCGTCGAGGCCATCGCGATGCCGGTCATCCCGCGGGACGAGCTGCCGGTCGAGGCACTCGAGCGGGCCGCGCTGGGCGGGATGCTGGCGACCAACCGCTGGCTCCAGCCCGAGATGATCGGCGCACTCGGGCTCCTCGAGCTGCAGGCCGGGCCGAGGTGCCGCCTCGTCCTCCAGGCGTTCGACCGGGTGGGCGCGCCCGCCGGGGCCTACCCGTTCTACGCCGAGCACGCCCAGGTGGACCCGATCCACGGCAAGGACTGGATGGACAAGGCGATCGAGCCCCTCGCCGCGGAGCTGCCCGGGTGGGGTCCGCGCATGGTGCGCGGTGCGTGGTGGCGCTCGACGCTCAACCTGCGCTTCTTCGAGTCGGTGCGCGCGAACCTGGTGTCGGAGTCGGCCGCTGCCTAGCGGATCCGCCACGAGGGTCCGCCCATGACGGCCGACGCGCACCGGGTCACGAGCGAGGTCGGCCGCCTCCGGACGGTCATGCTGCACCGACCGGGTGCAGAGCTGTCCCGGCTGACGCCGCGCAACAGCGCCGACCTCCTGTTCGACGGACTGCCCTGGGTGTCCCGCGCGCAGGACGAGCACGACGGGTTCGCCTCGGCGCTGCGCCAGCGCGGCGTCGAGGTGCTCTACCTGCGCGAGCTGCTGGAGCAGACGCTCGACCACCCGGAGGCCCGCACCGACGTGGTCCGCTCCGCGGTCCCACCCACCGTCGTCGGGCCGCAGCTCGCGACGGTGCTGCGCACCTGGCTGCTCGACCTGCCGAGCGACGAGCTCGCGGGAGTGCTGGCCGCCGGGCTCACCCACGAGGAGCTCCCCGCGCACGGGCCGGACGGGGTCGTGGCCCGGCTGGCGACCGTGGGCGAGTTCGTCGTACGCCCCCTGCCGAACCTGCTGTTCACCCGCGACTGCTCGGTCTGGGTCGACGACCACGTGGCGGTGACCAGCCCGTCGATGCACGCCCGTCAGCGGGAGCGGGCGCTGACCGGGGCGATCTACCGGCACCATCCGCGCTTCGCAGGCACCCCCCTGCTGTACGGCGGCAGCGCGCAGGAGGCGTGGTTCGAGGGGGGCGACGTCCTCGTGATGGCGCCCGGGGTGGTCGCCGTCGGCACCGGGCAGCGCACGACCCCCGCGGGAGTCGAGGCGTTCGCCCTGAGGGCCTTCGCGGCCGGCATCGCGCACACGGTCCTGGCCGTGCCGATCGCCCAGGAGAGGGCGACGATGCACCTCGACACGATCTGCACGATGGTCGACCGGGACGCGGTCGTCATGTTCCCGGCGGTCGCCGACACGCTGTCCGCCTACACCGTCACGCCCCTGGACGAGCACGACCTGCAGGTGTCGGACCCGCAGCCGTTCCTGGTCGCGGCCGCCGCGGCGATGGGCATCGACAGGCTGAGGACGATCGACACCGGGCTCGACCCGGTGACCGCCGAGCGCGAGCAGTGGGACGACGGCAACAACACCCTGGCGCTCGCCCCCGGCCTGGTCGTGGCGTACGAGCGGAACGTCGTCACCAACCACGCGCTCGAGCGGGCCGGCATCGAGGTCGTGCGCATCGCCGGCAGCGAGCTCGGGAGCGGTCGGGGGGGCCCGCGGTGCATGAGCTGCCCGGTCCTGAGGGACCCGCTCTAGGCACATCCCCCGTCGGGCTCAGCGCAGGGTGAGCTGCCTCGACAGCAGGCCGCTACGGGCGCGGCGCTCGTCGGAGGTGAGTGGTCGCGGGGAGGCGAGCTCGGCATCCAGGCGCTCCTGGAGCGCGCCGACCGGCTGCTCGAGGGCGTCCGCCTCGCGGTCGCCCGGCAGGTCCCAGACGGGGACCAGCAGGCCGTGGGCCCGGAACGAGCCGACGTAGCGGCTGTCCGGTCCGATCCCGAGGGCGTCCGCTGAGGCGAGCCGCGCCATCGCGTCCAGCAGCGGCTCCTCGTCGTGGGGCAGCACCCAGCGCAGGTGGGTCTTGGCGCGCATCCGGCACCAGTAGGCCGACATCACGGACTCCAGCCGCACCGTCGGGATCACCGAGGCGTTCGCCCGCTCCATCGACGCGGCCACGTCGCCGGTGGGGTCAGGCGCGCCCTCCACCCAGTAGTCGAACCCCTCGTGGACCGTCACCTGGATCGGGTCGTCGGTCAGCAGGTCCTGCAGGCGGGCGCCCGCGCCGGGCAGGCCCGTCGGGATCACGCTGCCACCCGGTGCGGCCTCCAGGGCCAGCTCGAGCGCATGGCCGAGGTCGCGGCTGACGTCACCGGACCGGGCCTGGACCTGCAGCCCGAGGAAGACCCGCCCGTCGGCGCGGACGAGCGCCGGCCAGGCCAGGGGCAGCACGGTGGAGACCGTGACCTCGCGGTCCGGGGCGTCCTTCAGCGTCAGGGAGGCGGTGGCGGCCGGGACGATCTCCCGCAGCGCCACCCACTCGGTCTCGTCGACCCGGCCCGCGAAGGGACGGGTCACGATGCGGCGCTCCTCGCCGGCGGCCCGTCCGTGGCAGGCCTTGTAGCGCTTGCCGCTCCCGCACGGGCACGGCTCCCGCTGCCCCACGACCGGCACGCTGCCCGGCTCGGCCGAGGGCGAGGGGGCACCCGTGGGGCGTGCGGGCGGGCGACGTCGGGTGCTGATCGCAGGCTCCTCGAGGACGGGGGTGACGGCGGGAGGAAGCGTACGGGCGGCCGCTGGGTCATGCTCAGCCCGTGGACGCTCCCGCTGACCCGGTCGTCGCCGTCGTCGGTGCCGGCATCTCCGGTGCCGCCTGTGCGCGGGCGCTGTCCGAGGCCGGGGTGCAGGTCCGGGTCCTCGACCGCGGCAGGGCGCCAGGCGGGCGGATGGCCTCCCGCACGATCAGCGGACGGCCGGTCGACCTGGGCGCGTCGTACTTCACGGCACGGGAGGCCGCCTTCGTCGCGGTCGTGGACGACTGGACGGCCCGGGGCCTCGCCCGGCCGTGGACGGACGGCTTCCACCTGGCGACCCCGGCCGGTCTGGGGGACCGCTCGTCGGGGCCGCTGCGCTACGGGGCGCCTCGCGGGCTGCGCTCCCTCGTGGCCGACCTGCTGAGCGGCCTGGACGTCGTCGCGGACCGGACCGTCCGCCGGGTCGGGTCGGCGCGGACCGGTGACGGGACCGTGGTCGACGGCGAGGCGTACGACGCGGTGGTGCTCGCTCTGCCCGACCCCCAGGCCGAGCCGCTCCTGGACCCCGCTCTCGCTGCGGAGCTGGCCGCGGTCCGGGAACGCACGTGGGAGCCCGTGCTGGCCGTCGCTGCCGGGTGGGAGGCCCGCGGGTGGGGCGACCTGGACGGGTGCTTCGTGGAGGGCAGCCCCGAGCTGGCCTTCGTCGCCGACGACGGCCGGCGCAGGGGCGACGGGGCTCCCGTGCTCGTCGCGCACTCGACGCCCGAGCACGCGGCCCAGCACCTCGCGGACCCCACGGCGGGTGGGCCCGCACTGGTCGCCGCCACCTCGCACGTGCTCGGCATCAGCGACCCCCCGAGCTGGACCCACGTGCAGCGCTGGACGTACGCCCGCCCGTCCGTCCCGCGAGAGATGCCCTTCCACCTCGGCGATGCGCGCGTCGGGCTGTGCGGAGACGGCTGGGGCCCGCCCCGGGTCGAGACGGCCTGGAGCTCCGGCACCCAGCTGGGTCGCGAGCTCGCGCGGCGGCTGCTCGGCCTGCCCTGAGCCGGCTCAGGCCGCCCGGCGGGCCAGGTGGGCGCGGACCCGGCCGGGCTGGTTGCTGATGATGACGTCGACCCCGAGGTCCAGCACGAACTCGATGTCGGCGGGCTCGTCCACCGTGAAGCAGTGCAGGCGGTTGCCCGCCCGGTGGACCCGGGCCGCGTAGCGCGGATCGGCGCGCAGGACGCGAAGCGCGACCCCGACGGAGTCGATCTGGGCGGGGAGCCGGCCGTCGCGGTGGCGTACGGGCACCCGGTCGAACAGGCAGACCGTCGGCAGCAGCGGGGCCAGCACGTGCACCCGCCGCAGGGAGGTCACCGCGTAGCTCATCACCGAGATCCGGGACTGGGCCCGGGTCGCCGGGCGCGCGACGCCGTAGCGCTCGAGCAGGTCCACGAGCGCACGCTCGACGAGCCCGCCGTAGCGGGTGGGGTGCTTGGTCTCGACGTGCAGTTGCACCGGACGGCCCGACGGGGCAGTGCTGTCCAGCGACAGCTGGATCAGGCGCTCGAGGGTGAGCACCCCCTTCCGCTCGGGGTCCCGCTCCATCTCGCGCCAGGCCGCGGCGAGGTTCGGATCGGCCTGGGCCGCCTTCCAGGAGGCGAAGTCGAGGTCGGTCAGGTCGGCCAGCTCCAGGGTCGAGAGCACACCTCGACCGTCGGAGACACGGTCGATCCGGCGGTCGTGCACGCAGACGAGCACCCCGTCGCGCGTGAGCCGGACGTCGCACTCGAGGGCGTCGGCCCCCTCGGTCAGGGCCAGCTCGTACGCCCCGAGGGTGTGCTCGGCGTGCGCGGCCGACGACCCGCGGTGGGCGGCGACCTGGACCTGCCTCCGCGGCGCCGGCGCGGCGGAGGGGTCCGAGGTCTCCCAGGGGGAGGGCACGCGGTCATCCTGCCGGACGGGCCGGGGCCCTGTCAGCGAGCCCGGCGGGTCACGCCTTGCGTCGGACGACCGGGTCGAGGCCGTTCACCACGTCGACCACCGGCTGTCCCGACAGGACGCGGCGCAGGTTGTCCGTCGACTGGCCGACGATGGCGAGGGCGGCCTGGACCGTCGAGCCGGCCATGTGCGGGCTGAGCAGCACGTTGCCGGCCGTCCGCAGGGGCGAGTCGGCGGGCAGCGGCTCGGTCACGAACACGTCGAGCGCGGCCGCCCCCACCGCACCCGTCGCCAGTGCTCGGGCCAGGGCCGCCTCGTCGACCACCTCGCCGCGTGCGCCGTTGACCAGCACCGCCCCCGGCTTCAGCAGGCCCAACCGGGCCTCGTCCAGCAGCCCTCGTGTCCGGGTCCCGAGGGCGATCACGACGACGACCACGTCGCTCGTGGCCAGCAGCTCGTCGAGCTCGGCCCACTTGGCCGGCGCGTCGTCGTGCCGCCTGCGCGACCAGTACGACACCGAGCAGCCGAAGGCGCCGAACAGCTCGGCGGTGCGCCGGCCGATCGCGCCCATGCCGATGATGCCGACCCGGCTGCCGGCGAGCTGGCGCCCGCCCATCGTGGTCTGCGGCCACTCGCCCCGGCGCACCGCGGCGTCACCCTCGACCGTCCGCCGCAGCAGGGCCAGCGTCGCGGACAGGCACCACTCGGCCACGCTCGTGGTGTTGGCCCCGGCGCAGTTGGCCACCGGCACGCCCGCGGCGGCGAACGCCTCCAGGTCGATCCCGTCGGTCCCGACGCTGGGCTGCTGCACGAAGCAGACCCGCGGTCCCGGGTCGGTCAGGCGCAGGGACGGTGACCAGTCGCCGAGCACCAGGTCGACCTCGGGGAGCAGGGCCGCCACCGCCTCCTGGGAGCGCTCCTCTGGCACGACCAGCTCGAGCCGCTCGTCGCCGAACATCGCGAGCAGGGCTGTCCGGGGCAGGGGGGGAAGGGCGAGCAGCCGCCAGGGCGCGCCGCCCGGGCCGGCGCTCATGCCCGACCTGGCCGGGCGGTCTCGGGGCCCTGACCGAAGAACTGCGCTGCCGCCAGCCTCGTCGACAGCGACCAGGTCGGGTAGGCGTGCACCGTCTGGGCGAGGCGTCCGAGCAGGGCGCCGGCCCGGATCGACAGGGCACCCTCGGCGATGAGCTCGCCGGCCACCGGCCCGACGGCCGTCATGCCGACCAGCTTGCCGAGCGCGAGCCCGCCCACCTTGCCAGGCACCGCGACGAGCTTGACGAAGCCGTCGGTCTCACCGGAGGTGCGGGCGCGGTCGCCCCGGGAGTCCCAGAAGGTCGACACCATGACGCTCGCGCCGTGCTGCTGCACGGCTTGCGCCTCCGTCAGCCCGACGTGACCGATCTCGGGCTCGGTGAAGGTCACCCAGGGGATGCCGGTGTCGTCCCAGCTGCCCCGCTTCCACCGTGCCGCACCGGCGAAGGCGTTGCGCGCGGCGAGGCGCCCCTGCTCGTCGCCGACGTGGGTGAACTGCAGGGCGCTGGTGCAGTCCCCGGCCGCCCAGACGGTGTCGGCGGCTTGCAGGTGGCTGTCGGTGACGACCCTCCCCCGGTCCAGGACGACGCCCGCCGTCTCGAGGCCCAGCCCGTCGGTCGCTGGCGTGCGCCCGACCGCGACGAGCAGGTGGGACCCGGCGACGGACGTGCCGTCGTCGAGCTGCACGACGGGGCCGGGGTCGACACGCACGGCCTTCACCCCCGTGCGCAGCACCACGCCCTCGCGCTCCAGGACGGCTGTCAGCACC
>JAOPWP010000060.1 GCA_025965615.1 Frankiales bacterium
GACCGGCGGCGCCGGGAGGTGGCGCTGCTGCGGCTGCGCGGGGCCCCGCCGGGGGCGCTGGTGCGGCTGGTGGCCGGCGAGACCGCGGTGACCGTCGTGCTGGCCGGCGCCGCCGGTCTTCCGCTCGGCGCACTGGCGACCCGATGGGCGCTGCCGGGCTCGGGCGGCCTGACCCGCTCCTCGGTCCTGTTCGCCCTGACGGTCGGCCTCGTCATCGCGGTGGGCACACAGCTCGGCCCGGTGCTGCGGTCGGCCCTGAGCCGCGACGCCGGCACCGTGCGAGCCGACGTCGTGACCCCGGCAGTCGCCACCCGCAACCCGCTCGCACTACGCCTGGGGCTGGACGTCCTCCTGCTCGGGGCCGCCGCGTTCGTCTTCCTGATCACTGCCCGCAGCGGCTACCAGGTGGTGCTCGCGTCGGAGGGCGTCGCCCAGACCTCGGTGAACTACGCCGCGCTGCTCGGGCCGGCGCTCGCCTGGCCGGGCCTGGCCCTGCTCACGTGGCGGCTCGTGGCGGCCGCCCTGAACCGCCGCAGCGGCGGATGGTCCCGGGACGGAGCAGGGCGGGCTCCGGAGCTGCAGGCGGCGTCGCTGCGCCGGCGGCGGCAGGTCGTCGCGCGTGGCGCCACGGGGCTGGCCGTCGCGGTCGGGCTGGCCGCCTCGACCGCCGTGTTCACCGCCACCTATGACCGGCAGGCGTCCCTGGACGTCGCGCTCACCGTCGGCGCGGACGTGGCGGTGACCGCCCCACCCTCGGTCGCGCTGCCGGCCGGCACCGAGCGCATCCTCGCCGCGGCTCCAGGCGTCCGGGCCGTCGAACCGGTTCAGCACCGGTTCGCCTACGTGGGGCCGGACCTGCAGGACGTGTACGGCATCAGCGCCGCCACGATCGGCCGGGCCGCACCGCTGCTGGACTCCTTCACTCCCGGCACCACCATCCGGGCCGCGCTGGCCTCGCTGGCCGCGATCCCCGACGGGGTGCTGTTGTCGGCCGAGACCCTGCACGACTACCAGCTGCGGCCCGGCGACCTCGTCCGCCTGCGCCTGCAGACAGGCTCCGACCAGCAGTACCGGCCCGTCGACTTCCACGTCGTCGGGCTGGTGACCGAGTTCCCCACCGCGCCGAAAGACTCGTTCATCGTCGCCAACGCCGGCTACCTGGCCGCGCAGACCCAGTCGGCAGCGGTCAGCACCTACCTGATGTCCTCGACCGACCCGGTCCGGACCGCCACCGCCCTGCGCCCTCAGCTGACCGGCACCGGTGCACAGGTGCAGGACGTGGTGTCGGCCCGTTCCACGGTCACCACCGTCTCCGGCCTGGCCGCCGCCGACCTGGCCGGGCTGGCCCGGCTGGAACTGGCCTTCGGCCTCGCGCTGGCGGTGGCCAGCTCCGGCCTGGCTCTGCTGCTCGGCGCCGCGCAGCGCCGCCGGGCGCTGGTCCTGCTCGGCGCGCTCGGGGCCACCCCCCGGCAGCGCGGCCGGTTCCTGGCCGGCGAGGCCTGGGCCGTGCTGGTCGGCGGTGTCATGGGCGGAGCGGTGATCGCGACGACGATCTCCTACCTGCTCGTGAAGGTCCTCACCGGCATCTTCGACCCGCCGCCGGCCGGGGCGACGCTGCCCGGCGCCTACCTGCTGGCCCTGCTGGTCAGCGTGACGGGCGCGACCGGCCTGGTGGTCCTGGCGCTTCGCCGGATCGGGATCCACAGCAGCATCACTGCGCTGCGGGACCTGTGAGGCCGTCGTCGGCACCTCGCCCTCACAGCTCCTGTCCGTCGGGCTCCTGCGGGAGCCAGATCGTCACCAGCGCTCCGGGGCAGGCGTCCTGGATGCTCACCGCCCCGCCGTGCGCCCGGACGGCGTCCCGGACGATCGCGAGGCCCAACCCGCTGCCGCCACCGTCACGGGCCCGGGCCTCGTCCAGGCGGTGGAAGCGCTCGAAGACGCGCTCCCGCTCGGTCACCGGGATGCCCGGGCCGTCGTCAGCCACGGTGAACTCCACCTGGCGGTCCACCGCCGCCACCGACACCCGGACGACACCAGCCGCGTGCCGGACCGCGTTGCTGAGCACGTTGCGGACGACCCTGCTCAGCAGATCCGGGTCGCCGTGGACCAGACCGGCCGACACCCCTCGGGTGTCCAGGGTGACTGTCGTGGTCGTGCGCAGCCGGGCCACCTCGGCGAACACGATCTCGTCAAGGTCCACCGGTTCGGCCCGATGCAGCCGGGGCGACTCGTCCAGCCGGGCCAGCGCCAGCAGGTCATCGACGAGGCGGCCGAGCCGCTCGGTGTCCTGCAGCATCACGGGCGCCGCCTGCTGCCACCTGTCCGGATCTGCGCCGCGCTCATTGACCTCGAGCCGGACACGCAACGCCGCCAGTGGGCTGCGCAGCTCGTGGGCCGCGTCGGCGACGAAGCGGCGCTGCGCCTGCGCGCTGCGCTGCAACCGGTCGAGCAGGCCATTCATCGTCATGGCGAGCTCACGGACCTCGTCGTGGGCGATGGGGACGTCGACGCGCCGGTCCAGGCCGCCCGCGGACAGCTGGGCCACCTGGCCGCGCAGCTGGTCCACGGTGTGGAGGGTGTAGCCCACCAGCACCCAGACGGCGACGCAGATCAGCGCGAGCAGGACAGGGGCGCCGAGCAGCATCCGGACGCCGAGCTGCACCACCGCCTCCTCGACGTCGGTCAGCGGGGTCATGACCAGGACGGTGCTCGGGACGCCGCCGACGGTCGGGGCCGCGGTGACGTGCGTACGGAAGCCTCGCTTCCCGACGCGGACCTCGGACGGGAACGCCGAGCCGGGTGGCGCCGGCACCTGCACCAGCGGCGGGAGGCCAGCCAGCGCAGCGCTGCTGGCCAGGACGTGCCCGTCCGGACCGAGTACCTGCACGAGGCTGCTGTCGCCGCCCGCCGAGCTGACGGCAGAGGCCATGTCGCCGCGCTCGAGGGCGCTGACGGCATCCGCCGCCCGGGACTCTGCGGCGTCGTCCAGACCAGCGATGAGCCCGCCGCGCAGCGACACCACCAGCAGGGCGCTGGCCGCGGCCAATCCGACCGCGACGGCAACCGCCGCGATGACCGTCACGCGGACGCGCAGCGAGAGCTTCGCCCATCTGCGTCGCCCGGGTCGGGCTCTGACAGGGCGCTCAGGCACTGTCGGGGACGAGCCTGTACCCGGCGCCGCGGACGGTCACGATGATCGGCCGGTCGGCGGGGGCTGCGAACTTGCGCCGCAGGTAGCTGACGTACACCTCGACGATGTTCGGGTCGCCCTCGTAGAACTCGTCCCACACGTTGGCCAGGATCTCCGACTTGCTGACCGCCTCACCGGGCCGGCGCATCAGGTAGTGCAGCAGTGCGTACTCCCTCGGTCGCAGCGCCAGCTCGGCGCCGCGCAACCGGACCCGGTGCTCGGCCGGGTCGAGCTCCAGCGGCCCGACGCGCAGCACCGCCGGACGTTCGCTCCCGCCCCGGCGCACGAGCGCCCGAAGCGTCGCCAGGAGCACCACGAACGAGCACGGTTTGGTGAGGTAGGCGTCCACGCCCAGGTCCAGGGCGTCGGCCTGGTCGTACTCGCCGTCCTTGGCGGTCAGCATCAACACCGGCGTCCAGACGCCCTCGGCCCGCAGGGTCCGGCACACGTCGTAGCCGTGCCGGCGGGGAAGCATCAGGTCCAGCACGATGGCGTCGTAGGGGTTGTCGCGGGCCAGCTGCAGCCCGGCCTCACCGTCGTGAGCGACGTCAACCGCGAAGCCCTCTGCCACCAGGCCGTCCCGCAGCGCCTCGGCCAGGTGGACCTCGTCCTCGACCACCAGCATCCGCACGTCGGGAGGCTACGCGTCCAGAAGGGCAGCTGGGGTCTCGTCACGCCGGCTGCGGGTCAGGTAGGCCACCACCGCGACGATCGCGCCGAGGAACAACAGGCTGGTCACGGTGGTCCCCCATCCGAGCCCGCCGTCGGCACGGGCCTGGGACAGGTAGTCCCCGATCGACGCGCCGAGCGGCCTGGTCAGCACGTAGGCGATCCAGAAGGCCAACACCGCCCCGAGGGCCCCCGCACGGTGCCCGGCGTACACGATCGCGATCAGTGTGGCGAAGATCAGCGCCGAGGCCCAGTATCCGACGGCCAGACGTTCGGCGACGAGGTCCCCTGCGGCGGTGCCCAGCGCGAAGGTGAACAGCACCGTGAGCCAGTAGAACGACTCGCGGGTCGTCGTGACGATGCTGTGGATCGACAGTGTCCTCTCGCGTCGGTACCAGAGGGCGAACGTGGCCGCCAGTGCGAGCGAGAACAGCACCGTCGTGATGACGAGCGACACGCCGAGGTTGTCGGTGAGGTTGTCGGTGATCAGTGTTCCGACGACGCTGATCAGCACGATCGCCGACCAGTACACCGTCGGGACGTAGCGGCGCAGCCGGAACTGCGCGCCCAGCAGCGCCGCCAGCAGCACCGCCATCACCACCGTCGTGCCTGCGAGCCCGAGCCCGAGCGTGGTGTTCAGGTAGTCCGCCGCCGTCTCGCCGACGGTCGTCGCGAGGATCTTGATGATCCAGAAGAAGACGGTGACCTCGGGGACCTTGTTCAGCATCGTGCGCATCAGCGGTGCCTGGCGGTCCTGCGCGGTCTGCGGATCGTTGAGCGTCATGGGGCCCATGCTCCGGACGAGTGCTGAGAAGGTCCTGAAGGGCACCGCCCTCCACCGACCCGAGGGCGAGGCATCCGTGCGGCCTCTGACCCTGCAGTCAGCGCGTCCCAGCCGGGGTCAGTAGTGGATCGCCCCGCGGCTCCCTCCGCCGACCGCCACGGCGTCGCCGTTGATCGCCACGCTCCGGGGCGAGGCGAGGAACGCGACGACGTCGGCGACCTCGGCGGCGGTGACGAGGCGGCCGATGGAGACGGACTGCTCCAGTGAGGCCCTGACCTGCGCCGGGGTGGTCCCGGACCGCTCAGCCAGCCCGGACAGCAGCTCCGGAATCCGCTCCGTCACGGTCAGCCCCGGGTGCACGACGGTGACGTTGATCCCCGACGGGCCGAGCTCGTCGGCCAGGTTCTTGGTCAGGGCGGAGATGGCGACGTTGCGGACCGAGCCGAAGGGCGATCCGGTGGTACGGGCGGCGAGCCCGCTGATGCTGATGATCCGGCCCCACGCCTGAGCGGCCATGAGCGGCGCCACCGCCCGGGCGCAGCGCAGGTAGCCCAGCACCTTGGTCTCGACCTGCTCGCGCAGGTCCGCGTCCACCAGGGCCGCGAGGGTCTGCGGGGCTCCCGGGGCCGCGGGCTCGGCCGCCGCGTTGACGAGCACGTCGACCCCCCCGAGCGCGGCCTGGGCTGCGTCCACCATGCGACGCACGGCCTCGTCGTCGGTCGTGTCCGTCGGCACGGTGAGGATCTCCGTGCCGTGCCGGCGCAGCCGCACCGCGGCCCGGTCGAGCGCCTCGGAGCCCCGGGCGACCAGCACCACGTGGGCCCCTTCGGCGGCCAGCACGTCCGCCACGGCGAGGCCGATGCCCCGGCTGGCGCCGGTCACGACGGCGCGCTTGCCGGTCAGCTGCAGGTCCACGGCGTCCCCCAGGTCCTCGGCGGTGCCGGCAGCCACCCCGCCGACCGCGACGCAGCGTAGCCATCACCGATGTCACGCCGTCCCCGCGTCAGCAGGACGGACCGGGGGCCCCCGACCCCGTTCGAGCCGTCCGCCTGCCCTCCGTATGGTCTGACCATGGCTGACACGACGATCTCCGAGCTCTTCGACCCCGCCCAGTGGCGCCCCGTGGAGGGCTTCGACTTCGAGGACATCACCTACCACCGGTCCACCGATCCGGGACGCTCGGGCGCGGTGGTGCGCATCGCCTTCGACCGGCCCGAGGTGCGCAACGCCTTCCGCCCCGGCACGGTCGACGAGCTGCACCGCGCGCTGGACCACGCGCGGGTCTCACCGGACGTCGGCTGCGTCCTGCTCACCGGCAACGGGCCCTCCCCCAAGGACGGCGGCTGGGCCTTCTGCTCCGGAGGTGACCAGCGCATCCGGGGCAGGTCCGGGTACCAGTACGCCGAGGGCGACACGGCCGAGACGGTCGACCCGGCCCGGACCGGCCGGCTGCACATCCTCGAGGTCCAGCGGCTCATCCGCACGATGCCCAAGGTCGTCATCTGCGTCGTCCCGGGCTGGGCAGCCGGAGGTGGCCACAGCCTCCACGTCGTCTGCGACCTCACGCTGGCCAGTGCCGAGCACGCCCGCTTCAAGCAGACCGACGCCGACGTGGGCAGCTTCGACGGGGGCTACGGGAGCGCGGGTCTCGTGCGCCACGTCGGGCAGAAGTTCGGCCGCGAGATCTTCTTCCTGGGACGGGAGTACACCGCCGAGCAGATGCACCGCATGGGTGCCGTCAACGAGGTGGTGCCGCACGCCGACCTGGAGAAGGTCGCCGTCGAGTGGGCACGGCTCATCGTCGCGAAGAGCCCGACGTCGCAGCGGATGCTGAAGTACAGCTTCAACGCCGTCGACGACGGCCTCGTCGGGCAGCAGGTCTTCGCGGGCGAGGCGACGCGGCTCGCCTACATGACCGACGAGGCGACAGAGGGGCGCGACGCGTTCCTCGAGAAGAGGGACCCGGACTTCTCGGCCTACCCCTACTACTTCTGAGCCTGCGCCTGCCGTTCGGGATCCGGAACACGTCCGACACGGGCTCTTGATAACGATCGTTCCCAGTCGTACAGTGCCAGCAAATGGTCAGGCCATTAGTCGACCTGCTCCGGCGCCCGTCCCGGCCGCCGTCCGCACTGCGAGAGGAACAGCACGACATGGACATGGACGACTTCACGGACGTGCTCTACGAGGTGAAGGACGGCCTCGCCTGGATCACCATCAACCGCCCCGAGCGCTACAACTCCTTCCGCGCCCGGACGGTCGACGAGCTCGTCCTGAGCTTCAAGCGCGCGTGGGCCAGCGACGAGGTGGGCGCGATCGTCCTGACCGGCGCCGGCGAGAAGGCCTTCTGCACCGGCGGTGACCAGAAGCAGCGCATGGAGACCGGTGACTACGGCCCGTCCGAGAGCGGCCTGTTCGAGGTCGACTCGCTGCACCGCGTCATCCGCGACGTCCCGAAGCCCGTGATCGCCGCAGTGAACGGCTTCGCGATCGGCGGCGGTCACGTCCTCCACCTGCTGTGCGACCTCACGATCGCGGGCGAGACGGCCCGCTTCGGTCAGAACGGCCCGCGCGTCGGCTCCTTCGACGCCGGTTTCGGCACCGGCCTGATGGCCCGGGCCATCGGCGAGAAGCGCGCACGCGAGATCTGGTTCCTGTGCCGGCAGTACAGCGCGCAGCAGGCGCTGGAGTGGGGCCTGGTGAACAAGGTGGTGCCCGCCGAGGAGCTGCACAAGGAGGTGACCGCCTGGGGCGAGGAGATCCTGAAGCTGTCCCCGACGTCCCTGAAGGTCATCAAGCAGTCCTTCAACGTCGACACCGAGCACTTCGCCGGCGTCGGCCAGATGGCCTACTCGAGCCTGAAGATGTTCGGCGAGACCGACGAGGCCAAGGAGGGCATCACCGCCTTCAACGAGAAGCGCAGCCCGGACTTCTCCGCGTACCGCGGCAACTGACGTGGAGCTCTCCGCAGACCAGCGCGAGTTCGCCGAGGCTATCCGCGGCTTCTGTGCGCAGGAGTGCGGGAGCCTCGCGCAGCGGGACGCCCTGACCGACGGCGGCACCCAGTCGAACAGCCGAGAGGTGCTGCGCAAGCTGGCAGAGCTCGGCTGGCTCGGCGTCTCGCTCCCCGAGCAGTACGGAGGTGGCGGCGGCAGCTTCGTCGACGAGTGCGTCTTCCTCGAGCAGACCTCACGTGGGCTCGCGCCGATCACGGCCTACTCCACGGGCCTGACCGCGGCGCAGACCTACCTCAAGTGGGGGTCTGAGGATCAGAAGAAGACCATCGTCAGCAACCTCGTCGCAGGCAAGCTCGAGGCCATCGCGCTGTCCGAGCCCGGTGCCGGCTCGGACCTCGGCGGAGTCAGGCTGAACGCGACCCGGGACGGCGACGACTACGTCATCAACGGTCAGAAGACCTGGATCTCGGCGGCGCACATCGCCGAGCACCTGCTGGTGCTGGCCCGGGAGGACGTCACCGGCACCAAGCACCAGGGGCTGACCCTGCTCATGGTGCCGACCAGCACTCCCGGCCTCACGATGCGCGAGATCCAGACGATGGAGCCGCACACCGTGAACGACGTCTTCTTCACCGACGTCCGGGTCCCTGCTGCGGCCGTGGTCGGCCAGCCGCGCGGCGCCTGGAAGCAGCTCATGCGCGGGCTCAGCGTCGAGCGGCTCATCATCGCCGCGATGAGCCTGGGCGCGGCCCAGCGCTCCCTCGAGGACCTGCTGGCCTACGTGCGCCAGCGCGAGCAGTTCGGCCAGCTGATCGGCTCGTTCCAGGCCCTTCGGCACCGCATCGCCGACCTCGCCACCGACATCGCCTTCGCCCGCTCCTTCCTGTACGACGTGGCGCACAAGGTCGACGCCGGCCACGAGGACGCGCTGGCCTCAGAGAGCGCCATGGCCAAGATGCGCTGCACCGAGATCGCGAAGAACACCGCGCTCGAGGCGATGCAGATGATGGGCGGCTACGGCTACGCCCGCGAGTACGGGATGGAGGGCCAGGTCCGCAAGGCCCTGGCCCCACCGATCTACGGCGGGACCAACGAGATCCAGCGCGAGATCATCGCCAAGAGCCTGATCTGAGCGGCACGCCGAGCTCCGAGCACCCCCCTACGACGCGAGGACCAGCATGACGACCCCGTACTCCAGCAGCGTGCTCGACGGCAAGCGGATCCTCATCACGGGAGGCGGCACCGGCCTCGGCCGGGGGGTCGCCCGGCACCTGGTGGACCACGGCGCCGAGGTCCACCTCTGGGGACGTCGCGGCGCGGTCCTCGAGGAGGCCGCGACCGAGGCCTCTGCGTCGCGGCCCGGCAGCGTGCACGTGCACACCGTCGACGTGCGCCAGTTCGACCAGGTCGACGCCACCATGCAGACGATCTGGGACGAGCACGGCCCGCTCACCGGCGTGGTCAACAACGCGGCGGCCAACTTCATCGCCCAGACGCAGACCCTCAGCCCGCGGGCGTTCGAGGCGGTCACGGGCACCGTGATGAACGGGTCGTTCCACACCACGCTCGCGGCCGGCCGGCGATGGATCGAGGGCGGCCTCCCGGGCAGCATCGTCTCGACGCTGACGACCTGGGTGTGGACCGGGTCCGCCTTCGTCGTCCCGTCGGCGATGGCCAAGGCCGCCGTGCACTCCATGACGATGTCGCTCGCCGTCGAGTGGGCCAAGTACGGCATCCGGCTCAACGCGCTGGCTCCCGGGCCGATCCCGACCGACTACGCCTGGGAGATGCTCAACCCGACGGACAAGAGCTCGGTCGGCGCGACCCAGCCCGACCAGATCCCGGCCGGGCGGACCGGCACGATGGAGGAGCTGGCGAACCTGACCATGTTCCTGCTGTCGGATGCCTGCGACTACCTCACGGGTCAGACCATCGCGATGGACGGCGGCCAGATGCTCGCCGGACCAGGGACGTTCGCCGGCCTGAACGGCCTGTCCGACCAGGACTGGGCCGACATCCGCGAGAAGAGCAAGGCCGCGACCGCGGCGAGCAAGGCCCAACGCTCGGTCTGACCGGGCACCCCAGGACGGAGAGCACGCCATGCAGGTACTCCCGGGCGCCGAGCCCTTCTCGGCACAGGGCGACGACGTGGGCGTGCTCGTGCTCCACGGCTTCACCGGTTCGCCGCAGTCGATGCGCCCGCTCGCCGAGGCCCTCGCCGCGGCCGGTCGGACGGTCGAGCTGCCTCGACTGCCCGGACACGGCACGACCGTCGAGGACATGGCGACGACGACCTACCCGGACTGGCTGGCCGCCGCCGAGGCAGCGCTCGCCGACCTGGCCGGCCGTACCCGTCAGGTGGTCGTCGCCGGGCTGTCCATGGGTGGTGCCCTCAGCCTGGGCCTCGCCGTCGAGCACCCGGAGCTGGCCGGTCTCGTGCTGGTCAACCCGGTCGTCGACCCGACTCCCTTCGCGCCGCTCGTCGAGATGGCGACGGGCCTGCTCGAGCAGGGCGTGGACTTCGTGGACGGTGTCGGCGGCGACGTCGCCGACCCCGAGGTCCAGGAGCTGGCCTACGACCGGATGCCGGTACGGGCGGTGCTGTCGCTGGTGTCCTCTCTCGACCAGCAGAACACCCGGCTCTCCGACATCCAGGTCCCGACCCTCGTGCTGCACAGCGTGCAGGACCACGTCGTGCCGCCCAGCTCCGTGGAGCTGCTGCAGGCCCGGCTGGCCGGACCGGTCGAGCGGGTCGAGCTGGCCAACGGCTTCCACGTCGCGACGATCGACCTGGACAAGGACGAGATCAACCAGCGGGCCGTCGCCTTCGTCGAGAAGGTGACGACAGCCGTCCCGCTCAGCTGACCAGCCGGGCCGCTCGTGCGGCCACCTGCGCGACGCGCCGCTGCAGGACCCGGATCTCGTCCACGAAGTCGCTCCGGCGCTGCTGGACGTCCGGTGCCGTGGCCTCCACGAGGCCGCGGTGCCGGGCCAGCCTCAGCGCCGTCTGGAACATCTCCGCGGACACCGACTCGGCGCTGCTGATCCGGCGTTGCAGCACCCACTGCTGGCCGAGGAGCAGGCACTGCGAGACGAACCGCTTCTCCTCGAACGCTGAGCCGTCGTCGAGCGACAGCAGCTGCTCGGCGACGATCGCGTAGGCGTCCACGAACGGCCGCAGGACCAGGTGCGCGACGAACAGGCGCATCGAGCCGAGGTGCCGCTCGGCGTCCTCGGCACTCGGGCTGACGTCGAGCGTCTGCAGGTCGGGTGCGATCAGTCGCAGCTCGGACTGCAGCTCAGCGGCGAACTGCTTGCGGTCGGGGAAGAAGAACTCGAACTTCAGCAGGTCCCGCAGGCGCAGGCACTCGGCCCACGCGTCGTACGTGCCGGAGCCGAGGTCGCTGGCGCTCACGAACGCGACCTCCGCGATCGCCCGCAGCACGAGGACGTGGATCGCGCTGTTGCGGTAGACGCCCGCGATCAGGTGCTGCTCCGGACCGATGCCCCAGACCGTCGCGGTGCCACCCGAGAAGCTCGTGAGGACCCCGGAGGTCACCAGGTCCTGAAGCGCCCGCCGGACGGTGGCGACGTCGGTGATGTCGGCTCCCCCGGCGATCGGCCAGTCACGGCTGCCGAGGTAGTCCGCGAGCGGCTCGAGCGTCTGCAGCACCTCCTCCAGCGCCAGCGCCCGGTCGGCGGCGAGCAGGGCCACGCAGACCGCGGCGGTGGGCGTCACGGGGGTGGCACGGTTGATCCGGTGGGACACCTCGAGGGCGACGCGCTCGACCGAGTGGGCCTCGGACGCGTCCTCGAGGCGGAGCTCGGCCAGCCGGGCCCGGAGGGCGATCGGCTCCCCGATGTCCATGTAGATCCGGCCGAGCCGCCGGTCGAGGCCGCGCAGGTAGCCCAGGAACCACCTGGCGTTCTCCGGGGTCTTCCCCTTGCCCCTCGCCTCGGACGTCATCAGCTCGACCTCGGCGGCCGGCAGCTGGTCGTAGACGATCGAGACGGGCACGAGCATGACCTCGTCGGTGTCGCGGTCCTCCGCGGCGTCCACGACGTAGCGGAGCAGGCCGAGGCGCGGCGGCCGGAGCTTCCCGGTGCGCGAGCGGCCTCCCTCGATCGACCAGACGAGGTTCGCCCGGTCCGCGACCAGCTGACCCATGAAGGCGCGCATCGCCAGCTTGTAGATCGGGATGTCGGCCGTGGCCCGGCGGATGTGGACGATCCCGGTCCGCCGCGCGATCGGGCCCAGAGGGAAGAAGTCCAGGTTGGCGCCGGCGACGCCGAACGGCATCGCGATGCCGAACCTGGGCAGCGTCGGCGGCACCACCCACTCGTCGAGGTAGGACCGGTGGGAGATCAGGAAGGCGAGTGCGTGCCGGGAGTCCAGGGCCCGGACGCGGGCGAGCCCCTCCTCGTCGACGAGGACGTCGTAGCCGCGCAGCATCCACTGCCCCAGCCGGGACCAGCCGGCGAGGACGACGGGGTTGTGGGAGGCCGACATCTCCCGCAGGTGCTCCGCGGCTTCGCGGCGCAGCTCGTCGACGGGTCGGCCCAGCGACGTCGCAGCGGCCTGCAGCCCCTGCTCGAGCTCCGCCGAGCCCAGCACGTTCCCGACGGCAGGGGTGCTCGTCGGGGCCGTCCGGCGCGCGGCGCTCGACGGGCGGAGGACCCGTCCGGCGAAGGCAGAACCCTCCGAGAGCAGGGTCCGGGTGACACCCGCATCAGCCATGGGCAGTCCTCGCCGTCGACTCGGCGGACGAGGGCCACGCCTCGAGGGTGTTCAGGTACAGGTCGTGGACCCGGATGACCGCCCGGTCGAGGTCGGCCTTCTTCCAGCCGGCCGTCGGGATCGGCTCGTGCACGAGGACCTCGATCCTGCCGGTGCGCGCGGTCCGGGCGTTGCGCCACATGAGCTCCCCTGCGTTGCGGATGACGATCGGGACGATCGGCACCCCCGCCTGCATCGCGAGGTGGAAGCCACCCTTCTTGAACTGCCCCACCGTCGGGGTGAGCGAGCGGGTCCCCTCCGGTGAGATGACGATGGAGATGCCCGCGGCGAGGCGGTCCGCCGCCTGCTGCAGCGCGGCCCGCGCCTGGGTGCTGTCGGCCCGGTCGACGAAGGCGAAGTCAGCCAGCGTCAGCAGCTGCCCGATCACCGGCACGCTCGCCGCCTCGCGCTTCGCCACGGCCGTGAAGCCCCCGCGCAGGATGGTCGTCGTGACGAGCAGGTCGATGAGGGCGCTCTGGTGGTTGATGAGGAACACCGCCGGCCGGTGCGACCACAGGTGCTGCTCACCCTCGACGTCGACGTCGACGTCTCCGACGGCTCCCGCGACGTGGGCGAACAGCGACGTGGCGAGGTCGATCCCGCGCCGGCGGTTGCGCCCGAGCACACCGACGCCGAGCCCGGCCGCCCCGGCGCCGATCAGGGTGCCGTACATGGCAGCGGTCCGGATGGCGGGCTTGGGGTCGAGGCGACCGGGTCCCCGGCGGAAGCGCAGGACCGGCCACCTGCTCTCCTCGGCGCGCGCAGCCAGGAGCGGCTGGGGGTTCACCGCGCAGGGCTGACCCACGGCTGACAGGAAGGGGATGTCCTCGTCGCCGTTGGCGTAGCCGTGCGCACGGGCGAGGTCGAGGCCGCGTGCCTCGGCGAACGCCGTCACAGCGGCCAGCTTTCCCGGACCCCACAGGGTCCGACCCGAGATCCTGCCCGTGAGCAGCCCCCCGTCGCTCTCCAGCTCGGTGCACAGCACGTTCGGGATGCCGAGCTCCCGGGCCAGCGGCCGCACCTGGAAGCGGGTGGCCGAGGTGGCCAGGGCGACCGTGTGCCCCTGGCGCTGGTGGGCCTTGACGACCCGCCAGGCCTCGTGGAACAGGGTCCCGGCGATGACCTGGCTGAACAGCCGCTCGCCGAGCTCGTCGATGTCCTCGACCGGGCGACCGGCCCAGCCCGCGATGCCCCGGCTCATGAGGGCGACGAACTGGTCCTCCGAGAGGGGACCACCGCCGGTCGCACGCAGGGTGTGGAAGGCCTCGGCCAGCCCGATCTCGAAGTTGCGCAGGCGGTGCGAGTAGAGGGCGCCGGCCGAGTAGCCGTCGATGAGAGTGCCGTCGAAGTCGAAGAAGACAGCTGTCTGCGGCCCACTGGGACCTCGACGGATCTCCTCGACGAGCGCGTCGACCTTCATCCGGTGGCCCTCTTCTCCAGTTCGGGTGCTGCGCCCTCGACCGCCACGCCCAGGTGCGCCGCGACGGCCTCGCCCACCCGCTCCGGGGCCTGCAGCCACGGCGCGTGGCCCGCGCCGGCGAGGCGGATCAGGTGCAGGTCGCGCAGTGCGACGAGCGAGTCGGCGGCGAGCAGGGGGCGCATGAAGACGTCGTCGTCGCCCCAGACCGCGAGGGTCGGCTGGGGCAGCCTGCCCAGCTCGTCGGAGGTCAGAGCGACCCCCCCGCGCACGGAGCCCAGCTTGATGAGCGCCCGGAAGTAGCTCGCGACGCTCGGGGCGTAGTCCGCGCGCGTACCCAGGAGCATCGCCGCGGTCAGGAGGTCGTCCGACAGCCCGTCGAGAGCACCGACCCCGAGCGTCTGCTCGTTCGCCCGCACGAACGAACGTCGCGACATGGGCAGGGACAGCAGGCGACGCCCGACGCCCGGGACGGCGAGCACCTTCATGACGAAGCTCGGCTTGACCCCGACGAACCCGGCGCCGGGTGCCCCGAGCAGCACGAGACGCCGTACCCGTCCCGGCAGCTCGAGCGAGGCGTACAGGCCGATCTGGGCGCCGAGCGAGTGGCCGACGAGATCCACCTCCGCGATCCCCAGCCCGTCGAGGAGCCCGGACACGACGGCCACGGCGTAGTCGCGGAGCACGGAGCCCACGGGCAGGGTGCTGGCACCGGACAGGCCGTGCCCCGGCCAGTCGACCGCGATGACCTGCCGGGTGCCGAGGTAGGGAATCAGGGGCGCGGCGAGCACGGTCGCCGAGGCGACGCCGTGCAGCAGCAGGACCGGTGGCTCGTCGCCGCTCGCCGTGCCGAACACCGAGAGACGCACGTCGACCGGCCCGAGGGCCGTGTCGACCACGACGATCCGCTCCTGCGGGTCAAGCCCGTAGTGCCCGTACGCGGCGCGCTCGGCGGAGCGGATCCGGGCGTCGAGGGCGGCCGGCGCCTCCGCGCGGCTCCTCATCCGCGTGCCGCCCGTCGGGGACGCGTCGCCGCACGGGTCGTCTCGAAGACCTCGTCGAAGCCCTCGGACAGGCACCGCTTGAGCACTTCGGGGTCGGGGACGGCGTCAGGGTCGACGTTCAGCCCGAGGCAGCACGTCCCGGCATAGGTGATCATCGCGATCATCGCCGCGACGCCGGGCCGCGGACCGAGCGGGTACATGCCCACGATCTCCTGGCCCGCGAGGAACACCGGCTGGGACAGGCCCCGGATGTTCGAGATCTGGACGTCGGACGCGGTCATGAGCTTGGCCGAGAGCTCGATGATCACCGAGGCGGGCAGTTTGGTGAGCGTGGGCGAGATCTGGTCGAGGAAGCCGATCGCGGGCTCCTCCCGCACCTCCAGGACGAACTCGCGCACCAGCTGCATGCGCACGACCGGATCGCGCTCGGACAGGGGCGCCGCGAACCGCGCACCGGCGAAGCGGTTGCCGCCCAGCGGGTCGTTGTCGCGCCGCAGGCTCACCGGCATCCCGATGGGGAGCCGCTCGACGGACGCGCCGTGGTGCTCGTGGTAGCGCCGGAGCCCGCCGAGGACAGCGGCGACGAACGCGTCGTTGACGGAGGCTCCAGCGGCCTTGCCCGCAGCCCTGAGCTGGTCGAGAGGGACGTCGAGGACGATCAGCCGGTTGCCGACCCCACCGGACCCGCGCAGCAGGGGCGACCTGTCCACGTCGGGCGGCGCGAGCATGCGGCTGAGGGACTGTGCGTACCGCGCGACGCCACCCGTCGTGCGCACGGGGTCGGCGAGGGAACGCCCGAGGACCCGAACCGCACCCGACGAGCGCCGCACCAGCTCGGTCGGCGCTCCCGTGAGGCGTCGGCGCAGCCGGCTCCCGAGCAGACCCGCTGCGGTGAGCGGCTCCCCCGGGGCCGCCGCCAGGCCGATGACCGCTCCGCCCGGGTCCGCCGTGCTGCTGTGCGCCAGCGTGAGCAGCTGGATGAGACCCAGCCCGTCGGTGAGGCTGTGGTGGAACTTGAACAGGTACGCGGCCCGGCCGCCGGACAGCCCGGTCACCAGGATCGCCTCCCACGGCGGCCTGGCCCGGTCCAGCGGACGCCTCATCAGCGACTCGCACAGGGCCAGGAGCGCCTGCTCGTCGCCCGGGTCGTGGAGGCGTAGGGAGTGGACGTGGTGGTCCAGGTCGAAGTGGGGGTCCGGCGCCCAGGCCGGTTGCACCAGCGGCACCAGGGGCTCCACCACGCGCTCGCGCAGACGGGGCACCCGGGTCGTCGTACGGACGTGCGCCTCGCGGAAGCGCTGCCAGTCAGGCTCTCCCGCGAGCACCTCGAGCAGGATGCCGGTGGACCGGGTGCGGGGGTCTGGCTCGGACCGCCACATCAGCGCCTCCCAGGCGCTCATGTCAGACGCTCCCCCCCACGTCTCGGTGTCAGTCACCAGGCATCTCCCTTGGTCTCATGGCCGGGCGGCCTGCGGAGCAGTCCCCGGTAGGCGTCCTGGGCCGTGGCGTCGGCGTTGACCACCGCATCGACCTCACGCGCGATGGGCAGCTCGACCCCCGCGTCGGCGGCCAGCTTGATCGCGACCGAGCTGGTCTTGACGCCCTCGGCGACCTGCCGCATCCCGGCGAGCACCTCCGCGATCGTGCGTCCCCGTCCGAGCTGCTCACCGACGTACCGGTTGCGGCTGTGCGGGCTCGTGCAGGTCACGATCAGGTCGCCGACCCCGGCGAGGCCGGAGAAGGTCTCGCGCTCACCGCCGAGGGCCTGACCGAGGATGCTCATCTCACGGGCGGCCCGGGTCATGACCATGGCCTTGGTGTTGAACCCGGCGCCGGCGCCGTCCGCCATCCCGACCGCGATGGCGTAGACGTTCTTGAGCGCACCGGCGATCTCCACTCCGATCACGTCGGTGGTCGAGTAGATGCGGAACAGCGACGTGCGGAACAGGTCAGCCAGGCGAGCGGCCGTGCCCTCGTCCGGCATCGCGAGGGTCGCGGCGGCGGCGTAGCCCGTCATCACCTCGATGGCGATGTTGGGACCCGCCAGCGCACCTGCCGGGTGGCCGGGCAGGACGTCGGCGATGACCTCGGTCATCCGCTTCTGGGTGTCGAGCTCGAGGCCCTTGGCCAGGCTCACCACCGGGACCCAGGGTCGGACCATCGGTGCGATCTGCTCCAGCACGCCTCGCAGTCCCTGGGAGGGAACGGCGCAGACGAGGACGTCGGCCTCGCTCACAGCCTCCTCGAGCGAGCTCGTGGCGAGCAGCGACGGGGGCAGCGAGATGTCCGGCAGGTAGGTGCTGTTGGTGTGCTGCGCGCTCACCTCGTGGGCGACGGCCGCTGAGCGGGCCCACAGCACGGTCGGGGAGCTCTGCGCTGCGATGGAGGCCATCGTCGTCCCCCACGACCCCGCTCCCAGCACAGCCACCCGGGGCTGGCGGCGAGGGAGCGGAGCCGCGCCACTGCTCATGGCAGCGTGGGGCAGTAGGTGTAGGAGCTGCTGCGCGTGTGGGCGAACTCGAAGATGCCGAGCCCGGGCCGGCCGTCCCAGGTGAAGGCGGCCAGGCGGTCGGTCAGCGAGGAGTCCAGCGTCCGGGGGGACACCGATCCGTCCAGCGGGTAGGTGTCGTGCTCCAGGTGGTCCCGGCCGGCCGGCTTGCCGTGGTGACCGCCGTAGCCGCCGCCCGACATGAAACCGCCGCCGGCCGAGGCGTCGGCGTCGATGCGGTAGGTCGCGCCCGCCTGCGTGCGCACCTCGACGGTGCCGCCCTTGAGGTCGAGGTCGTCGGTGAACTGCAGGTCGTGCAGCACGTCGACGATCGGGTCCAGCTCCCCGGACTCGTGCATGACGGCGCCCTCGAGGAGCAGCCGTCCCTGGCTGCGGTCCTCGACCAGGAGGAAGCCGACGGACCGGTCGTCGAACTGCGCCTGGTACCAGATGTGCAACCCCTGGCCGCCGGACATGGTGCGCACACCGCGCGAGCGGTCCCGCTGCCCGTACCAGCCGTCGACCTGCTGCTGGATGCCGTCGATGGTGAGAGTGCCCGTGTAGTAGCCGGACTGGAACAGGTGGTCGAAGGCCGCGGTCACCGACTCGCCCTGCTTGACGGCCACCTCGCCGAACCAGGCCGGCGCGCGGGCGCGCCACTCCAGGTCGAACTCGAGCCCGGTCGGGTTGGGCCCGAGGCGCACGTGCCACGTCTGCATCGGCTCCACGACGCGCCAGGAGAACGGGCCCGCGCTCGTGCCGTCCGTCGCGCTCAGCTCGGTCGAGAAGCGCACGTTCCGCTGCTCGGTGTCCGTCACCAGGATCGCGAAGCCGTCGACGGTGTCCTTCGGCGGGTAGATGCCGAGGCCGAACAGGATCGACGGGGACGCCGAGTCCCTCGAGTGCAGGTTGAACACGAAGCGGTCGAAGAACCGCTCCGGCAGGCCCTTCGCGTCGGGCGCGACCAGCTCGTCGTGGAACTCCTGCGTCATGCGTCCTCCAGGACCTGGTCCGGCTCCGGCGGCGCCGGAGCGAGCGGGATGCCGGCGGTGCGGTGCGCCGCGTCGAGAAAGCGCTGCACCAACGACGGGTCGGCGTAGTAGGGGTCGCCTTCGCCGCGCACCGCGCGCCGGCGTCCGTACTCGTAGAGCACGGCGAGCTTCCACAGGGCCAGCGCGCTGTACCAGTCCAGCTGGGACAGGTCGCGGCCCGTGCGCTCGGCGTAGCGCTGGGCCAGCTCGCTCCGGGTCGGGTAGCCGTCCTCGAGCAGCGCGGTCCCGAGCTCCTCGGTCGGTGTGAGCCCCTGGCCCGCCTCGGGGACGGAGGCCAGGAAGTAGCCGACGTCGAACAGCGGGTCGCCGAGCGTGGCGAGCTCCCAGTCCAGGACCGCCTCGACGCGCCCCGGAGCGCATGCGGACAGGACGACGTTCCCGAGCCGGTAGTCGTTGTGGACGATCGCGGCACCGGACTCGGTGGGGACCCGCTCGTGCAGCCAGCGGTCGATGTCGGCGAAGTGCCGCGGGGGCCGGCCCTCCGGGTCGGCGACGAGGTGGCCCATGCGGCGCAGGTGCCGGCCGTTGAACCCTTCCGGGCGTCCGAGGTCCTCGAGGCCGGCTGCCCTCCAGTCGACGGCGTGCAGCTCGACCAGGGTGTCGATCAGCGCGTAGCCCACCTCTCGACGCGTTCCAGGCGTGTCCAGCGGCGGGGGGGTCCGGGTCGTGACGACCGGCCCGGAGGCGAAGCTCATGACGTAGAACGGGACGTCCAGGACCACCCCGGCCTCCGCGGTCGCCAGCACCCGGGCGACGGGGACCGCGCTGTCCGCGAGCGCGGCGACGAGGCGGGCCTCCCGCAGCATGTCGTGCGCGCCCGGGGGCGTCGGGGGCGGCGGCGGGCGGCGGACCACGACGTCGCGCGTGCCGTCGGAGACCAGGAAGGTGAGGTTGGAGTGCCCGTCCCCGATGCGCTTCGCGGTCACCGGCCCGTCGCACAGGTGCCGCTCGCGCAGGAAGGCTCCGAGCGATGCGAGCGTCTCCGGTGTCCAGTCCCAGACCACCTCAGCTCACCGCCCGGTGAACCGGGGAGGACGCTGCTCCTTGAACGCGGCGAGCGCCTCGGGCATGTCGTCGGTCTGCGCCAGCAGGGCCTGACCGCGGTTCTCGAGCTCCAGGGCCGCCTTGTACGACGTGATCTCCTGGTTCCGCTGGATGGCCCGCTTGGACATGCGCACTCCGCCAGGGGAGTTGGTGGCGATGAGCCTGGCCGTTGCGAGTGCCTCGTCGAAGAGCTGGTCGGTCGGCACCATCCGGTTCGCCAGGCCGATCCGGACGGCCTCGTCGGCCCCGACGATCCGTCCGCTGAAGCCGATCTCGGCCGCACGGCCGGGCCCGATCAGGCGGGGGAGGGTGTACGACGTGCCCAGCTCCCCCATCGACAGGCCCACCTTGATGAACGCCGCGCTGAACTTGGCCGTCGGTGCCACGAGCCGGATGTCTGCGGCCAGGGCAAGGGCCAGGCCACCGCCGGTGGCGGGGCCGTGGATGGCCGCGATGACGGGGAACGGGAGGTGCCGGATCGCGGCGATCCCACCGGCCGCCGTCTCCTGGAACTTCAGGAAGTCGCGGACGCCCATGCGGGTGATGGTCTCGATCTCGTCGAGGTCGAAGCCCGGGCAGAACGCACGCTCTCCCGTCCCGGTCAGGATGAGCGCGCGGACGTCGCTGTCCCGGAGCGCCTGCGCGGCCAGGCCGTACTCGGTGAACATCCGCTCGGTCTGGGAGTTCATCCGCTCGGGGCGGTTCATGCGCAGCACCGCGACGTCGTCGAGGACCTCGAGCGAGAGCGTCGACAGCTCGACCACCCGTACGCCGGCCGCCATGGTGGTGGTGTCCAGCACTGCTGACACGCCGCTCACCGCCCCGTGAAGACGGGCTCGCGGCGCTCCTTGAAGGCGGCGAGCGCTTCGGGCATGTCGCTGCCGCGCGTCAGGAGCGCCTGGCCGCGGTTCTCCAGCTCGAGAGCGGCTGCGTAGGAGGAGATCTCCATGTTGGCCTGCAGCGCCCGCTTGGACAGCTGGACCCCGCCCGGGGAGTTCGCGACGATCGTGCGCGCCATCGCGACGGCGTCGTCCAGCAGGTCGTCAGGCTGGCTGACGCCGTTCACGAGGCCGATCGTCAGCGCCTCGTCCGCCAGGACGAACCGCCCCGTGAAGCAGACCTCGCTGGCGACGGCAGGCCCGACCAGCCGGGTGAGCAGCCAGGAGACCCCGAGGTCGCCTGCGGACAGGCCGATGCGGACGAAGGCGGCGTTGAACTTCACGCTCGTCGACGCGAGGCGGATGTCCGCAGCCAGCGCCAGCGAGAACCCGCCTCCTGCTGCCGCACCGTTGACCGCAGCGATGACCGGCACCCGCATCGACCGCACCGCGAGCAGGGCCCGTGCCGCGCGCTCCTGCTGCGCGAGCATCCCCATCGCCCCGAGGCTCGGGAGGTCGTCGGCGTCCGCGAGGTCGTAGCCGGAGCAGAACGCCTTCCCCGACCCGGTCAGGATGACGACACGCAGGGCGTCCTCGGCGTCGAGCGCCGCCGCCACGCGCTCGAGTTCGTCGAACATCTCGTTCGTCATCGCGTTGTAGCGGGCAGGCCGGTTGAGCGCCAGGACGACGACTCCCGGCGTGGGCTCGCTGAGCAGCAGCGTCTGGTACGTCTCGGACAGGACCTTCACGTGCGCTCCTCTGATCTGGGTCGAGGTGGTTCGTGCTGCGGCCGCGGCTCTCGGCTACAGGGCGATGAGCTCCTGCACGGCCCGCGACTTGAGGTCGCTCACCGGGCCGGACTGGACGAGCTCGCCGCTGCGCAGGGCGAGGAAGCGGTCTGCCAGCTCCTGGATCATGGCGATGTGCTGCTCGACGAGCAGGAGCGCCGTCCCCCGGCTCTGGATCTCGCGGAGGGCCGCCATCAGCTGGTCGATGACGACGGGCGCCAGGCCCTCCGTCGGCTCGTCCAGCATGAGCAGCAGCGGTTCGGCCATGAGCGCCCGCCCGATCGCGAGCATCTGCTGCTCGCCACCGCTCAGGGCGGTGCCGTGGCGGTCGGAACCGCGGGCCAGGTTCGGGAACAGCTCGTACACCGACTCGAGGGACCACTGCCCCTTGCGCCCTGAGGCGCGACCGAGCAGGAGGTTCTCCTCGACGGACAGGTTCGGGAAGATCCGCTTCCCCTGAGGGACGAGGGACACGCCGCGGGTCGTGGCCTCGTAGCCCTTGGAGCCCAGCTTCTTCCCATCGACGAGGATCTCACCCCGGACGGTGGGCACGCCGTAGACCGACATCAGCGTGGTCGACTTTCCGGCGCCGTTGCGGCCGACCAACCCGACCGTCTCCCCGGGCGCGATGGAGAAGGAGACGCCCTGGAGCACCACCGCCCCGCCGTACCCCGCGTGCACGTCGCGGAACTCGAGGACGGCGGTCATGCGGCACTCCCGAGGTAGGCCTTGATGACGTTGTCGTCGGCGCGGACCTCTGCCGGCGTACCGGTGGTGAGGACCCGGCCCAGGTCGAGGACGGTGATCACGTCGCAGGTGCGGAACACGCCCTCGACGTCGTGCTCGACCAGCAGTGCCGCGACGTTGCGCTCCTGGCACAGGTCCCGCACGTGCTGCAGCATCTTCACCGACTCGCTGTTCACGAGCCCTGCGCAGGGCTCGTCGAGCAACACCACCCTGGGGCTCCCGATGAGGGAGATGGCCAGGTCGACGGATCGCTGTGTGCCGTAGGCGATCTCGCTGCAGATCTCGTCGAGGCTCTCCTCGAGCCCGAGGGCAGACACGATGCCCTCGAGGTCAGGCTCGGCATTGCGCCGGGCGACCATGTTGAGCTGCTGGCGCACCGTCATCGACCCGAAGACGGACGTCCGCTGGAACGACCGCGAGATGCCGTGCTCGCGGCGCCAGCGGATCGAGCGGGTCGTGATGTCCTCGCCCTCGAGCTTGACGCTGCCCGAGGTGAGCTTCTTGCGACCGGACAGGGCGTCGATGAAGGTCGACTTGCCGGCACCGTTGGGGCCGATCACACCGTGCACGAGCCCGGGTGTCAAGGTGATGGCCACGTCGCTGAGCGCGGCCAGCGCGCCGTACCGCACCGTCACCCCGGTGGCCTCGAAGATGGTCATCGTCCGCCCCCTCTGCGTGCGCCGATCGGGAGGCGCCGCCACAGGCGCTGCAGCCCGCCTGTGATGCCGCCTGGCAGGAACATGAGGACCAGGATCAGAGCGAGACCGGTGTAGAGGTGCAGGTTCCCGGAGTCGTTGAACTCCGACTGGGCGTAGATGTACAGGGCCGCACCCACGACCGGCCCCACGAGCGTGCCGAGCCCGCCGACGATGGCGGCGATCAGGGAGTCACCGGCGGTCGCGAAGCCCAGCAGTTCGGGCGACACGAACCGGCTGTTCAGCGCGAACAGGGCGCCACCCACGGCGGCCACTGCCCCCGAGATGACGAAGGCGATGAGGCGGGGCACGAACGTCCCGTAGCCGGAGAAGCGCATGCGCTCCTCGTTCTCGCGGATCCCTTCGAGGGTGGTGCCGAAGCGGGACCGACCGACGACCCAGAGGGCGACAGCTGCGAGGACCAGGCAGCTCCACGCGACGGGCCAGAACAGCCCCGGATCGCCGACCTCTGCCCGGGTCAGGCCGAGGAACCGGGCGTCGGCCGGGTAGGAGACCTGCAGTCCGTCGAAGGCACCCGTGACGGGCCGGGACGACGTCTGCACGGTGAGCGAGTACAGCGCCTGGCCCAGTGCCAGCGTCAGCATCAGGAAGCCCATGCCCGACGCGCGCACGACGAGCGCCCCGAAGAGCACCGCGAGCAGCGTCGCCGCCAGCACCGCGACCGCAGCCGCCCGCATCGGGCCCCAGTCCCAGTGCGTCGTCGTCATCGCGACCATGTACGCGGATCCGCCGAAGAAGGCCGTGTGCCCCAGGCTGATCAGCCCGAGGTGACGGGCCAGGAAGCCCAGGGAGAGCGCCAGCAGAGCCAGGATCACGGCGTCCAGGGCCAGGCTCATGATGAAGGGGTCGCTCGTGATGAACGGCACCGTCAGCCCCAGCCCGAACGTGGCGGCGGCCACTGCGGCCCCGATCAGCCAGCCCCGGCGCGAGGTGGACGCCGGGACTGCAGGCGCCTCGACGGCGGCGGGCAGGTCGTGCGTCGACGTGGTCGAAGCCGTCATGCGGCTCTCCGTCCGGCGAGGCCCGTCGGCCGCAGCAGCAGCACGAGCACGAGGGCGAGGTAAGGGATGACGACGGCGATGCTCGGCGAGATCGTGGTGCCGACCGTCTGGGCGATGCCGAGGCCCATGCCGGCCACCATCGCCCCACCGATGCTCCCGACGCCTCCGATGACCACGACGATCAGCACCGTGATGAGGATGCCGGCCCCCATTCCGGGGTCGAGCGACACGTAGGGGACGGCGAGGGTGCCGGCGAGCCCCGCGAGGGCCGCGCCGAGCGCGACGACGAACAGGCTGACCCGGTCGACGTTGATGCCCATGATCGAGGCCGTCTCGAGGTCGTGGCTCGCGGCCCGGATGTGCAGGCCGCGCTCGCTGCGGCTGAGGTAGAGCACGAGGGCGCTCGCCATGGCGAGCGCCGCGACGATGACGAACAGCCGGTAGGTCGGGTAGTTCGTCCCGAGGACCGAGATGGAGCCGCTGAGCGCCGACGGCGGGTCGGCCGACAGGGTGCGCTCGCCCCAGATGAGGACGACGATGCGCTCTCCCACCAGGGCCAGGCCGAAGGTGACCAGGCCGACCTCGATGTGCGACCTGTGCTCGAGCCGCCGGAAGAAGACCAGCTCGAGCACGACCCCGACGGCGGCGAGCACGACGGGGACCACCAGGAGGGCCACCCAGAACGACAGCCTCGTGCCCACCGAGTAGGCGACGTAGGCGCCGACCATGTAGAGGGCGCCGTGGGCGAAGTTCGTGACCCCACGCAGCCCGTAGATCATCGCAAGGCCGGAGCTGAGCACCATGAGCAGGGAGCCGAGAGCGACTCCGTTCAGCACTTCCGCGATGCTCATGACGTCCTCCGGGTTCGGCGGGCCCGGTCCGCGGCCTGCATGCGCAGGCCGCGGACCAGCGAGTCGGTCAAGGCCGTCAGATCTTGCACTCGGGGTTGGCCGGCGGCGTGATGGCCGGACCGTCTCCGGACGCCACGATCTTGAACGCCTTGCTGGTGCCGGTGCCTTCGACCTTGCCGACGTAGGACGGGCGCACCACCTGGTGGTCGGCGCCGCGGACGGTGACCTTGCCGGTGATGCTGTCGAAGGACAGGTCCTTCAGCGCGTCCCGGACCTTGATGGGGTCACCGTTGGTGGCCTTCTCGATGCCGGCGAACAGCGTCTGGGCCGCCAGGTAGGCGTCCGCAGGCACGTAGTACGGCTTGCTGCCGTTGGCCTTCTCGTAGGCCGCGACGAACTCCTTGTTGGAGGGGTTGTCCAGCGCCACGTTGTAGCCGACGTTGTTGTAGAAGCCCGACACGACGTCGCCGAGGACCGGGAACAGGGGCTCGGAGACCATGTTGAAGCCGAGCACCGTCTTGAACTTGGCCGGCAGGTTGAACTGCTGGGCCTGCTTGACGAAGGCGACGCCGTCGGCGCCGTACTCCACCGCGAACAGGGCGTCGGCCTGGCTGCTCTGCAGCTTGGTGATGTTGGAGCCGAAGTCGGTCGTGTTGAGCGGTGCGAACTGCTCGAGCACGACCTCCTTGCCGGCCTTCTTCGCCGCAGCCTTGAAGACCGCGGCCGCGTCGTGACCGGTCACGTAGTCGACAGCCTGGATGGCCCACTTCTGGCCGGGCAGGTCCTTGAGGCTCTCGCCCAGGGCGTTGATGTCCATCTTGTTGGTCTGGACGACGTGGAAGGCGTTCGCCGCGCACTGCTTGCCGATCAGGTCGTCGGCCTTGCCGAGCGAGTTGAAGGACAGCGCCCCCAGCGACTCGAGCTGGAGGTTGAGCGCACCGTGCTCGGGTGAGGTCATCACCGAGCCGATGAACTTGGCGCCCTTCTGCGTGACAGCCTCACGAGCCGCGCGCAGCGTGCTGTCGGCGGTGGCGTCGGTGCTGAGCTCGACCAGCTCGATCTGGTGTCCCGCGACGCCGCCCTTGGCGTTGACGAGGGCGACGGCGACCTTCCACCCCTTCACCGAGTCGCTCCCGAACTGGGCCAGGGCTCCGGTCGACGGCGGGATGAGGGCGACCTTGATGGCCTCCTTGGGCCCGGACGCAGCTGACTTCCCCTCGGTGGAGGCCGAGTCGGTGGTGCTCGACCCGCAGGCAGTGACGACGGCGCTCAGAGCGAGCACACCGATCGCGCGCTTGACGTTCCTTCTCATGTGCAGAACCCCTACTGGTCGGCTGGCCTCGGTTGCTGTGGTGCAAGACACACTAGTTTGGTCAGACCGTTTGCACAAGCAGATGTTTCCTACGAGGTTTAGCCCGCCCAGAGTGCCGACGAGTGCTCGGACGACTGTCTACAAGACGCCTCAGCCGGGGGGAGAGAGGGACGACCGCTGCGCGCGGAACGCGTCGACGATCTGCAGCGTCGCGGCCTCGAGCTGCGGCGGCGTGAGGCCCCAGGCGGGGGCGACGAGCGCGAGGTGGTCGTACTCCCCCGCGTGCTGCGCGACACGGCTGACGAGCTCGTCAGGTCGACAGGCCACGGCGATCGCGTCGACAGCCTCGTCCGGCACCGCGCTGATGAGCGCCTGCCCGTCGCCTGCCCGGGCGGCGGCCCGGATCGTGTCCTGGGCCTGCGACCAGCCGTGCAGCGCGAAGAGCCGGTCGTAGACCCTGGACGCTGCGTACTGGCCTATGGCGAAGGCGACTCGGTCCCTGGCGACCTGCTCGTCGTCGTCCACCGCGCACATGAGGATGCCCATGCGGGCGACGTCCGACCTGGAGCGGCCAGCGGCCTCGGTGGCGCCGGTCAGCTCGGGCTCCACCACCTCGTGGACGTACTTCCGGGTGAACATCGGGTGCCCGACCAAGCCGTCCGCCACCCGTCCCACGACGCGCATCATCAGCGGGTTGATCCCCGCGATCCAGATCGGGAGCCGCTCCTGCAGGGGTGGTGCGCTGTCCGACGTCGGCTTGAGGTCCAGGTGGTAGAAGCGGCCCTCGTGCTCCACGGGTCCCTCGTGCAGCCGCCACAGCTTGCGCAGGACCTCGACCAGCTCCTCCATGCGCACGGCAGGAGCCTCACCGGAGACGCCGTGCCAGTCCCTCATCATCGTCGCGGTCCCGTTGCCGAGTCCCAGGGTGAGGCGACCACCCGACAGGTCGTCCAGGTCGCGCGCCTCCGCGGCCCACATGAGAGGGGATCGCCCTACTCCGTAGGCGATGTTCGACCCGATGCGCACGCGCTCGGTCGCGAGGGCGTAGACGGCCATCGGGACGGTGGCCGAGCGGTTGTAGAGCTCGCTGGTCCAGACCGAGTCGAAGCCCGCCTCCTCTGCGGCAGCGGCCAGGGCCGCGCCGCGGCGGAAGCGCTCGGGACCCTCCCCGCTCGCGAGAACCGTCATCCCGTAGGTGGTCATGCTCCTGCCTCGACCACGGCGCGGGCCTCGAGCCACGCGGAGACGAGTGCGGGCTCGATTCCCCAGTCGGTGAGGGCAGAGGCAGTGTGCTCACCCGGCACCGGCGGGGGCCGGTCCACCACAGCGGCGGTGCGGCTGAAGCGCGGCACCGGAGCCGGCTGCACGATCCCCTCGCTGACGAAGAAGGCCTCTCGGGCGACGTGGTGCGGGTGCTGAGCCACCTCGTCCGCCTCCAGCACCGGTGCGATGCAGGGGTCGAGCCCGTCTGCGGCGGCTATCCAGGCGTCGCGGGTGCGGGTGCGCACAGCTCGCGCGAACACCTCCTTCATCGCCGGCCACGAGGTCTGGTCCATCTGCTCGGGCAGGCCGTCCGGGAGTTCGAGGAGGGTGAGGAGGTCGGCGTAGAAGCGGGGTTCGAGAGCCGCCACCGAGAGCCACCGTCCGTCGGCGGTCTCGTAGACGTCGTAGAAGGGAGCGCCGCTGTCGACCAGGTTCGTGCCACGTTCGGGGTTCCAGCTGCCGGACTGGGCGAAGCCCATGAACGGACCTCCCATCATGGCCGCGCCCTCGACCATGGAGGCGTCGATGACCTGGCCGGTGCCTGACCGCCCCCGCTCGAGCAGAGCCGCCAGGATGCCGAGCGCGAGGACCATGCCGCCACCCCCGAAGTCGCCGACGAGGCTCAAGGGAGGGGTCGGTGGCTGGCCGCGTCGTCCGATCAGGGACAGGACACCGCTGAGCGCGACGTAGTTGAGGTCGTGGCCGACCGCCTGGGACATCGGCCCGTCCTGCCCGAAGCCCGTCATCCGCCCGTACACCAGCCGCGGGTTGCGGGCGCTGCACTCGGCCGGGCCGATCCCGAGCCGCTCGGTGACTCCGGGCCGGAACCCCTCGAGGAGGGCATCGGCGCGCTCGACGAGCTGCAGGACCACCTCGGCCCCGTCGGCGTGCTTGAGGTCGACGGCGACCGACCGCCGCCCGCGGTTGAGCAGCTCCTGCCGCGGGTCGTCGTTGGGACCGACGAGCCCGCTCCCGGCGACGCGGTCGACCCGGATCACGTCCGCGCCCAGGTCGGCGAGCAGCATGGCGCAGAACGGACCCGGCCCGATCGAGCCGATCTCCACGATGCGGGTCCCGGCGAGGGGACCGGTGAACTGCGGCATCAGGGCCCTCCCGGGAGTCGCGTGCTGCTGAAGGAGATGCGGGCGGCCTGCCCGGCGAGGGGCAGGCCGGCTCTCGCGGCGTCGACCTCCACGCCGCTCAGGAGCTGAAGTCCCACATCGTGCTGGCGATGCGTCGGAGCTGGACCTCCTCCGTGCCCTCCGTGATCCGGTAGCGACGGTGGTGCCGGTAGATGAACTCGAAGGGGACGTGCCGGGTGTAGCCGACGCCCCCGTGCACCTGCATCGCCCGGTCGGCCGCCTCGCCCGCGAGGCGGTTGCCGCGCAGGTTGCACATCGACACCTTGTCGGTCACCGAGGTCTTCCCGTGCTCGTCCATCGTCCAGGCCGTCTTGTGGAGAAGCGAACGGACCATCTCCGCCTCGGTCTGCAGCTCGACGAGCTGCCACTGGATGCCCTGCTGGTCACGCAGCTTCTTGCCGAAGACGATGCGCTCGTCCGCGTACTTGACGGCTGCGTCGATGCAGAACTGCGCGGCGCCGAGGGAGGACGCCGCCTGCCGGATCCGGTTCTCGTGGACGAACAGCTGGGCGCAGTCCAGACCGCGGCCGAGCTCGCCGACCAGCGCGCTGTTCGGCACCCGCACGTCCTGCAGGTGCACCTCCGCGTGGTCGCTCGGCATGTTGAAGGTGTAGTGGTAGTAGGGGATCGAGAAGCCCGGGGCGTCGGTCGGCACGATGAAGGCGGAGATCCCGTCGGCCTTGCCGTCCTGGCCCGACGTGCGCGCGAAGACGAGGTCGATCTCCGCGGTGTCGACCGCGCTGTTGAACCGCTTCGCACCGTTGATGATCCAGTCGTCACCGTTGCGCGTCGCCGTCGTCGCCAGCCCGGTGGCGCCACTGCCGTGGCCCGGTTCGGTGAGGCCGAAGGCGAACTCCATCTGCCCCGAGACGAGCCGCTCGAGGTACTGCTCGCGCTGCTCGTCCGTCCCGTACTCGAGCAGCACCAGGGCCAGCGGGAGGTTCGCGACCACGGAGTACTCGTGCGAGAGCTCGGCATGCAGACCGGGCCCGAGATGCGCGAGGTGCTCGCGGATGACGGCCATGGCGAGGTTGGTGCCGTCGCTGCCACCCAGGGCCGTGGGGAGCGGGTAGCGGTAGAAGCCGGCCTTGTCGGCCCGCCGGCGCGCCTCGTACATCAGCTCGCGCCACTCGCGCGTGGCGATGCCCCCACGCTCCAGGTCGGTCCGGCTGAACTCACGGCGGTGGTCGAAGTACTCAGGGTGCTCCGCCTCGATCGGCTTGATCTCGTCCGTGATGAACGTGTCGAGCCGAGAGATGAAGTCGGTGACGTCCTGCGGTACAGAGCAGTCCATGTGGCCTGCGTCCCTTCGGCTGGCTCCGGTGGTGAGCCGGAAGGTACGAGGCCAGGACGTCGCCGCCCAGCGCGGTCGACCCGGCGACTGTCGACTCCTCCAGCGAGGACCACGACGGGGTCAGCGGCACCCGAGCCAGGGCTCGCCCTCCTCCACCGCGTCGAGGATCTCGTGACCACGCTCGATCAGGCGGGGGAGGCTGCCTGCAGCCGTGATGACCGTCGGATCCGGTTCGGCCAGCTTCTGGTTCCGCTTGAGGATGACGGCGAGCGTGGCAGCGGTCTTGTAGTGGCTGAGCGCCTGGAACCAGTCCAGCCCCTCCACCACCGTTGCGGGGCTGCCCGTGCACTCCCGCAGCAAGGTCGGGATCGTCGGCATGCCCTCACCCGCGGCGACGTTCGCCGGATCTCGGACCTCGGCGAAGCGGTGCTGCGGATCGGTGTGCATCAGCAGCCAGGCGAGGTCGGCCCGCGGGTCGCCCACCGACCAGATCTCCCAGTCGATGATGGCGGTCAGGCGCGGCCCGACGAACAGCATGTTGGCCAGCCGGTAGTCGCCGTGCACGAGCGTCGGGGCGACCGGGGCCGGCACGAGCGCCGCGAGCCGGTCGTGGAGCCGCTGATGACCGGGGCAGAGGTCGGGGTCGACGGTGGCCAGCAGACGCGCCCACCGCTCGAGTTCCTCGCGTCCGACCGTGGCCGGTTCGTCCCCCAGGCCCACCGACGCCAGGTCGACCCGCTGCAGCTGGAGCAGGGCCGCGGCGGCCGCGAGGGCCCGCCCGGTCACCTCCTGCGCCGAGGGCGGGAAGTCCGACACGTCCAGACGAGGTTCGTACGACTGCCCGGGCGCCCGTGACATCACGAAGAAGGGCGGCGAGCCCGCGTCGGTCAGCAGGACCTGCGGGACGGGGACGCCGGACTGGTCGGCGAGCGCGCGCAGGACGCGGGCCTGGCGCAGCACGTCCCGGTTGCGCACGGGGGCGAGCCCAGGGGGCGCCACCTTGACGACCACGGGGACGTCCGGCTGTCCCGGCTGCTCGACCGTCGAGGCGAAGGTCAGGCTCGACACTCCACCCGGCAGTCGCCTCAGCGGCGACAGCTCGGCGGCTGGCCACCGCTCCCGGGCCGTGGCCTCGACGCGCGCCAGCAGCTCCACTTCGTCCAGGCCGGTCACAGCGGGACTGTGCGTCACGACGGCCGGGCAGGCAAGGCCGCGCCGCCGTCAGGGTGGAGAGGCGCACAGGTCGGGTCGCCGTGCGCCTCGACGCGCTCGGTCGCGCAGCGGTACAAGGTTCCATGACCTCGCCCGATCCCCTCACCGGCAGTCCCGTGCCCGTCCTGGAGCGCTTCGCCCTGGAAGGGAAGGTCGCGCTCGTCACCGGCGCGTCGTCCGGCCTCGGCGTGGCCTTTGCCGTCGCCATGGCCCAGGCCGGGGCCGACGTCGTGATCGGGGCCCGGCGACGGGACCGGCTCGACGACACCGTCCGCCTCGTCGAGGCGACCGGTCGCAGGGCCATCGCGGTCGAGACCGACGTCACCGAGGTCGAGCACTGCCGCCGGCTCGTGGCTGCAGGCATGGACGCCTTCGGCCGGGTCGACGTGCTGGTGAACAACGCCGGGGTCGGCGGGGAGTACAACCCCGCGACCGAGGACCCGCCCGAGCACTTCCGGGCCGTCATGGACGTCAACGTGAACGGCTCCTACTGGATGGCCCAGGCATGCGGGCGGGTCATGCAGCCCGGCAGCTCGATCATCAACATCTCCAGCGTCATGGCGCTCACGACCGCGAGGATGCCCGCCTCTGCCTACGCGGCGAGCAAGTCTGCCGTGCTGGGGTTGACCCGCGACCTGGCCGCGCAGTGGGGCGCCCGCGGGATCCGCGTCAACGCCCTGCTCCCGGGCGTCTTCCCGTCGGAGGCGACGGCGAACTACAGCGACAACTACAAGAAGAAGATCATCGATGCGCGGATCCCGCTCGGCCGGATCGGGGACCCCTCAGACATCGGCGCCACCGCCGTCTTCCTGGCCAGCGACGCGGCGTCCTACATCACCGGGGTCAGCCTTCCCGTCGACGGCGGCGTCCTGCTGCTCTGACTCAGCCGGGACCGATCTCGACCACGACCTTGCCGGCCGCGGACCTGCTCTCGATCAGCTCCAGAGCCTGCCGGGCCGACTCGAACGGGAGCCGGTGCCCGACGAACGGGGAGACCACGGGGTCGGCCGCCAGGGCGAGCAGGGCCCGCGCGAGCTCGTCGGCGACCTCCGGGTGCCGTCGGACGAACGGCTCGAGAGCGACGCCCACCACGCTCAGGTCGCGCAGGAGCAGGCGGTTCACCTTGACGGTCGGGATGGTCCCGGCTGCGAAGCCCACGACGGCGAGCCGGCCACCGACGTCGAGCGAGCGCAGCGAGTCGACGAACCGGTCGCCGCCGACCGGGTCGACCACGACGTCGACCCCCCGCCCGTCGGTGAGCTCCCGCACGCGCTCGAGCCACGGGACGTCACAGCGCACGACCTCCGAGGCACCTGCTGCCCTCGCCGTCTGCTCCTTGTCGGCCGAGGACACGACCGCGAGGGCCCGCCCTCCCAGGGCCGTCACGACCTGCACGGTCGCCGTACCCACACCGCCGGAGGCCCCGTGGACCAGCACCGTCTCGCCGGCCCGGAAGCCCGTGCGGTACAGGGAGAACCAGGCGGTCGCGTAGTTCAGGTAGAAGGCCGCTCCCTCGGCGAAGCCCATGTCGGGCGGCAGGGGGACGGCGTACTGCGGTGGCACGAGGGCCCGCTCGGCCAGCCCACCCCAGACCGTGAGCCCGGCGATCCTGTCCCCCGGTACGAAGCGCGAGCCGGGAGGTGCCTCCAGCACGACCCCGGCCACCTCCCCACCGCTGACGTACGGAACCTCGATCCCGTGCTGGTAGGCACCTCTGGCCTGCAGGACGTCGGGGAACGAGACCCCCGCCGCGTGCACCTCGACCAGGAGACGGCGCCCGTCGCTCCACGGGTGGGCGCCGACCGGCTCCGGCGCCTCGCTCACGGCACCACCGGCCGGGCCCGTCAGCTCGGTGATCACGAACGCCCGCACGCTGCTAGCCCGCGCCCTGGGTCATGCCGTCTGCTCGCGCTGGCGGTCCTCGGTCCGGTCACCCAGAGCCGGCAGCGCCGGATGGCCCTGCAGCCGCAACACCACGAGCGCGGTCTGGACGCTGAGCTGGTCGCTGGCGTCACCGAGGACGTCGAGCCCGGTCACGGCGCGCACCCTCGCCAGCCGCAGCCGCACGGTGTTCTCGTGGACTCCCAGCTGCGCGGAGCTGGCGCGCACGCTGCGGGACGCGTCGAAGTAGCAGTGCAGGGTCACGATCAGGTCCGCGGTGTGCAGGCCACCGGCCAGGAGCGGGCCGAGGATGTCGTCGACGTACGCGCGCACGGAGGCCACGTCGCTGTTGGCCACGAACAACCGGGCCGGGCCGAGGTCGTCGACCGCCAGGACGCGGACCTGGGCCTTCTCGGTGAACCGGTCGACGCAGAGGGCCACCTCACGGGCGGCGCGGTAGGCACGAGGGAGCCCCGTCGGCTCCGTGACGGCCGAGACGCCCACGATCAGCTCGCGGTCGAGCTCGAGGCACGCGTCGCGGACGGCCTCCTTGACGCGGTTGACCATCGCCACCGGGCTGACGTCCGCGGGTGCTTCGACCAGGAGCATGACGCCCTCCGAACCGCGCGTGGCGAGGACCTCCACCCGGAGCAGGCGCGAGACCTCCCCGGCGAGCACCTCCTCCTCGAGCCTTCCTGC
>JAOPWP010000097.1 GCA_025965615.1 Frankiales bacterium
TGCGCAGCACCGACAGGTAGGCGCCGGCCGCCGGGAGCCGGAGGACCACGACGTCGCGCGCCGTCCCCGACGGTCCGCCCTGACCCTGCTCCGCGGCTGCGGACGGGGTGGCCTGTGCCAGGCCAGCGGATCCTGCGTCGTCGTGTGGAGCCATGCCCCCTCCGGGTGCCGGTCTGTGCCGCGTCCCACAGTCTGGAGGACGGTGAGCCGATCCTATGTCCGTCCGCGACCGGGCGCGCGCGGGCTTGCGGTTGGGCCCCGGTCCGGGCGCCGACCCCCGACGATGGGCCCATGACGCGGACGACGGCGGGAGGGCGGGGCCTCGCGAGGGACCTGCTCGCGGCGGGGATCACCCGTCGGTCCTGCATCGTCGTGGTCCTGGCCGACGGCGGTGCAGGCCTCGCCTGGCACGGCGGCAGCCGCGTCGTGCCAGGCGAGCTCGCGGTCCTGGTCGAGGAGCTGGCCGAGGCGGACAGCACGCCCGGGCTCGCGCCGAGGTGGACCTGGTGGGAGGCCCGCACGACCGCAGACCCTCTCGTCCGGGCCGGGTTCCGGCCGCGCGCCTCCTGGGACCTCGCAGCGGCCGGCCGGCTGGCCTCCGGCTCGCGCCGCAGCGACCCGGGGGCGCTGTGGGCTGCAGCGCACGACCGCGCCGAGCCGGAGGAGCTGCCACGAGGAGGCAGCGACCTGTTCGACCTGGACGCGAGTGACGGCAGTCCGCTCCTGCCCGACGGGCAGCTGAGCCGGGAGTGGCGCCGCGGTGCCTGGGCGACCGACGTCCATCACGCCCGGCGGTGGGCGGAGCTCGGCGTCGAGGTGCAGCGCCGCCAGGCGGCCGCACTGGGGTCCGTGGCGGACCCGCGCCCGTCTCCCCGGCAGCCGCCCCTGGCCGTGCTGACCGCCTGTGCGGAGTCGGCGGCGGCCCTGCTCGCGGTCGAGCTCGAGGTCGCGGGGCTGCCGCTCGACCTCGACGTGGCGGGCGCTCTGCTCGAAGCGGCCATCGGTCCTCGCCCGGCCGGCCCGGACGAGCACGACGCAGGGCGACGCGCCCGCGACGAGTCGGTGTTGCGGCACGTCCCGGGGGCGGGGGTCGACCTGCGCAACCCGCTCCAGGTGCGCGAGCTGCTGGCGCAGGTCGGCCTGGACCTGCCCGACACGAGGTCCTGGCGCCTCGAGCCGCACGCCGGCACCCTGCCGCTGGTCGCGGCGCTGCTGTCCTGGCGCAAGGCCGAGCGGTTGGCCACCACGTACGGCTGGGGGTGGCTCGACCGGCACGTCGGCGCCGACGGTCGGCTGCGGGGGCGGTGGGAGGCCGCGGACGGTGCGTCGGGCCGCATGACGGCCAGCGCAGGGCTGCACAACCTGCCCGGTGAGCTGCGCCCGGTCGTCCGGGCCCGGCCGGGTCACGTGCTCGTCCGGGCAGACCTGGGCCAGGTCGAACCACGGGTGCTGGCGGCGGTGTCCGGGGACGCCGAGCTGGCTCGTGCGGCGGGGGAGGACGACATGTACGCCCCTGTCGCGCGCAAGCTCGGCTGCGACCGGCCGACGGCCAAGATCGCCGTGCTGGCAGCCATGTACGGACAGACCTCCGGCACGGCGGGGGCAGCCCTGCGGGACATGGACCGGGCCTACCCGGTGGCGATGGCGCACCTGCGGGCGGCCGAGCGGGCCGGCCAGGTGGGCGGACAGCTGCGGACGTACGGCGGCCGGCTGCTCCACCTGCCCGGTGCCGAGCAGGGCGAGCCCGTCGGCGAGCACGTCCTGCGCACGACCGGCTGGGGGCGCTTCGCGCGGAACGCGGTCGTGCAAGGGGCAGCTGCGGAGCTGTTCAAGGCCTGGGCCGCGACCGTGCGGGACGGCCTGCTCGACCTCGGGGGCGAGATCGTGCTGTGCCTGCACGACGAGCTGCTCCTGCACGTGCCGACCTCCCGCGGGCCGGACGCCGCCGCGCTGCTGGCCGACGCCCTCCAGGCGACAGCTGCCTGGTGGGCGGCCGGGAGCCCGGTGCGCTTCGTCGCCGACGTCAGCTGGGGCCAGAGCTGGGACGTGGCCCACTGAGCAGCGTGGCGCGCCGTGCGGCACCGGCGCGGCGAGAACCTCGCGGTCGTCAGGCGCCCCCGGCCAGGCGTCGGAGCGCCTCCCCGTCGACGCGGAAGGTGGTCCACTCGTCCTGGGGCACCGCGCCCAGCGAGCGGTAGAAGCCGATCGCGGGCGCGTTCCAGTCCAGCACCCACCACTCGAAGCGGGTCCAGCCTCGCTCGACGCACACGGCCGCCAGCTGCTGCAGCAGTGCCTTCCCGAGACCGGTGCCTCGCGCCGCCGGTCGCACGAACAGGTCCTCGAGCCACAGCCCCGGGCGACCGGTCCACGTGGAGAAGGTGACGTACCAGAGCGCGAAGCCGACGACCTGGCCGTCCTGCTCGGCGACGTGGCAGGAGGCGACGGGGGACTCTCCGAACAGTGCCTCGGTGAGCATCTCCTCGGTGGCCTCGACGGCCTCGGGCTCGCGCTCGTAGGCGGCGAGCTCGTGCACCAGCTCGAGCAGGACGGGCACGTCGCCGGGCACGGCCGCCCGGACCGCCGGCCGCGCCGTCAGGACCACGTCAGCCGTTCCAGGTGAGCAGGGCGGGGGCGCCGTGCTCGAACCCGAGCGTCGAGACCGAGCCGGCGCCCAGGACGAGCTGCTGACCGGCGGCCGGTCCGAGCCCCAGCCAGCACGCAGCCAGGATGCGCAGCGCGTGGCCGTGGCCGATCAGGCAGGCGTCGGCCCCGGTGTCGAGGACCGGTCGCACGCGCCCGAGGACGCGCCGCTGCCGCTCGGCGACCTGCTCCAGCGACTCGCCGAGGCCGGTGCCGTCCCAGACCGACCACCCGGGGCGCGTCTGGCGGGCCTGCTCGGTCGTACGCCCCTCCTCCGGCCCGTAGTCCCACTCGCACAGGTCGGCGTCCTGCTCTGCTCGCAGCCCCGCCAGCTCGGCGGTCCGCGCGGCGCGCTGCAGGGGTGAGGTCAGCACCAGGCCGAAGGGGCGGGAGCCCAGCCGGTCCCTCAGCGCCGCGGCGTCCTGCTCGCCGGCGCTGGTCAGGGGCACGTCGCTGCGGCCGGTGTGGCGACCGTCGCGGGACCACTCGGTCTGCCCGTGCCGCACCAGCACCAGTTCCGCCATGGCGAGCATGCTGCCAGGCCGGACCGGGCACGCAGAAGGCCGGCCTCACCGAGGTGCTCGGCGGGACCGGCCTCCGGCAGAGGTCAGACGCGGCTCAGGCGGCCGGCTTCTCGTAGGTCTTGCCCTTGGTCTCCCAGAAGATGGTGGCGATCTGGTCGATGCCGTCGAGCAGCTTCTGCCCCTCGGCGGGGTCGATCTTCTGCTTCGCGCCGGTGCCACTGGCCTGCTTGATCGTGCCGTTGATCAGCATGTGCAGGTCGGGGTACTTCTCGAAGTGCTCGGCCTTGAAGTAGTCGTGCCACAGGACGGCCAGGTGGTGCTTGGCCAGCGACGCCCGGTCGTCGATGATCTTGAGCGCACGCGCCCGGAACACCGGGTCCTCGTTGGCGAGGTACTTCTCCTGCATGGCCTTGACCGACTGCGCCTCGATGCGGGCCTGAGCCGGGTCGTACACCCCGCAGGGCAGGTCGCAGTGGGCGTGGACGACGGTGGTCGGGGTGAGGAAGCGGGGCAGCTTCATACTCGGTCCTCCAAGTGCTTCGGGATGTGCGGACTACGCCGTTCGGACCCTACCCCCGGCCCCACAGCCCCGCCCGGGGCGAGAGGAGGACGTCGTGCGACCGCTTCCCGCTGTCCTCGTCTCGGGACCGTCGATGCTGCCCACCCTTCGCCCCGGGGACTGCCTGCTCATGAGCCCGGGCCAGCGGGTCCGCCCCGGGGACCTCGTCGTGGCCCGCTTCCCGGACGGCCCCGACCTGCTGGTGGTCAAGCGGGCGGTCCGCAGGTCCGGTGAGCTCTGGGAGGTCGCGTCCGACAACCCCGAGGTTGGCGACGACAGCAGGCGCTACGGGCCCGCGGTCGTCCTCGGGCGGGTGCTGCTGCGCTACTGGCCGCTGCCGCCGCGCTGGTTCGGCTGACGGCCCTCTGCCCGCCGCCACACCGCGGCAGCCGTGTGGGATCGTGGTGCTGCCCGGGTGACCCCCGTCCGCGCCCGCCCGAACCGCGTGCCCACCGGCCCAGCCTCGTGCGGAGGACGATGTCCCTGCCATCCCCGGCCGCCCCGCGGCTGGACTTCGAGGAGAACCGTTGAGCACCACCTCTACCGACGGCGTGCGCCCGGCTGCCGCTCCGGCACCGCTGTCGACGCAGGCCGCACGTGACCTGGACCCGGCCTTCGCGCTCCACCTCGGCGGCAAGGTCGAGGTCGTCTCGTCCGTCCCCCTCGAGACGCGCGAGGACCTCTCGCTCGCCTACACCCCGGGTGTCGCCCGGGTCTGCACGGCCATCGCCCAGGACCCCGACCTCGCCTACGACTACACCTGGAAGTCGCACACCGTCGCCGTGGTGACCGACGGGACAGCGGTGCTCGGGCTCGGCGACATCGGCCCGCTCGCCTCGCTCCCCGTGATGGAGGGCAAGGCCCTGCTGTTCAAGCAGTTCGGCGGCATCGACGCCGTGCCGATCTGCCTCGACGTGACCGATGTGGACGAGCTGGTCGAGACGATCGCGCGGCTGGCTCCGGCCTTCGGCGGCATCAACCTAGAGGACATCAGCGCGCCCCGGTGCTTCGAGGTGGAGCGACGGCTGCAGGACCGCCTCGACATCCCCGTCTTCCACGACGACCAGCACGGCACGGCCATCGTCGTGCTGGCCGCCCTGCGCAACGCAGCCCTCCTGACCGGCCGCACCCTGGCGGACCTGCGGGTCGTCGTCTCCGGCGCCGGCGCGGCCGGCATCGCCGTGTCGAAGATGATCCTCGAGGCGGGCATCGGCGACCTCGCGATCGCCGACAGCAAGGGCATGGTCCACCTCGACCGGACCGACCTCAACGACCAGAAGCGCACCTTCGCCGAGATCAGCAACCGCGCCGGGCACCGAGGGACCTTCGCCGAGGCCGTACGTGGTTCCGACGTCCTGCTGGGCCTGTCCTCCGGGACGATCGCCCCCGAGACGGTGGCCTCGATGGCGCCGGACTCGATCGTGTTCGCGATGGCGAACCCCGACCCCGAGGTGCACCCCGACGTCGCCCACGCCAACGGTGCCCGCGTCGTCGCGACCGGTCGCAGCGACTTCCCGAACCAGATCAACAACGTGCTCGCCTTTCCCGGCGTCTTCAAGGGCGCCATGGCCGTCCGCGCGACCCGGGTCACGGAGGGCATGAAGCTCGCCGCGTCCGAGGCACTCGCCGCCGTCGTCGGGGCCGACCTCGCCCCCGACTGCGTCATCCCGAGCGTCTTCGACCCTCGCGTGGCGCCCGCCGTCGCCGATGCCGTCGCGGCGGCCGCCCGGGCCGAGGGCGTCGCTCGCATCTGAGGCGCCCGGCCGGGGCTCGAAGGGCAGCCGCCCGACGGGCCTGGGGTGACGGGACCTACTGTCGGCAGATGCTCGCAGCCACCTGCACCGCCCAGTCCGCGAACGACCCGCTGTCCGGCCTGACCGTCGGGGAGCGACCCGACCCCACGCCCCCGGAGGGCTGGGTCCGGGTCACGGTGCGTGCCGCCTCGCTGAACCACCACGACCTGTGGTCGCTGCGCGGGGTGGGGCTCGCTGCTGACCGGCTCCCGATGATCCTGGGCTGTGACGCCGCCGGCGTCGCCGAGGACGGCAGCGAGGTCGTCGTGCACGGCCTGGTGGGCGACCCGGACTGGTCGGGTGACGAGACGCTCGACCCCAAGCGGACCATCCTGTCCGAGCTGCACCAGGGGACGCTCGCCGAGCAGGTCGTCGTCCCGCGGCGCAACCTGCTGCCGAAGCCGGCCGACCTGTCCTTCGAGGAGGCGGCCTGCCTGCCGACGGCATGGTTGACGGCCTACCGGATGCTGTTCACGCAGGCGGGGCTCAAGCCCGGTGACCGCGTGCTCATCCAGGGCGCGGGGGGCGGCGTGTCCACCGCGGCGATCGCGCTCGCCCGGGCGGCCGGTCTCGTCGTCTGGGTGACCGGGCGCGACGAGGGCAAGCGCGCGCGGGCCCTCGAGCTCGGGGCGTCGCAGGTCTTCGAGGACGGCGCCCGTCTGCCCGCCCGAGTGGACGCGGTGCTCGAGACGGTCGGCAAGGCGACCTGGTCGCACTCGATGAGGAGCCTGCGACCCGGGGGCACCCTGGTCGTGTCCGGGGCGACGACCGGGGCCGACCCGAGTGCCGACCTCAACCGCCTGTTCTTCCTGCAGCTGCGGGTGATCGGGTCGACGATGGGCACCCGCGAGGAGCTGGCCGGCCTGCTGTCCTTCCTCGCGACCACGGGCGTACGGCCGCAGGTCGACTCGGTCGTCCCGCTCGCCGACGCGGCTCGCGCCTTCGAGCGCCTGGCCTCCGGAGACGTGGTCGGCAAGATCGTCCTGACTGCCTGAGCATCACTGCCGGCCGCCGCAGCTCAGGCTCGAGCTCGGCCGCCGGCCGGGCCGCGTCTGCCGCCTCGGTGGTCCTTCGGGAGGATGGACACGACCTGGGCGGCGAACGCCTCGTGAGCCCCGATGTCGACGGGCTGGCGCACCCGCCTCGTGCCCGCCGGTAGTGGCCGATGCTGGTGCCCACCCGCCAGCCGCGCGAGGGACCGACGGGCCGCGGGCTGAGCCCGCCGCCGCAGTGGGGGCAGACGCCCCTCAGCGCGGCCGCGAGGCAGTACGCGCAGA
>JAOPWP010000107.1 GCA_025965615.1 Frankiales bacterium
AGCCGCAGCACCCCCGGCAGGCCCAGCCGCAGCAGCCCCAGCAGGCCCAGCCCTCCACTGACCGGCCGGGGCCCTCGGCCGCGTCCGGCGGATCGGTGCCCGCCCCCGCGCAGGCAGCGGCCTCGCAGCCTGCCCAGCAGCTCGGTCGCCCGGCCGCTCCGGACAAGGGTGACGCAGACGACGCTCCGCAGGACGGTCCGCCTCGCGAGGCTCCTGCGCCGCAGGGCCAGCCGCGGCCGTTCGGCATGCCCGGGTCCGCGGGCGTCGGCCCCTTCTCGCCGGCCCCGAGGGCTCGCGAGGGTTCGCCGGAGACTCCGGCCGAGGACCGCTAGGCCCCCAGGACGCAGCGGGCGCGGAAACGAGCAGCATCTCCGGTCCACCGGTCTCGAGGCGCGGTGCGTCGACGGACGCTGCGCCGACTTGCGGCGCTAGGCTGCAGGCGCACCCGCACGACGCCCCGATCCGTGTGCCGGAGGACCCTCAGCGTGATCGTCATCAGCGGGGCCCTGGTCCTTGTCTCCCTCGTCCTGCTCGTCCTGGGGGTCACCCAGTCCGACATCAACCTCGTCTACGGCTGCATCGTCGTCAGCCTGGTGTCGCTCGTCTTCCTCGTCCTCGGGATCGTCCAGCGCCGAGGCGAGGTCCTGCCAGGAACGGCTGGCTCGACGCCTGATCCCCACGGCGCCACGGTCGGGCAGGCGCCGGCTGCACAGCCAGGGAACTCCCCAGAGCGCAGCGTTCCGCTCGACGACGTCCCCGCGCAGAGCGGGCCGTCCGTTGACGATGCGGACGACACCGCGACGAGCCTCCCCCCTGCCGAGGAGCCGGTCGCCGGCGGCGAGGCTCCCGTCGAGGGGACCGTCCTGGTCGTCGCCAACCGGCCTCGCTACCACGTCGGCGGCTGCCGCTACCTCGCCGGCAAGCAGGCCCAGGAGGTCGACCTGGTCGACGCGCGCGAGGCCGGCTTCACCCCCTGCGGGGTCTGCAAGCCTGACGCGCAGCTCGCAGGCGCCGACCGTACGGACTCCGCCGGTGCCGGCGAGCTCCCGGCAGCTGCCCCCGCTGCGGCGCCGGTCGCGAGCTCCACGGGACGGTCCGGCTCGCGTCCTGTGGGGTCCGACCCCGCCACGCCCGAGTCGGGAGCGGCCGTGGCCGCTGTGCGGGTCCCCTCCAGCGTCGCTTCGACGCCCCCTGCACCGGCATCGCACGTGGTCGTCGTCCCGGACCGCAACCGCTACCACCGGGCCGACTGCCGGCACGTCCGCGACGCCGCCGGGACGGAGCAGCTGACTCCCGCGCAGGCGGGGCAGCAGGGCTACTCGGCCTGCGGGGTCTGCAAGCCCTGACCCTGGGATCGACCGTGCCGCGTGGCGCTGGCTCACCGCGCACAGCCGGCAGGCCCGTACGAGCCGGTGCTCGTGACGGTCCCTGGGTGGGCCGTCGAGCCAGGATCAGCGCAGGGCGCCGACCATGTCCTGACGGGCGCTGGACCGGAACGGGTCCCGCGCCGGCGGCGCCTCCATCGCCAGGGTGACCCCTGCGTCGGCGGTCAGGCCGGCCAGCTCGAGCACGTGGCGCAGGATGTCCGCCGGGGTGAAGCCCGACGCGACGCCCTTCACGGTCACCAGGACCCGGTAGACGGTGATGTAGTGCCGGTTCGGGGTGTCGTAGGACCAGTCGACCGAACCGAGGTGCTCGGAGGTGCCGCGGCTGCCCCCGGCGCCGTCCCACGGGCCGCTCCAGACCTGCACGCCCGCCGGCCCGGCCGAGAAGCAACCGCCGCGCGAGACGTCCTCGCGCTCCGCGACGTGCAGCAGGGTGCGTGCCTCGCGGTCGGGGAGGATGATCGCCGGGCGGACCTGGCTCGCGACGGCCGGAGCCGTCGGACGCGTCATGCGGAACGAGCGGTGCTTGGGCTGCGACTCGAGCTCGACGGCGTGGATCGTCACCAGGTGCCTCCGGGGTGTGGCGTGCTCCGTGCGGAGCAGCGGGCGGTGTCCTCACATCTGTCGGTCAGGAGGCCACCCGATCTGACGGGGCTGAATGGGTGAACCGTGGTCCAACCGGCCCGGTCATCCTCGTGCACCTGCGCCGACCGCCCGCAGCCAGAACCGGAGGCCGAGCTCCACGTCCTCGTGGACGGGTACCTCCACATCCGCTGTTCCGGCCTCGATCCGGACCGCCAGGACCTCTTCGGCCAGCTGGTCGCTGCCCTCCTGAAGGGCCTGCTGCAGCTCGACCGGCGACGTGGCCGTCGTGGTCCACCACAGCTCGATCCGGTCGCTGACGGCCAGGCCGCTGCGCTTGCGGGCCTCCTGCACCAGGCGCACCGCCTCCCGCACCAGACCCGCGCGCCGGAGCTCGGAGGTCAGCGCGAGGTCGAGGGCCAGAGTCTCGCCGGCGGCGGTCGAGACCGCCCACCCGCTTCGAGGAGTCTCGGTGATGATCACCTCGTCGGGGGAGAGCGACACCATGTCGCCGTCCACCTCCACGCCGGCGCTGCCTGCGCGCAGCGCCAGCGCGAGTGCGCCGGGTTCGGCCTCGGCGACGGCCCGGGCCACAGCCTGCACCTGCTTGCCGAGGCGCTTGCCCAGGACCCGGAAGTTGGCCTTCAGGCTGACGTCGACCAGGTCGGTGCCCGCCGACAGGCCCTCGACGCTGAGCACGTTCAGCTCGGCGGCGACCAGCTCCCGCAGCTGCTGCGGCAGGGCGTCCCACCCGGCCGCGGAGACCAGGGCCCGCCCCAGAGGCTGACGGGTCTTCACCTTCGACTCGGCCCGGGCTTGCCGGCCCAAGTCGACAAGGCGACGTGTCAATGCGACCTGCTCGGCGAGGACCCCGTCGACCGACGCCGGGTCGGCCTCGGGCCACCGGGCGAGGTGCACCGACTCGGGCCGGCCGGCTCCGGTGAACAGCGCCTGCCAGACCGCCTCGGTGACGAACGGGGTGAAGGGCGCCATGACCAGGGTGAGCGTCTCGAGGCACTCGTGCAGCGTGGCGAGGGCTGCGGGGTCACCGCTCCAGAACCGTCGCCGCGAGGTCCGGACGTACCAGTTGGACAGGTCGTCGATGCAGGTGCTGAGCAGGCGCCCCGCCTTGAGCGAGTCGAAGTCCTCGAGCGCGGCCGTGACCTCGAGGGCCGTGGCGGCGGTCTGGGACAGGGCCCACTGGTCGAGCAGCGGTCGCTCGGCCCGGGAAGGGGCCGGGCCGCCTGGCTCCCACCCGTTGACCGTCGCGTACAGCGTGTGAAAGGCCGCGGTGTTCCAGTAGGTCAGCAGGACCTTGCGGACGACCTCGTCGATCTGCTCGTGCCCGACTCGTCGCGCGGACCACGGGCTCCCGCCGCAGAGCATGTACCAGCGGACCGCGTCCGCGCCGTGCCGCTCGAACAGGGCGAAGGGGTCCAGGACGTTGCCCAGGTGCTTGCTCATCTTCCGGCCGTCGCCGTCGAGGATGTGGCCGAGACACAGCACCGTCTCGTAGGAGCTGCGGTCGAAGACGAGGGTCCCCACGGTCATCAGCGTGTAGAACCAGCCCCGGGTCTGGTCGATGGCCTCGCAGATGAACTGGGCGGGGTAGGCCGGCTCGACGCCGGACCACGGGTAGCCGACCTGGGCGAAGGGCATCGCCCCTGAGTCGTACCAGCCGTCGATCACCTCGGGCACCCGGTTCGCCGGGGCGCCGCAGCGGTCGCAGGGCACGACGACGTCGTCGACGTACGGGCGGTGGGGGTCGAGCTCGGACAGGTCCTGGCCGGCGGCCGCCCCCAGTTCGGCGAGCGACCCGTAGGCCTGCCAGTGGCTCGCGTCGGTCGTGCAGCGCCAGATCGGCAGGGGGGTGCCCCAGTAGCGGTTGCGCGACAGGGCCCAGTCGATGTTGTTCTCGAGCCAGTCGCCGTAGCGGCCGTGCTGGATCGTCGGGGGGTACCAGCGGGTGCCGGCGTTCTCCTCGAGCAGGCGGTCCTTGATCGCCGTCGTGCGGATGTACCAGCTCGGGAGGGCGTAGTAGAGCAGGGCCGTGTGGCAGCGCCAGCAGTGCGGGTAGCTGTGCTCGTAGGGCGCCTCGCGGAAGAGCAGGCCCCGGGCGCGCAGGTCGGCGACGAGCGGAGCGTCGGCGTCCTTGAAGAACCGGCCGCCCACCAGCGGCAAGGCGGGTTCGAAGGTGCCGTCCGGGAGGACCGGGTTGAGCACGGGCAGGCCGTAGCGGCGGGCCACGAGCATGTCGTCCGCGCCGAACGCGGGCGACTGGTGGACCAGCCCCGTGCCGCTCTCGGTCGTCACGTAGTCCGCCAGGCCGACGAAGTGCGCGCTCACCCCCTCCGGGAAGTCGATCAGCTCGAACGGTCGTGCGTACGACGTGTGCTCGAGCGCGCGACCCGGGAAGCGGTCGAGCACCTCCACCGGGTGCTCCGGCGAGTCGAGCACCGCGAGCAGCGGTTCTGCCACGACCAGCACCTCGTCGCCCCGTCTCGCCGCGACGTAGATGACGTCGGGGTTGACCGCGACGGCCGTGTTGGACACCAGCGTCCAGGGGGTCGTCGTCCAGACCAGAAGGGAGGCGCCGAGCTCGAGCAGCGGGCCTGCGGTGACGGGGAAGCGCACGTAGACGCTGGGGTCGACGACGTCCTGGTAGCCCTGCGCCACCTCGTGGTCCGACAGGCCCGTGCCGCACCGGGGGCAGTAGGGCGCGACCCGATGGTCCTCGACCAGCAGACCGGCGTCCGCGATCTTCTTGAGCGACCACCAGACGCTCTGCACGTAGCTGGCGTCCATCGTGCGGTAGGCCGAAGCCATGTCGACCCAGTAGCCCATCCGGTGGGTCATCCGCTCGAAGGCATCCACGTGCCTGCCGACGCTCTCCCGGCACTTGTCGTTGAACGCCGCGACCCCGTAAGCCTCGATGTCACCCTTACCTGTGAACCCGAGCTCCTTCTCGACGGCCAGCTCCACCGGGAGGCCGTGGCAGTCCCAGCCGGCGCGCCGCGGAACGGACCGACCCTGCATCGTCTTGAACCGGGGGAAGAGGTCCTTGAAGACGCGCGCCTCGACGTGGTGGGTCCCGGGCTGCCCGTTGGCTGTCGGAGGTCCCTCGTAGAAGACCCATGGCTCGCCTCCCGCGGTCTGCTCGAGCGTCCGCTCGAAGATCCGCTCCTGCTCCCAGCGCTCGAGCACCTGGCGCTCGAGCAGCGGCAGGTCGACCTGGGCGGGCAGCTGCTCCATGGCACTTCCTCCGTCGTGGACTGCATCGACGGAGGGACGAGGCCGGGGCCCCGCGGTACCACCCTCCTTGGGGCCGTCCGCCTGTCGGCGTCGGGCCCCCGCTCTGGTCGTGCGGCGCGCGCTGGAGGTGCGTCGGGGCTGATGTTCACGGCGGGCTCGCCTCCGGGCTCCCACCGACCCCGGATCGCTCTGGACTGCGTGCGTCGCTACTGGTCCCCGTCAGCGCTGCGGGAGCAAGCCTAGTCGAGGGGGTGGGGCAGCCTGCGGGCCTGTCAGCAGCAGCAGACCGGTGCCCGACGGCGTGCGTGGCGCGTTGTGCCACGCAGGAGCCCTCACGTATCCTGCGCCCGTCCATGATCTTGCCCAGTCGGGCGTCGGGGGCGGTCGAGAGGGCAGCATGGCCAGCTTCGGCAAGAAGGTTCGCGGTCTGCTGACCGGTGCTGCCGCCACGAACGCGAAGGCGTCTGCCACCCCGCCAGCAAGCGGGTCGGTCGCAAAGGCTGCCGCAGCCAAGGCCCCGGCAGCCGGCAAGGCCCCGGGCAAGACCGTGCCGGCGCCGAAGGGCGCAACACCGGCCAAGGCGACCCGGGCCGCCTCTGCCCCGAGCGGCGCCACCAAGGCGGCCTCGAGCGGTCGGGCTGCCGCGGCGAAGCGGACCCCGAAGGCCGAGGCGACTCAGGCATCGCCCGCTGGAAAGGGCCCGGCGAAGGCCCCCGTGGGCAAGACGGCAGCAGCCAAGGCCCGGGCGTCGAAGGCCCCGGCTTCCAAGGTGGCAGCAGCCAAGGCCCCGGCGTCGAAGGCCCCGGCGTCCAAGGCCCCGGCCTCCAAGGCCCCGGCCTCCAAGGCCGCGGCAGCCAAGGCCCCGACTGCCAAGGCCAAGGCGAAGGCCCCAATGGCGAAGGTTCCAGCGGCGAAGGTTCCAGCGGCGAAGGTCCCAGCGGGGAAGGCGCCGGCGGGGAAGGTCCCGGCGGGGAAGGTCCCGGCGGGGAAGGCCCCGGCCAAGCCTCCGGCAACCAAGGCCGTCAAGGCCGCACCTTCCACGACCCCTGCTGCAGCTCCCAAGCCGGCCGCCCGCGCGACGAAGGCTGCAGCCGCCGTCATCCCCTCCGGTCCGCTCACCGGTGCCGACGCCTGGACCTCGGCGGAGCTCACGGCCATCCGCGAGGAGCTCGAGGGCCAGGCGCGCGAGCTGCGTGGTGAGATCGACACGGCCGAGGCGGCGAGCGAGAGCCTCAAGCGCGACCAGAGCAGCGAGGGCTCCGGTGACGAGGCCGACGCCGGGACGAAGACGTTCGAGCGCGAGCACGAGATGTCCCTGGCCAACAACAGCCGGGACCTCCTGGTGCAGATCGAGCGCGCCCTCGGCCGGCTCGAGGCCGGCATCTACGGCCGGTGCGAGAACTGCGGCAACCCCATCCCGAAGGCACGCCTCAAGGCCTTCCCGCGCGCGACGCTCTGCGTCTCCTGCAAGCAGCGCGAGGAGAGGCGCTGAGCGAGCAGCCTCCGCCGACATCGGGCTCGAGCGAGCCCGAGTCGTCCGGACTCAGCCCCGTCGACCCCAGTCAGGCCGACCCCGGTCAGGCCGACACTGGTCAGGGCGACCCTGGCCACCCACCTCTCGGCTCCCGTACCCGTCTCCTGGTCGTCGTGGCGGTCCTGGCGCTCGCGCTGGACGTCGGGACGAAGCTGCTCGTCGTCGCGGAGCTGGAGGGCCGGCGGACCGTCGAGCTGCTCGGCGGGCAGCTGCTCCTGCGGGTGTCCCGGAACTCAGGAGCGGCGTTCTCCTTCGCCGAGGGCTACACCGTCGTGTTCACCGCCGTGGCGATCGGTGTCGTGATCGCCATCGTCCGGCTGGCCCGCCGCCTCCAGAGCCGCCTGTGGGCGCTCAGCCTGGGGTTGCTGCTCGCCGGAGCCACCGGCAACCTGATCGACCGGTTGTTCCGCAGCCCTGGACCCGGTCGTGGTGCGGTCGTCGACTTCATCGACTTCCAGGTCTTCCCCAGCTTCAACGCCGCCGACAGCGCGATCACCGTGGGCGCCGCGCTCGCGGTGTTCGCGACCTTCCGCGGCATCGAGGTGGACGGCACCCGGACCGGACGGGCCGACCGGGCCGACCGGGCCGCATGATGGACGCATGACCCAGTCCCGCTCTGTTCCGGTGCCCGAGGGCCTGGACGGCATGAGGCTCGACGCCGCCATCAGCCGGTTGTTCGGCCTGTCGCGCACCGCCGCCGCGGACCTGGTCGGCGCCGGCCTCGCCAGCCTCGACGGGCAGGTCAGCATCAAGAGCGAGCGGGTGACGGCGGGTGCGGTCCTCGAGGTCGACCTGCCTGAGCCGGCCCGCGAGGCACGGCCCGACCCCGTGCCGGTCGACGGCCTGGTCGTCGTCCACGAGGACGCCGACCTGATCGTCGTCGACAAGCCGGTGGGGGTCGCCGCCCACCCGAGTCCCGGCTGGGAGGGGCCGACGGTGATCGGTGGGCTGACGGCTGCGGGCCACCGGGTCAGCACCAGCGGCGCCGAGGAGCGGCAGGGCATCGTCCACCGACTCGACGTCGGCACGAGCGGGCTGATGGTGGTCGCGAAGAGCGAGCGCGCCTACACCGTGCTCAAGGACGCGTTCCGCGAGCGGACCGTCGACAAGCGCTACCACGCCCTGGTCCAGGGGCATCCCGACCCGCTCAGCGGCACGGTGGACGCACCCATCGACCGCCATCCCAGCTCCGCCTACCGCTTCGCCGTGGTCGCGGGCGGGCGCGAGAGCGTCACGCACTACGAGACAATCGAGGCCTTCCGGCACGCCACCCTGATCGAGGTCCACCTCGAGACCGGGCGCACGCACCAGATCCGGGTGCACATGTCTGCGCTGCGGCACCCCTGCGTCGGCGACGTCACGTACGGCGCGGACCCCACGCTGTCGAAGAAGCTCAAGCTGGAGCGGCAGTGGCTGCACGCCGTACGGCTGTCGTTCGCGCATCCCGACGACGGCTCCTGGGTCAGCTTCGAGAGCTCCTACCCGGCCGACCTGCAGTACGCGCTCGACCGCGTCGCGGAGGCCGACGGCGGCCGTCTGTGACGCTGCAGGTCCGCCTGGCCGGACCGCAGGACATGCCGGCCGTGTTCGCCCTGCGCCACGAGGTCTTCGTCGTCGGACAGGGGGTGCCGGTCGCGCTCGAGCGCGACGACCTCGACGCCGCTGCCGATCACGCAGTCGCCTTCCGGGACGGTGTGCTCGTGGGGACAGGTCGGCTGCTCGACGGGCGTACGGACGAGGAAGGTCGCCTGGTGCCCGGCACCTCCGGCTCGGTCGCGACGATCGGTCGGATGGCCGTGGCGGCGTCCGAGCGGGGTCTCGGTACGGGCCGGGCCGTGCTGGACGCGCTGGTGGCCCGAGCCACGGAGCGCGGGCTGCCCGCGGTGGAGCTGCACGCCCAGGTGCACGCCCGCGCGTTCTACGAGCGCGCCGGCTTCCGCAGCGTCGGTGAGGTCTATCTGGAAGCCGGAATCGAGCACGTGGGGATGCTCCGGCAGCAGCGCCCCTGAGCGGGAGTCGGCGGGGCGCCCGCGGGTACGGGACCCGCGTGTCAGCAGATGTGAAGGAACAGCTCGCCGAACGGCTCCAGTCCGCGGGATGGCGCTTCGCCACAGCGGAGTCGGTGACAGCGGGTCTGGTCGCCGACACCGCGGCGCAGGCGCCGGACGCCAGCGACTGGCTCCTCGGCGGGGTCGTCGCCTACGCCCCGGAGGTCAAGCAGCGACTGCTCGGGGTCGCCCCGGGGCCCGTGGTGAGCGCCGAGACGGTCGAGCAGATGGCCCGTGGCGCAGCCGAGCTGCTGCGGGCCGACGTCGTCGTCGCGACCACGGGCGTCGGTGGCCCGGATCCGCAGGAGGGACACCCCGCCGGCACCGTGTTCGTCGGCGTCTACGTCGACGGCTCGGTCACCAGCCACCGCCTGGCGCTGGAGGGCGGGCCAGGACAGGTGTGCCAGGGCGCAGCCGACGAGGCGCTGCGGCTGGTCGTGCGGGCCCTGCCTGGCTGACGCCGCGACCGATCAGGTGCGCCAGCCCCTTGAGGGCAGCCGACGACGCCGCGCTCGCGATGCCCTTCGAGTGGCACCGCGCTGTCGCTCGGCGCAGCTCCGGCCGCAGCCTCGTCGCCGTAGATCGTGGCGGTGTCGACCTGCGGCAGCCGACCTCGAAGGTGCGGATCACGGCTGGCACGGCCGAGGCGCCCCCCGAGGCGCCAGGTGCCGGTGCCGAGCGGCGGGACCTCGGCTCTGCTGCTCAGCGGGACGGTGCGGTCGCGGACGGCCCCGTCGAGGTCACGCGGACGTCCCCTCCGGCAGGCGCACGACCATCTTGCCCGTGTTGTCACCTCGGAGCAGGCCCAGAAAGGCTTCGACAGCCGACTCGATGCCGTCCACGACGGTCTCCCGCGCCTGGAGGCGGCCGGCGGCCAGCGCACCGCCGACCTCCTCGAGGAAGTCGGGCATCAGATCGGCGTGGTCGCCGACCAGCAGCCCCTGCACCGTCAGTCGCTTCGCGATCAGCGTCGACAGGTTGCGCGGGGCGGGGGAGGGCTCCGTCGCGTTGTACTGCGAGATCATCCCGCAGATGACGGCCCGCCCGTGGACGACCAGCGAGTCGAGCGCGGCTTCGAGGTGCTCGCCGCCCACGTTGTCGAAGTAGACGTCGATGCCGTCGGGGGCCGCCCGGCGGAGCTGGTCCATCACCCGGCCGTCGTGGTAGTCGAAGGCGGCGTCGAAGCCCAGGTCCCGCAGCCAGGCCACCTTCTCGGGTGACCCGGCGCTGCCGACGACGGTGCCGCCGCGCAGCTTGGCCAGCTGACCGACGATGCTCCCGACGGCGCCGGCCGCCCCGGAGACGAAGACCGTCTGCCCGGCGGTGAAGGCACCCACCCGGAACAGTCCCGCGTACGCCGTCAGCCCGGGCATGCCGAGCACGCCGAGGTAGTGGGACGGGTGCTCGCTCGGCGGCATGACCCGGAACTCGCTCGCCGGGCCTCCCGCGAACTCACGCCACCCCTGAGCCGACAGGACCAGGTCACCCACCGCGTGGCTGTCCGCCTTCGAGGCCACCACCTCGCCCACGGCGCCGCCGTGCATGACCTTCCCCAGGGCGTACGGCTCGGCGTAGCTCTTGGCATCGTTCATGCGGCCGCGCATGTAGGGGTCCACGGACAGGAACCGGTTGCGCACCAGCACCTCGCCGTCCCCGGGTTCGGGCACCTCCACCTCGACGAGCTCGAAGTCGGCCGGCGTCGGCTCGCCCTTCGGCCGGGTGACGAGCCGTACTCCGCGTCCGCGCATGCTCAGGTCCTGGCCTCGGGGACCGCCACCGTCACCCGGGCCCCCCGGGGCACCCAGGTCCTCGGCCTCACGCCGGTCGTGGT
>JAOPWP010000108.1 GCA_025965615.1 Frankiales bacterium
GCCCCGCCCGGCAGCCTCGGCCGCGCCGCTGCCCACAGCGCGAGCTGGCCGCCCGCCGAGTGCCCGACGAGGGTGACCCGTGACAGGTCCAGCGGAGCCGCGACCTCGGCCAGGCTGTCGATGCCCGCTGCGACGTCCTCGAAGGTCGCGGGCCAGCCCCCTCCTCCGCCCCTGCCGTCACCGAGGCGCCGGTACTCCACGTTCCAGGCGGCGAACCCCCGGCGGGCCAGGTCACGGGCCAGCGGACGGCAGGTGAGCTTGCCGTGCCCCGTCCGCCAGTGGCCGCCGTGCAGCAGGACGACGACCGGGTGGGGGCCCGGTCCGCGGGGCAGGTGCAGGTCCGCGACCTGCGAGGGGTCCGGCCCGAACCGGGAGGTCGCCGGTCGGGACAGGGCCGAGAGCGCGACGCGCAGGACCAGGCTCACGAGGTGGAGTGGATCCACCCCGCGACGACCCGCGCGAGCTCCGGGCCCCGGTCCTCCTGCAGGAAGTGGCCGCCCCCCTCGATGGTCGTGTGCGGCTGGCCGGCAGCTCCGGGGATGCGCTGGATCAGGCCGCGTTCGCTCCCGGCCGTGATCGGGTCCTTGTCGGAGAAGGCGCACAGGAAGGGCTTCTCGAACCCCGACAGCACCTCCCACGCGCGCAGGTTGTCCGCAGTCGCGACGTTCTCCGGGTCCTGGGGGATGAGGTCTGGGAACGCCTTCGGCCCGGCCTTGTACGACGCGTCGGGGAAGGGCGCGTCGTAGGCCGCCTTGACCGCGGGGGACACCTGTTCGGCGCAGCCCGAGGCGACCAGGCTGCCGATCGGGAGGTCCTCGGTGGTGACCACGAACTCGCGGAACCTCCACCACGGCTCCGGCAGCCGGGACCGCCCGTCCGGCAGGCCGGTGTTCGCAGCACAGACCCGGGCGAAACGCTCGGGGTGCTCGGCGACCAGCCGCAGCCCGAGCAGGCCGCCCCAGTCCTGGCAGACCAGCGTCACGTCGGTCAGGTCCAGCCCGTCGAACAGCGCCGAGCGCAGCCACTCCACGTGCCGGGCGTACGTGTAGTCCTCGATCCGAGCCGGCTTGTCCGAGCGCCCGAACCCGATGAGGTCCGGTGCCACGCAACGGAACCCGGCGTCGACGAGCACCGGGATCATCGTGCGGTAGAGGTAGCTCCAGGACGGCTCACCGTGCAGGAGCAGGACCACCGGACCGGTGCCCTCGTCGACGTAGGAGAGCCGCAGGTCGTCCGAGGTCTGCACGTAGCGGGGCTCGTACGGGAAGCCGGGCAGCTCGGCGAACCGGGAGTCGGGGGTGCGCAGGATGTCCATGGGCGAACCCTAGGCAGATCAGCGGCGGGCCGCGTCCCGACCCGTGGTCGGCGCGACGAGGTTGAGCCGGGTGAACGCCAGCGCCTCGGCGAGGTCGGCCTCGCGCTCGGCCCGGTCCTCGACCTTGCGGGTGTTCACCTCGACGACGACCAGGCCCTCGAAGCCCTGGACCGCGAGCCCCTCCAGCAGGGCCGCGCACGGCTGGTTGCCGCGACCCGGGACCAGGTGCTCGTCGCGGGCCGTGCCGTTGCCGTCGGCGATGTGTACGTGGGACAGGCGGTCACCCATGCGGGCCGCCATGTCGAGCGCGTCGCTCTGCGACACCGAGGTGTGCGACAGGTCGAGGGTGAAGTCCGGGAAGTCCTCGGTCGTCGGGTCCCAGTCCGGCGCGTAGGGCGTGACCTCGCGACCGCGAGCCCGGAGCGGGAACATGTTCTCGACGGCGAAGCGGACGTCGGTCTCGTCGCCCATCTGCTGGATCCCACCGACGAACTGGCGGGCGTACTCGCGCTGCCACCGGAAGGGCGGGTGCACGACGACGGTGCGGGCGCCGCACTGCTCGGCGGCCTCCTTGGCCCGGACCAGCTTCGCCCACGGGTCGGTGCCCCAGACCCGCTGGGTGATCACGAGGCAGGGGGCGTGCAGGGCCAGGATGGGGATCTCGTGGTAGTCCGAGAGCCTGCGCAGCGCCGTCAGGTCCTGGCTGACCGGGTCGGTCCAGACCATGACCTCGACCCCGTCGTAGCCGAGTCTGGCCGCCATCTCGAACGCCCCGGCCGTCGAGTCGGGGTAGACGCTCGCCGTCGACAGCGCCACGAGCGCCGAGGGCTCCTGGACGGTCGCGCGGGTCTTCGGGACGGCGGCCATGGTGCGTCCAGGTTAGGGCCGAACTGCTCAGGTGCCCGCGAGCCAGTCCAGGCGGCGCAGGATCACTCCCTCGCGCAGGGCCCAGGGGCAGACCGACACCTCCTCCAGGTCGAGCACCTCGAGCGCGGCCTGCGCGACGACGGCTCCCGCGAGCAGCTGGTGCGCCCGGCCGGGTGAGACTCCGGGGAGCTCGGCCCGCCGCTCTGCCGGCAGGGCTGCCAGCTGCTTGACGATCCGCTCCAGACCGGAGCGCCTCAGGCGCCGCGGGACGCGCGGTCCCTGTGCGTACGGCGCAGCACCGTCGAGGCGGGCCAGGGACCGGAAGGTCTTCGAGGTCACGACCCCGCGGTCAGGGCGTCCACCAGCGAGCAGCGTCGGGCGTACGGCCTCGATCTGCTCGGACGCGTGGCGCCGGACGGCCTCGACCTGCTTGGACGACGGCGGATCGGCCGGGAGGCGCTCGCGGGTCAGCCGGCCGGCTCCCAGGGGCAGCGACACGGCGACCTCGGGCTCCTCGTGTAGGCCCGACGCCAGCTCGAGCGACCCACCCCCGATGTCGAGGCAGAGCAGCCGTCCGGCGCTCCAGCCGCACCACCGGCGGACGGCGAGGAAGGTCAACCGGGCCTCGTCCTCACCGGGCAGGACGAGCAGGTCGACGCCGGCCCGCTCGCGCACCGCGGCGAGCACCGCTGCGGAGTCGGTGGCGTCGCGCACCGCCGACGTGGCGAACGCGACGAGGTCCTCGACGCCCTCCTCCTGGGCCGCAGCCCTCGCGCCTGCGACTGCGGTGACGAGCGCGTCGGTCCCCTTCGGCCCCAGGGAACCGTCAGGGCGCAGGAGCTCTGCGAGGCGCAGCTCGTCCTTGTGCGAACGCACCGGATCGGGGTGCCCGCCCTGGTGCGCGTCGACGACCAGCAGGTGCACGGTGTTCGACCCGACGTCCAGCACACCGAGCCGCATGGGCCCGTACAGTACGTGCGAATCGCGCCTCCTCTCCTGCAGGCCACGGCGACGACAGGAGAGAGCGCTGACCGAACGGGCGGTTCTCGCCGCAGCCACTCCCTTCACCTTGAGCGACCCACGGTTGCCGGACGACCCGCTCGTGTTCGTCAACCCGGCGTTCGAGCGCACGACCGGCTACTCCCGCGCTGAGGTCATCGGTCGGAACTGCCGGTTCCTGCAGGGCCGGGACACCGACCTGGCGGTCGTGGCCCGGCTGGGTGAGGCCCTCTCGCGTGGAGAGCACTGCACGGGGACGCTGCTGAACTACCGCAAGGACGGCACCCCCTTCTGGAACGAGCTGTCCCTGTCGCCGGTGCACGACGAGAGCGGCGTCCTCGTCCAGCACGTCGGCATCCAGACCGACGTCACGGCCAAGGTGCTCGCCGAGCAGGCTGCCGAGGAGCACCTGCGGGCCGAGCAGGCCGCTCGAGCAGCGGCGGAGCGCGCGCAGCGCCAGCTGGCACTGCTGGCAGAGGTGACGACGGTCCTGGCGGCCGCCCTCGACATCGACGACTCCGTGCAGCGGCTGAGCGGGCTCGTCGTCCCGCTGATGTCCGACTGGTGCACCGTGCACCTGATGGGACCTGCTGGCGGGCAACGGATCTCGGCCCGGCACCGCGACGACGACAAGGCCCCGCTGATGCGCCGCCTCGAGGGGCTGGACCCGCGCGGGCTGTCTGCGGGCTCGCTGACGGCCGGCGTCCTCTCCGGTGGCGATCCCGTGCTCGTGGACGTCGACGACGCGCTCCTGTCCCGCGGCATCGACGACCCGGACCTGCTCGAGGTCTACCGCGAGGCGGGGGTCCGAACGGCGATCGTCGTCCCGCTGCACGCACGCAGCACGCTGCTCGGGGTGCTGACCCTGTTCAGCGACGGGTCGGGGCGCAGCTTCGACGACGACGACCTGTTCATCGCGGCTGACCTTGCGCGGCGGGCCGCGCTCTCCCTCGACAACACCCTGCTCTTCCAGCGCGAGCACGCCGTGGCGGAGCAGCTCCAGCGGAGCCTGCTGCCCCAGCTGCCCGCCGTCGAGGGCCTCGACTGCGCGGCGCGCTACCTCCCCTCGTCGGTGGGCGCCCACGTCGGAGGTGACTGGTACGACGTGTTCGCCCTGCCAGACGGCACTGTCGGGATCGCGATCGGTGACGTCATGGGTCACGACATGACCGCGGCCGCGGCCATGGGGCAGCTGCGATCGGTGCTGCGCAGCTACGCCTGGCAGGGCGCGTCACCCTCCGTCGTGCTGGACCGGCTCGACCAGCTGGTGCAGGGCCTCGAGATGGCCCAGCTCGCGACCTGCGTCTACGGCCGCCTCGACCTGCGCACGGGGGCGCAGGGGCTTCTGCAGCTGTGCAACGCCGGCCACCTGCCGCCGGTGCTGCGCACCCCGCAGGGTCACGTGCGCCTGCTGGGCGGTCCCCCGTCACTGCTCGTCGGCGCGGCCCTGGGGACGACCCGCACGGAAGTGGAGGAGGCCCTGGCCCCGGGCTCGATGCTCGTCCTGTGCACCGACGGTCTCGTCGAGCACCGCGGGCGCGGCATCGACGACGGTCTGGCCGCGCTCCAGGCTGCCGTGGCCAGCGCCCCCGCGGGGAGCGCGGAGGCCGTGTGCCAGCACCTGCTCGACGAGCTGGCCCAGGGGCGCCTCGAGGACGACGTCGCCCTGCTCGTCCTGCGGGTGCTGCCATGAACGAGCCGGCCACTCCTCCGTCGGGGAAGCGGCGTCCGGTGACCGACCTCGGTCTGCCGGGTGTGCGGCCCGAGGTCGCCCCGGGCTTCCCCCGGGACTGGGTCGAGTTCGTCGACCCGGAGCGGTCCGACGGGCTCATCCGCGCCGACCTCACCTGGCTGCTCTCCTCGTGGACCTGCGTCTACGGGCGCGGGTGCGAGGGCGTCGTCGAGGGCCGCGCCGACGACGGCTGCTGCACCCACGGCGCCTTCTACGCCGACGACGAGGACGAGGCCCGGATCGAGTCGTTCGCCCTCCAGCTGAAGAAGAAGAACTGGCAGTACGCCTCGGTCGGGCGGCGGCTGGGCGTGTCCGAGGTGGACGAGCTCGATGGCGAGCCTGCCCGTCGTACGCGGACCGTCGACGGTGCCTGCGTGTTCCTCAACCGTCCGGGATTCTCCGGAGGCGCCGGTTGCGCGCTGCACGCGCTCGCGGAGCGGATCGAGCTCCACCCCCTCGAGACGAAGCCGGACGTCTGCTGGCAGCTGCCGGTCCGGCGCACGCAGGAGTGGGTCACCCGGCCCGACGACGTCGAGGTGCTGGTCACCACCATCGGTGAGTTCGACCGCCGAGGGTGGGGCTCAGGGGGGGCCGACCTGCACTGGTGGTGCACCTCCTCCCCGACGGCCCACGTCGGTGCCGAGCGGCTCTACGTGTCCTACGCCGCTGAGCTGACCGCCCTGCTGGGCGAAGCGGCCTACACCGAGCTGGCCCGGCTGTGCGCCCGCCGGGCCGGCCTGATCGACCCCCACCCGGCCGACCCGGGCGGCGTCTAGCGGGTTCAGGTCTCGAACTTGTAGCCCAGCCCGCGGACGGTGACGAGGTAGCGGGGGGCACCGGGATCGGGCTCGATCTTGGCCCGCAGCCGCTTGACGTGGACGTCGAGCGTCTTGGTGTCGCCCACGTAGTCGGCGCCCCACACCCGGTCGATCAGCTGGCCACGGGTGAGGACCCGACCGGCGTTGCGCAGCAGGAGCTCGAGCAGCTCGAACTCCTTCAGCGGCATCGCGAGCTGCTCGCCGTCGACGGTGACGACGTGGCGCTCGACGTCCATGCGCACCGGGCCGGCTTGCAGGGCCGTGCCGGGCTCGTCCTCCTGCTCGGCGCCCCGACGGAGCACGGCGCGGATGCGGGCCACGAGCTCTCGGGTGCTGAACGGCTTGGTGACGTAGTCGTCGGCGCCCAGCTCGAGGCCGACGACCTTGTCGATCTCGCTGTCCCGCGCGGTCAGCATGATCACGGGTACGGAGGACTTCGCCCGCAGCGCGCGGCAGACCTCGGTGCCCGACAGGCCCGGCAGCATGAGGTCGAGCAGGACGATGTCGGCTCCTCCCCGGTCGAACTCGGCCAGGCCGTCGGGCCCGGTCGCCGCCACCGAGACCTCGAACCCCTCCTGTCGCAGCAGGTAGGACAGGGGGTCGGAGATGGAGTCCTCGTCCTCGACGATCAGCACTCGCGTCACGCTCTCGCTCCTTCACTGGTTCCTGGGGCGCCGGTTCCTGGCACCGGACCGGCCGCGGCCGGCAGGCGCAGGGTGAACGTCGATCCGGAGCCCTCCACGCTCCACACGTCGACCGCACCGCCGTGGTTGGTCGCGACGTGCTTGACGATCGCGAGCCCGAGCCCGGTGCCGCCGGTCGCTCGTGACCGGGCCGGGTCAGCTCGGTAGAACCGCTCGAAGACCCGCTCGAGGTCCTTCTCGGCGATGCCGATGCCCTGGTCCGAGACGGTGATCTCGACCGCGTCGCCGTTGCGCTTCACGGCCACGGCGACCCGGGTGCCGTCGGGGCTGTAGTGGACGGCGTTCTCGATCAGGTTGCCGACAGCCGTCACGAGCTGCGACTCGCTGCCCTCGACGGTGAGGTCGCGCTGACCACCGCGCACGATCTCGATGCCGACCGCGCTCGCGGCCGTCCTCGCCCGGTCGACCGCCTCGGCGACCACCCTGTCGACGGCGACCGACGTGGCCTCCGGGAGCGGGTCGGCTCCTTGCAGCCGGGACAGGTCGATCAGCTCCTGCACCAGGCGGCCCAGCCGCCCGGCCTCGTGCTGCACCCGCCCGGCGAACCGGCGCACGGCCTCGGGGTCGTGGCTCGCGTCCTGGAGTGCCTCGGCGAGCAGCACCATGGCACCCACGGGGGTCTTGAGCTCGTGGCTGACGTTCGCCACGAAGTCCTTGCGCACGGCCTCGACCCGACGGGGTTCGGTGACGTCCTCGACCAGCAGGGCGACGTGGCGCTCCGCCCCCACCGGCACGAGCCGCACCCGTACGGCCTCGGGAGACCGGCCGATCCCGACGGCGGACAGCCGGTCGGCGGCGCGCTGGCTCCCCAGCTCCACCTCGACCTCGCGCGGAGCGCTGCTGCTGCGCACGTCGCGCACGAGCCGCCTCAGCTCGGCGACGAGGAGCCGGTCGCCGGCGACGACCCCCAGCTCGACGGCGGACCGGTTGGCGAGGACCACGCTGTCGGAACCGTCCACCACCGCGATCGCGACCGGGAGGGCGTCGATGACCTCGACCGAGGACGGGGGCGCGGCCCCTGCCGGGAGAGCGGGATCTGCCGCGACGACAGGCTCTGCGGTGGCCCGGCGGGTGCGGCGGGCCAGCAGCAGCCCGAGGCCGACACCTCCCAGGAGGCCGGCGGCGAGCCCGAGGAGCACGCCGATCGTGGTCACGGGGCGAACACTAGGACGGTCTCGAGGGCAGGGCGTCCGTGGTCAGGCTGGACCGCGTCGATGTTCACCTTGCGTACGCGTCTCATTCATCGCACACGCTGCCCGGGAGAGGGACGGAGGGCTACCTTGAGCGCATGCGTGACACCTACCACGACGAGCTGGACGCGATCTCCAGCAACCTCGTCGAGATGACCAACCAGGTCGGGTCGGCCATGAGCCGGGCCACCACCGCGCTGCTCGACGCAGACCTGGCCCTGGCCGAGAAGGTCATCGCCGACGACGAGTCCGTCGACGCCCGCTACCGCGACGTCGAGGCCCGGGCCTTCGACCTCCTGGCCCGCCAGCAGCCGGTCGCGAGCGACCTGCGGGTGCTCGTCACGTCGCTGCGCATGGTGGCTGACCTCGAGCGCATGGGCGACAACGCCGTGCACATCGCGAAGATCGCGCGCCGCCGCTACCCCGCCTCGGCGGTGCCACCGAAGCTGCGCTCGACGATCCTCGAGATGGGTCACGCCGCCGAGGAGATCGTCGCGAAGGCCGGCAGCGTGATCGCCGGGCGTGACGTCGTGATGGCCGCCGAGCTCGAGAAGGACGACGACGTCATGGACGAGCTGCACCGGCAGCTGTTCCGGTCGATCCTCGACGACACCTGGAGTGACGGCCTCGAGCCGGCGATCGACCTGACGCTGGCAGGTCGCCACTACGAGCGCTTCGCCGACCACGCCGTCTCGGTGGCCCGCCGGGTGGTCTACCTCGTGACCGGGGAGCGCGTGCCGGCCATCCCCTAGCGAACTAGTGGCCCTGCTTCGCCACTGCTTCCGCGGCGGCCTTGGCGGCCTTCTCGTCGAGGTAGGTCCCACCGGGGTTCGTCGGGTGCATGTCGTCGTCGAGGTCGTAGCGCAGCGGCTGTCCCGTCGGGATGTTCAGCCCCACGACCGCCTCCTCGGAGAGCCCGTCGAGGTGCTTGACGAGCGCGCGCAGCGAGTTGCCGTGGGCCGCGACGAGCACGACCTCGCCGGCCTGCAGGTCCGGCACGATCGCGTCGTACCAGTACGGCAGCATCCGGTGCACCACGTCGGCCAGGCATTCGGTCCGGGGGACGAGGTCGCTGGTCAGGTGGCGGTAGCGGGCGTCGCCGCTGACGTCCCACTCCGAGCCGATCTCGATCGGCGGCGGCGGGGTGTCGTAGGACCTGCGCCACTGCATGAACTGCTCCTCGCCGTACTGCTCGAGGGTGGCCTTCTTGTCCTTGCCCTGCAGGTCGCCGTAGTGCCGCTCGTTGAGCCGCCAGTGCCGCTTGACGGGGATCCAGTTGCGGTCGCAGGCCTCCATGGCGAGGTTGCAGGTCCGGATCGCCCGGGTCATCAGCGACGTGTGCGCGACGGTCGGGAGCAGGTCGGACTTCTTCAGCTCGAGCCCGCCGAGGCGGGCCTGCTCCTCACCGAGCTCGGTCAGGTCGACGTCCACCCACCCGGTGAACAGGTTCTTCTTGTTCCAGTCGCTCTCGCCGTGACGGAGCAGTACGAGGGTCGCCATCGGGCCAGTCTGGCGCAACGCTGCGCTCGGACGGCACGGACCCCCCGGGCGCTACTGCTGCTCGCCGACCTCGCCGTGCGGGTAGTCCTCGGCGGGCGGCAGCGGCTGAGCCTGCTCGAGGAGATCGGCCACCTCCGCCTCGCTCTGCTCGGGCAGGGCGGCGGTCCCCGCCGGGCCGTCATCGACCGGCTGGGACTGCTCCACCAGGTCGGCTTCGGCGGCCTCGGGCATCTCGGTCATCGGCTGCTCCTGACGCGATCGGCGCGGGGCCCCGGCTGTCGGCCCCCTCGACCGGCCGTTCCCCGTCCTGACGCGAACCAACGCCAGGAGCGCCGCCGGTCAGCGGTCCGGGTCCGCGAAGCGGGCGAAGGCGGCCAGGTTCCGCGTCGACTCGCCGTTCTTCTGGCGCCAGGCCCACTCGCGACGGATCGAGGAGGCGAACCCGATCTCGAGCAGGGGGTCGAAGGACTCGTCGGCGTACTGCAGCACGGCTCCGAGCAGCCGGTCGACCTCCTCGGCCGTGACGGCGTGCAGCGGGAGCCGGCCCACGAGGTAGACGTCGCCCGCCGCGTCCGTGCTGAAGGCGACGGCGTACATGCGGGCGTTGCGGCGCAGCAGGAACCGGTGGAACTCGTCGTGGTTCTCGTCGGGCTTGCGCACGACGAACGCCTCGATCAGCAGGCTGTGCTTGCCGGCCACGAGCCAGCAGTTGGTGGCCAGCTTGTGCGTGCCGGGCAGCACCACGAAGAACTGGCCCTCGCCCGGGGAGGTGTAGTCCAGCCCGGCCTCGTCGAGCGCCTCCTGGAGCGTCTGGTGCGTGGTGCTGACCGTCGTCATCGTGCCTCCGCCAGGCGCGCCGGGAGCCGGTCGGCGATGGCCTCCCGGTAGGTCGCGAGCAGGCCGTCCCCGGTGCCGTCCCAGGAGAAGGCGCTGGCGTGCTCGACGGCGCCGAGGGACAGCCGGTCGCGCTCGCGCAGGACCTGGGTGAGGGCGTCGGCCCACGGCTCGGACCCGTGCCCGGGCACGAGCAGGCCGGAGACGCCGTGGCGGACGGTGGTGCGCAGGCCGCCGACGTCGGTGGCGACCACGGGCGTGCCGCACGCCTGGGCCTCGAGGGCGACCAGGCCGAAGGACTCGCTGTGGCTGGGGACGGCGACGACGTCAGCCGCGCGGTACCAGTCGCGCAGCCGGTCGCGGGAACCTGCGTCACCCTGGGGCGTCTCGAAGCGCACCAGGTCGGAGATGCCGAGCGAGCGGGCGAGGTCCTGCAGGGCGGTCGGTTCGAGCAGGCCGGTCCCGCTCGGCCCGCCGACGACGGCGACGACCAGCCGATCGCGCAGGGCGGGTTCGCGGTCGAGCAGGCGGGCGGCGGCGTGGAGCAGGACCTCGGGGGCCTTGAGGGGCTGGATCCGCCCGACGAACAGCAGCAGCACGGCGTCCTCGCGCAGGCCGAGCGCTGCCCGGGAGGATCTCGTGCGGGAGGGGTGACGCGGGTTCCCGGCCTCGCCCGGACGGAAGTGCTCCAGGTCGACGCCGGGCGCGACGGTGACGACCCGGGAGGCTTGCGCGCCGTAGAGGTCCACCAGCTGTCGGGCCTCGTCCGCCGTGTTGGCGATGAGCCGGTCCGCGGCCTGGACGACCTGCTGCTCCCCGACGACCCGGCGCAGCGGCTCGGGGGCGTCGCCGTCGGCCAGCGCCAGGTTCTTGACCTTGGCGAGGGTGTGGGCGGTGTGGACGAGCGGGCGGCCCCAGCGCTCCGAGGCGAGCCAGCCGACCTGCCCGGACAGCCAGTAGTGGGAGTGCACGACGTCGTACCAGCCGGGTTCGTGCGCGGCCTCGGCCCGCAGGACCCCCGAGGTGAGGGCGCACAGCTGAGCGGGAAGGTCCTCCTTGGACAAGCCCTCGTACGGCCCCGCGATCAGGTGCCGCACCCGCACCCCGGGGGCGAGATCGACCACGGGCGGGAGGTCGCTGCGCGTGGCGCGCGTGAAGATCTCGACGTCGACGCCGAGGGCTGCCAGGCGCTTGGAGGTCTCGACGACGTAGACGTTGAGGCCGCCCGCATCGCCCGTACCTGGCTGGTCCAGGGGCGAGGTGTGGACGGAGAGCACGGCCACGCGCCGGGGATGGAGCGCCGTCACACTCGCGGTCGGGGTCACGGTCCGCACCTTCCTGGTCAGCGTCAGCGGTGATCTGGCGCTCGGGGCACCGGAGGCAGTGTGCCCCGAGAGCCTGAACAACGCCGTACGAGGGAGACTTCCTCACATGTCCCCCCACCTCCGTCCCTCCCCCTCGTCCGGTCCCGGCCGGACCGCCGTGGTCACCGGCGCCAGCAGCGGGATCGGGGCGGCCACCGCGCTCCGGCTCGCCGCCGACGGCTGGGAGGTGGTTGCGGCCGCGAGGCGGCAGGACCGCCTCGAGGCGCTGTCCGCGCAGGCTCCGGGGGTGCGGGCCGTCGTCCTGGACGTCACCGACCCGGCGAGCGTGAGCGCTCTCGCCGCGCAGGTGCCGACCTGCGACCTGCTGGTCGCCAACGCGGGAGGCGCCTTCGACCTCTCGCCGCTCGCCGAGGCTGACGCGGAGACCTGGGCGAGGACGTACGACGTCAACGTCCTCGGCATCGTGCGGACCCTCCAGGCCCTGCTCCCCGCCTTGACCGCCGCTCGCGGCCAGGTCGTGCTCACCGGCTCGACCGCCGGTCGCTGGATCTACGAGGGCGGCGGCGGCTACGTCGCCGCCAAGCACGCCGTGGCCGCCCTGCGCGAGACGCTGCGGCTGGAGCTGGTCGAGAGCGGGATCCGGGTCTCGGAGGTCGCTCCTGGCATGGTCGCCACCGAGGAGTTCTCGCTGACGCGCTTCGCAGGCGACGCCGACCGCGCCGCCTCCGTCTACAGCGGCGTCGAGGCCCTCACCGCCGAGGACGTCGCCGACGCCATCGCGTGGGTGGCCTCCCGGCCCGCGCACGTGAACATCGACGTCGTGCAGCTCACGCCCCAGCAGCAGGCGGGCGTGGGCAAGGTCGTGCGCCGGACCTGAGGCCCATCGGCGGCCGCGCCGGACCTGCCCGCCGCCAGCACCAGGCACCATGGCCACGTGCCCAAGGCCAAGCGCTACTCCGCAGGCCGCGCGAGGGCGCTCGGCCTCGCCACCCGGGGCACCACGGCGCCCAACCGGCTGCGCCGGGTCGACCGGTGGCTCACCGGCGTGCACGCCGACCTGCTGATCTCGGCGGCCGCGCCACCGACCGTGGTGGACCTCGGGTTCGGAGCCTCGCCGGTCACCACCGTCGAGCTGCTCGCACGGTTGCAGGCCGTGCGCAAGGACGTGGAGGTCGTCGGCCTCGAGATCGACTCGGAGCGGGTCGCGACCGCGAGAGCTCAGGAGCGGCAGGGCCTGTCGTTCCGGCACGGAGGGTTCGAGCTGGCCGGCCTGCGACCGCTCGTCGTACGGGCGCTCAACGTGCTCCGCCAGTACGACGAGCCCCCGGCGCTCGCGGCATGGGACACCCTGTGTGCCGGGCTGGCACCGGGTGGGCTGCTGATCGAGGGCACCTGCGACGAAGTCGGCCGCCGGGCCGCCTGGGTGGCGCTGGGCAGCGAGGGGCCGAGGACGCTGACCCTCGCGGCCCACCTGCCGACCCTGGGCCGTCCCTCGGCGCTCGCCGAGCGACTGCCCAAGGCGCTGATCCACCACAACGTCCCGGGCGAGCCGGTACACGCGTTCCTGAGCGCCTTCGACGCCGGCTGGGCCGCGGCTGCCGGGCTGTCGACGTTCGGTCCCCGCCAGCGCTGGGCGGCGGCGTGCGAGTCCCTGGCCGCCGGCGGCTGGCCGCTGGTCGGGCCCGCCCGGCGGTGGAAGCACGGTGAGGTCAGCGTCCGCTGGTCGGCGGTCGCACCGGCCGGAGTGGCTGCCCCGCCGGCGTAGGGGACCATGACGCGGTGTTCGACGTCATCGTGATCGGGCTCGGCGGCCTGGGCAGCTGCGCCGGGGTGAACTGCTGCGGCGCAGCTACCAGCTGTTCGAGGACCTGGAGTCCACCTCACCCGGCGTCCTCACTCTCACCGGCGGCCTGATGATGGGCGACGCCGACTCCCGCACGATGACCGACAGCCTGGCCAGCGCCCGCGCCTGGGACCTCCCGCACGAGCTGCTGGACACCGCCGACCTGCGCCGCCGCTTCCCCGCCTTCGCCGTCGAGGAGGGCACCGTCGCCCTCCAGGTCCTCGCCGACCTGGTCACCGGGCGGGCGACCGCGCACCCGATCGGGCTGTTCGACCCCGCCCGGCCGACCGCGACGGTGCAGGGGTGAGCCGCCGCGACCGGGCCCACCTCACCGCGCTGCCCGGGAAGACCCAGGTGGCCGGTGGGACGGCGGAACTGCTGGCCGACGCCGACCGCGACGGCTCCTGGGAGCTGCTGCTCGACGGCGTCCCGCAGTCGCTCGTCGACCTGGTCGACCCCACACACCTGGAGTTCGAGTACGTCCGCCGGATGGGCCACGTCCTCGACCTCGCGGCCGAGCCG
>JAOPWP010000112.1 GCA_025965615.1 Frankiales bacterium
GCTCTACCTGGTGTGCACGCACGGACGGCACGACCGGTGCTGCGCCCTTCGCGGCCGCCCCGTGTCCTCGGCCCTCGCCGCCCGGTTCCCCGAGAGAACCTGGGAGTGCACCCACGTCGGAGGGGACCGGTTCGCCGCCAACCTCGTCGTGCTTCCCGAGGGGCTCTACCTCGGGCGCATGGACCCCAGCGACGTGGTCGCCGTCGTCGAGGGGCTGCTGGCGGGGACCCTGCCCGCCGGGCGGGTACGGGGCCGCAGCAGCCTCCCGCTGCCGGTGCAGGCCGCCCAGGACATGGCCCGGCGGGCCTCCGGTCGGTGGGGCAGGGACGACCTCAGCATGCTGAGCTCCACGCCTGGTGAGGCTGATTCGTGGGACGTACGGCTGCGCGGCGTCGACGGCCCGGACGTCCGGGTCGTCGTCGCCTACGACAGGAGCGCCGGGGGGACGCACCGACTGACCTGTGACGCGGACCAGGCCAAGCCCGTACCGGCGTTCCGCCAGGTCCTGCTCCAGGAGGGCTAGGGCAGGACCAGCCCGAGCCCGTCCGGCGGCGCCGCGGGCCCCGAGGGGGTGGGCCCGGCGGACGCCTCGACCGGCTCGGCCACGGACCCCTGCGCCGGCTGCAGCTCACCGCTGTGCACCTGCTCCGCCCAGTGGCAGGCCACCTGGTGCCCCGGGAACGCCTCGAGCACCCGCAGCTCGGGCACCTCGTCCGAGCAGCGGGTCGGCTGGCGGAAGGGGCACCGCGTGTGGAACCGGCACCCCGAGGGAGGGTCAGCCGCGGACGGCAGGTCGCCCCGCAGCAGCACCCGTTCGCGCCGGTCCTCGACCTCGGGGTCCGGGATGGGGATGGCTGACAGCAGCGCGATGGTGTACGGGTGCAGCGGAGCCTCGTACAGGTCGTCGGAGGGGGCGACCTCGACGACGGCGCCGAGGTACATGACCGCGATGTCGTCGCTGATGTGGCGGACGACGGCGAGGTCGTGGGCGATCACCAGGTAGGTGAGCCCCAGGCGCTGCTGGAGCTCCTCGAGCAGGTTGACCACCTGCGCCTGGATGGAGACGTCGAGGGCCGAGACCGGCTCGTCGGCGATGATCAGCTCGGGGTTGAGCGAGATCGCGCGCGCGATGCCGATGCGCTGGCGCTGACCTCCGGAGAACTCGTGGGGGTAGCGGTTCGCCGCCGTCGCGGGCAGGCCGACGAGGTCGAGCAGCTCGCGCACCCTCTTGTCGAAGGGCCCCTTCTCGCCGTGGGTGCGCAGCGGCTCGGTGAGGACCGACGACACGCTCTGGCGCGGGTCCAGGCTCGCCAGCGGGTCCTGGAAGACCATCTGCATCCGGCGGCGCATGCGGCGCAGCGCTGCACCCTTCAGCGCGCCCAGGTCCTCGCCGTCGAAGACGACCGTCCCCGCGGTGACCGGCTCGAGCTGGAGGACCGCACGACCCAGAGTGCTCTTGCCGCAGCCTGACTCACCGACGATGCCGAGCGTCGTGCCCTTCTCGACCGTCAGGTCGACCCCGTCGACGGCGCGGACCGCCCCCACCGTGCGCTCGAGCACGATGCCCTTCTTGATCGGGAAGTGGACCTTCAGGCCACGGACCTCGAGCAGGCTCATACGCGTCGCTCCCCGGTCGGAACCGGGTGCATGCAGCGCAGCAGGTGCGCCGGGTGCCCGACAGGAGCAAGGGGCGGCGGACCGCCCAGGCAGTCGTCCTCGCGGCGCGTGCACCGCGGCGAGAAGGCGCAGCCCTGCGCCCACGGCAGGGTGTCCGACGGCGATCCCGGGATCGGCAGCAGCGGGATCCCCCGCGGCTGGTCCAGTCGAGGCACCGAGGCGAGAAGGCCGTTCGTGTAGGGGTGCTCGGGGGCCGCGAACAGCGGCCGGCGTGGCGCCGACTCGACGATCCGACCGGAGTACATGACGTGCACGGTGTCGCACAGCCCGGCGACGACCCCGAGGTCGTGCGTGATCAGCACCAGGGCGGTCTGCGTCTCGGCGACGAGAGTCCGCAGCAGCTCGAGGATCTGAGCCGAGATCGTCACGTCGAGTGCCGTCGTGGGTTCGTCCGCGATGAGCAGCCGGGGGGCGCAGGCCAGCGCCATGGCGATCATCACGCGCTGGCGCATGCCGCCGGAGAGCTGGTGCGGGAAGGAGCGGAGGCGCCGGACGCTGTCCCCGATGCCGACGCTCTGCAGCAGCGAGGCCGCCTCGTCCCGTGCCTCCTGCTTGCTCAGACCCCGGTGGCGCACGAGGATCTCGGTGATCTGGCGGCCGATGGTCAGCACCGGGTTGAGCGAGCTCATCGGGTCCTGGAAGATCATCGCGATCTCCTTGCCCCGCACCGCTCTCAGCTCGTCGTCGGGCATGTTCAGCAGGTCGGCTCCGTCGAAGTGGACCGAACCGCTGATCTGGACCCCGCGCTTGCCGAGCAGGCCCAGCGCCGCGAGCGACGTGACGCTCTTGCCGCTGCCCGACTCGCCGACGATGCCGACCGTCGACCCGGCGGCGACGTCGAGGTCGATCCCGTCGACAGCGCGTACGGCCCGGCGGCCCCGACTGGCGAAGGTGACGGTCAGGTCGCGCACCTTGAGCAGGGGCTCGCCGGCGAGCTGCCCAGGGACGGCGTCGCGCGGTGTGGTCGCGGTGGTCATGCCGTCACCGCCGCAGCTTCGGGTCGAGGGCCTCGCGCAGGGCCTCGCCCAGCAGGTAGAAGCCCATCACGGACAGCACGATCGCGAGCCCCGGCCACAGCGCGAGCAGCGGGGCGCTCGCGAGGAACGACTGGGTCTCGGCCAGCATGCGGCCCCACTCGGGAACCGCAGGGTCAGGGGAGCCGAGCCCGAGGAAGGCCAGACCGGCCGCCTCGATGATGGCGGTGGCCAGCGCCAGGGTCCCCTGGACGATCACCGGCGCGAGGCTGTTGGGGAAGACGTGCTGCAGCACCACCCGGCTGCGGGACACCCCGAGCGAGCGTGCCGCGAGGGCGTAGTCGCTGCGCCGCTGGGCCAGCATCGACCCCCGCAGCAGTCGCGCGAAGATCGGGACGTTGACGACGGCGATCGCGATCATCACCGAGATCAGGCGCGGGCCCAGCAGTGCCGCGACGCCGATGGCGAGCAGCAGGCTCGGGATCGCCAGCATGATGTCGACCAGCCGCATGATGAGCCCGTCCACCCAGCCGCCGAACGCGCCCGCGACGAGGCCGAGGCTCAGGCCGACGATCGCCCCCAGGGACAGCGAGACGACGCCGATCAGCAGGGAGTAGCGCGCCCCGTAGATGATCCGGCTCAGCTCGTCACGGCCCAGCTGGTCCAGCCCGAGCAGGTGCTCCGCCGACGGGCCGGGGAAGACCCCGGGCCGGATGTCGGTCAGGTCCACGGCCGTCGGGTCGTAGGGAGCGATCCACGGGGCGAGGACCGCGATGAGCACGAAGGCCGACACCAGCACGGCCCCGACGATGGCCGTCGGGCTGCGCCGCAGCCGCCGGAACGCGTCGCGGTAGAGCCCGCCGGCGGCTTCCTCACCCGAGCCGGCGGCCGGTGTGCTCGGAATCGGCGAAGGCACCGCAGCCGCGCTCACGAGGCGCGCACCCTCGGGTCGATGAAGCCGTAGGAGATGTCGACGATCAGGTTCACCACGACGAACACGACCGCCAGGAACAGGATCCCGCCCTGGATCACCGGGAAGTCCCGGCTGAACAGCGCCGAGGCCATGAACGAACCCATGCCACCGAAGGCGAAGACCGTCTCGGTGAGGATCGCGCCGGACAGCAGCAGCCCCGTCTGCAGGCCGACGATCGTCACGACGGGCAGCATGGCGTTGCGCAGGATGTGCCGCCTCGTCACGATCGACTTCGTCATCCCCTTGGCCTCAGCGGTCCGGACGAAGTCCTCGTTGATCGTCTCCTGCACGGCGGCCCGCGTGATCCGGGTGATGATCGCGAGCGGGATGGTGCCGAGCGCGATCGCCGGCAGCACGAGGTGCTTGAGGGCGTCCCAGGCCGCCGGCAGGTCGCCGGTGAGGACGCCGTCCAGCACGAAGAAGCCGGTCGGGTGCTCGGTCGTGAGCGTGACGTCCTGCCGCCCGTCCGTCGGCAGCCACCCGAGGCGGACCGCGAACAGGTACTTGAGCAGGAAGCCCAGCGCGAAGACCGGGATCGCGATGCCGAGCAGCGACCCCACGGTGGAGGCGTTGTCGATCCACGAGCCCGGTCTTCGCCCGGCGACGAAGCCCAGCGGGATCCCGACCACGAGGGCGAACAGCATGGCCATCGTGGCGAGCTCGACGGTGGCCGGGAACCGGCGGCCGATCTCCTCGGAGACCGGCCGCTGGGTCTGGATGGACACACCGAGGTCGAAGCGCGCGACCTTGCCCATGTACGAGACGTACTGCTCGTGCACCGGCCGGTCGAGGCCGTACGCCGCCCGCACCGCCGCCGCGCGCTCCGGCGTCAGGCGCTCCCCGAGCAGGGCCGTCTCCGGCCCGCCGGGCAGGGCCCGGACGAACAGGAAGACCAGGATCGAGAGGCCGAGCAGGATCGGGACGAGCAGGAGCAGACGGCGTACCGCGAACTTCAGCACGGACGAGTCAGCGCGTCAGTTGAGCGAGACCTTGGAGAAGTCCTCGATGCTCACCGGGCTGGGCACGTAGCCCTGCACGCCCTTGGTGAACGCCAGGGCCGGCTTGGTGTGGACGTACGGCACACCAGGCACGAACTCCATGATCTTCTTGTTCACGGCCTCGTAGAGCTTGGTGCGCTTGCCCTCATCGGGCTCGGCCCGGGCAGCGTCGAGGTCGGTGTAGATGCTGGGCTCCAGCGGACCCCACGCGGACTGCTTCGTGCGGAAGAAGGTCCCGACGAAGTTGTCCGGGTCACCGAAGTCGCCGGTCCAGCCGAGCAGGCGCATCCCGGTGCCACCGGTGTCGACGGCGTTGAGGTAGTCCGGGTTCCACGGCGCCGACTTCGGCACCACGGTGAAGCCCGCTGCGGTGAGGTCGGCCGAGAAGGCCTGGAAGTTCGCAGACGGGTCCGGCATGTAGGGCCGGCTCACCCCGGTCGGGTACCAGAACTCGATCGTCGGGTTGGCGATCCCGGACTCGGCGATGAGCTGCTTGGCCTTGGCGACGTCGTACTTGTACTCCGGGACGTCCTTGGCGTAGCCGAACAGGGCCGGCGGCATGAACTCCTTGGCCACCTCGGCGCCCGGCGGGTACTTCGCCTTGACGAGGGCCTCGCGGTTCAGCGCGTGAGCGATGGCCTGGCGGATCTTGGGGTTGTCGAACGGCGGCTTGGCGGTGTTGAAGCCGACGTAGCCGACGTTGAAGGCCGGGCGCTCGATGAGCTGGAAGCCCGAGGCGAGGAGCGCACCGCGGTCGGCCGGGTCGACGAGGTCGTAGCCCTGGATGCCGCCGGCCTGCAGGGCCTGGCGACGAGCCGGCCCGTCGGCGATCGGCCGGAAGATGACCTTGTCGAGCTTGGCCTTGTCGCCCCAGTAGTCGTCGTAGCGGGCGAGCACGAGGCGGTTGTTGGGCTCGAAGACCTCGAGCTTGAACGGCCCGGTGCCGACGGGGTTCTGGGTGCCGAAGGTGCCCTCGAAGCGGGGCTCCTCACCGGTGCCGGTCACCTTGTCGGCTTCGTACTTGACGAGGGCCGTGGGGCTCGCGATGGAGAACGACGCGAGGGCCAGCCCCGACAGGAACGAGGCCGACGGCGAGGTCAGGTTGATGACGGCCTTGCCGCCCTCGTCCTTGCAGTCCTGGTAGAGGCTCGCGCCGAGCTCAGGGTCCTCGTTCTTGGCGTAGCCGGTGAACACCGTCTGCCAGTAGTAGGACACCGACGCGCTCTGCTGCACGCCCTTGAAGTTGTACCAGCGGTCGAAGTTCGCGCAGACGGCCTTGGCGTCGAAAGCCGTGCCGTCGTGGAACTTCACCCCCTGGCGGAGGGTGAACGTCCAGGTCTTGCCGCCGTTGCTCGGCTCGTACTTCTCGGCGAGCAGCGGCTCGATGTCGGTCCCGCCGGGGGCCGTCGTCACGAGGGTCTCGAAGAGCTGGCGCACGACGCGCAGCGACTCGCCGTCGCTGACGTAGGCCCCGTCCATGCTCACCGGGTCCGACGACGTGCCGAAGACCAGGGTCCCGCCCGTCTTGCCGCCCGGGGCCGCTCCACCACCGTCACCGCCGCCGTCATCACTGCCACAAGCCGCAGTGCCGACCAGCAGGCCGGCAAGCCCCAGGGCGACTGCGCCCCGCCGCGGGAAGGACTGTCGTCGCGTGTTGCGCATCGACTCTCCACCTCTATCGAAAGCGCCCGTTCTGGGCACTGAACGAAGCGGACCCTAACCCTGGCTCGAGGGCAGCGGGGCTGCCTCCCAGGTCACACCGGTCGCGATTGCGCAACGATGTGGGTCATGGCCGCCGGCCGGGCCGCTCAGTGAGGACCGGCCTCAGGGTCGTCCAGACGAGCGCGTCGCTCCTGCTTGACCATCCGGCGCTGGTCCGCGCGGGCCATGGAGGCAGACGTGAACGCGTCTCGCTGGCGCCGGAGCAGGACCAGGCTCAGCAGCGCTGACATCAGGACGGCCACGCCCACGGCGAGCAGCCCGTCGAGGCCGACGGCCAGCAGCACGGCGTAGCTGACGAGCAGCAGCGCGAATCGGAGCAGCGTGTAGACGAGCAGGGCCCGTCCTGGCCGCGGGTCGGGGGCCTCAGGCGCGGTCATGCACCCAGCGTAGGGGCGGGCAAGAGGAACCGCCTACGCGGCGCAGTCACTCCGCGCGACGTTCCACCCCGGCCACACGAGGGGGGTCAGCAAGGGAATGCGAGCGAACCCGACCGGTCAGAGCTCGTCGTCACGGGGGTCGCGCGAGCGGCGCCGGCGGTCCTCGGTCTCCCGTCGCAGGTCCCGCAGGAAGTCGTCGTCGTCGTCAGGAGCGCCCCGTGCCTGCTTGCCGGGCCGGCGCGTGCGCGCCGGCCGGCCCACCAGCAACCACGCCGCCGGTCCGAGCAAGGGCGCGAGCAGGACGAGGAACCACACGGGCTTGGGCAGCGTGCGCACGGCGGCCGGGGCCGAGCGTGCCACGTCGAGCACGGCGTAGACGAACAGCACCGTGCTGACGGCCCAGACGACGATCACGGACGGGCCCCTTCCAGGACGAGCAGTCAGGCGTAGGAGTGGAAGCCCACGACGAAGATGTTCACGACGTAGTAGTCGATGATCAGGGCGCCGGCGGCGGCGACGGCGATCCAGGCGGACTTGGTCCCCTTCCACCCGGCGGTGGCCCGCGCGTGGAGGTAGCCGGCGTAGAGCACCCAGGTGATGAACGACCAGGTCTCCTTCGGGTCCCACCCCCAGTAGCGCCCCCACGCCGACTCGGCCCAGATGGCCCCGGCGATGATGGCGAACGTCCAGATCGGGAAGGCGAAGGCGATCACGGCGTACGTCACGCGGTCGAGCGCCGCAGCGCCGGGCAGCGCCGAGCCCATGGACAGCGGGAAGCGCGGGCTGCTCCCGGCCGCGACCTGGGCGTCGTGGCGCGAGCGGAGCAGGTAGAGCAGGGCGAGGATGCCGGACAGCAGGAACGCGCCGGAGGACAGCACGGCCGCGAAGACGTGGATCTTGATCCAGTAGGAGTCGAGCGCGGGGACGAGCGGCCCGGCCTCGGTGTAGAGGACCGTCCCGGCCAGGCCCAGGTAGAGCACGACCGGGACCATGAGGAAGGCGCCGAGCCCCCGATCGACCCGTCGTCCGAGCAGCAGCACCAGGAAGATGACGACGACGGACAGGGCGACTGCCGAGGAGAACTCGTACATGTTGCCCCAGGGCACCCGGTTCGCCGCGAAGCCACGGGCGAGCACCGAACCGAGGTGGAGCACCGCGCCGAGGACGGTCAGCGCCAGCCCTGCCCGCCCCGCTCGACTGGACCGCTGCGCCGACGGCACCGCCAGGGGCGCTGGCTCCGGGACAGCCGGCCCACCGGCACCGGCCATGACGCGCGTGCGGGCAGCGGTGGCCTGCCGCGCGGTCGCGGCGGCGAGGGACGTCTCCGAGATCCGGTGCGAGCGTCGCGAGGCCTGCTCGCCGGCGAACCCGAGCATCGCGAGCGCGTAGAGCAGGACGGTGGCGAACAGCAGGTCGTCGCTGAGCCCGGCGAGGAACGCGTCGCTCATCGGTCCTCCTCGGTCGTCGGTGCGGCGTCTGCAGGCCGCGGTGGAGCGAGCTGGCGGAGCCGGTCGGACAGCCCGGCGAACTCCGCCGTGAAGGCGTCGCTGCCGCTGCGGGCCAGCCCGGCGACCTCGACAACGGTACGTCCTGACGGGTGGTTCCCGCCGGGCGTGGAGAGCCGGACCCACAGCCGGCGGCGGCGCACGAACAGCGACAGGCACAGGCCGAGCACCATGCCGACCCCGGCGATCAGGGCCAGCTGCTTGCCCGGGTCCTGGGTGACCTGGAAGGTCGCCCACTCCGTGGTCTCGACGAAGGTGAGGCTGCCGCCGCCGGGCAGGTCCCAGGTCTGGCCCGGCAGCAGCTTCTGAGGGGTCTTGCCGTCGCCGATCGGGACCAGACCGGAGCGGTCCTCGAGGTTGTAGACCGAGGCAGGCGTGCCGGAGTCGAGGCCGAGGTCACCGCGGTAGCCGAGAACCGTCAGCGCCGGGTGGTCCGGGGCCGGGTAGACCGAGGTGACGAGCGCGGTCTCGGGGTCCTGCACCGTGGTGGGGGTGAACACGCCTTCGAAGGCGAGCTGCTCCCCCGCCGCGTCGGGCACCTTGATCGTGCAGGTCGACAGGAAGGTCGGCCCCTGGGGCAGGCAGGCGACGGTCTGCTCGAGCACGTTGCCCTCGACGTCGACGATGCGCACCCGCGGTGCGTAGCCGTGCCCGAGCAGGTAGGTCTTCGCGCCGCCGACGACGAGCGGGTGATTGACCCGCAGGTCGTACGGCTGCGGCTCACCGCCGTCCTCCCCGGACCAGCGCAGCTTGGCGAGGAACGTCAGGGCCTTGCCGTCGTCGGCGTAGGTGCCCTGGAAGTCGTCGAGCACGAAGCTGAACGGCACCAGCCCGTCGGCGTCGAAGCGCCGGCCCGGCTTGATGTCGTCGTAGGCGAGGACGGTGTTGGCGAAGCCGTCGCCTTCCTTGACGAGGACGGTGCCCTGGAAGCCCAGCAGACCGCCCAGGGCGATGCCGATCAGCAGGGCGACCAGGGAGATGTGGAACAGCAGGTTGCCGGTCTCGCGCAGGTAGCCCTTCTCGGCCGACAGCGCGAGGTCGGTCCGGGCCACGCGCCAGCGCCCTCGTCGCAGGACCGACCGGATCTGCTCGATCGCCTGCTCGGGGGCGACGTCGCTCTCCCATCGCGCGGACTCGGGCATGCGCGCGAGCACCCGCGGCACGGCTGGAGGGGGACTGACCAGGGCCTTGGCGTGCAGGCGGACCCGCAGCGACAGGCACCCGACCAGGGAGACGAACAGCAGCAGGTAGACGGCGGCGAACCACGGCGCCGCGAACACGTCGAAGGCGTAGACCCGGTCGAGCAGCGGGGCGAGCGTGGGGTGGTCGACGAAGTACTGCTGGACGGCGACCGGGTTGAGGCCCCGCTGCGGCAGGAAGGACCCCGGGACGCTCGCGAGCGCGAGCAGGAACAGCAGCAGCAGCGCCGTCCGCATGCTGGTCAGCTGGCGCCAGGTACGGCGGAGCGGAGCGGTCAGCGACTGCCGGCGCTCGGGCCGCGGGGCGACCGGCTCCGGGGCGGTCGACAGGCGTACGGCATCGCGGTCGGACGTGACGGTCACTCAGATCACCGTCTCGAAGCCCGAGACCCAGCCGCGCAGGCTGACCATGGCGTCGGCCCAGAGGCCGCTCACCAGCAGCAGTCCGACCAGGACCAGCAGGCCCCCGCCGACCTTGAGGACGAGGTCGTAGTGGCGCTTGACCACCGCGAAGGCGCTCAGGGCGCGGCGCATCCCGAGGCCGGTGAGCACGAACGGGATGCCGAGGCCGGCGCAGTAGGCCGCCGTCAGGAGCGCCCCCCGCCCGGCGCTGGCCTCGCGGTAGGCCAGCGTCTGCACCGCAGCGAGCGTGGGCCCGAGGCAGGGGGTCCAGCCGATCCCGAACAGCACTCCGAGCAGCGGGGCTCCCGCGACCCCGGGTGAGGGGAGCCGGTGGAAGCGCACCTCGCGCTGCAGACCCGGCAGCAGGCCGAGGAAGACCAGTCCCAGGACGATCGTCAGGACGCCGAGCACCAGGTCGACCGTGCGCTGGTTGCCGGCGAAGGTCGAGCCGAGCCCGCCGAACAGCGCCCCGCTGGTGATGAAGACCGCGCTGAACCCGGCGACGAACAGCAGGCTCCCGGCGAGGACGCGTCCGCGCCGGAGTGACGTCGTCTGCTCGACGAGCAGGTCGCCCTCGGCGCGCGCGGCTCCCCGGCGGTCGCCGAGCTCCTCGCCGGTCAGGCCCGTGACGAACGAGAGGTAGCCGGGGACCAGCGGGAGCACGCACGGCGACAGGAACGACACCAGCCCGGCCGCTGTCGCGACGGGGACCGCGAGCAGGAGCGAGCCGCTCGTGACGGTCTCGGCGACGCTCATCTGCTCGCCCTCGGTACCTGGCTCACGCCGGCTCGGCGGCGATCTGCTCGACCGGCCCGAGCAGGTCCGACAGGCGGACGGCGCCCGCGTAGAAGCCGGCGATCCGCCCCTCGCGGTCGAGGATCAGCGTGGTGGGCGGCGTCTGCGGGATGGCCCGGCGGAAGCGCAGGAGCAGCACGCCCGGCTGGTCGTGCAACGAGGGGTAGCTGACCTCCTGCTTGCGCTGGAAGGCCTGCGCCGCGCCGAGGTCGTCCTTGACGTTGATGCCGACGAAGCGCACGCCCTTGTCGACGGTGCGGGTCGCGACCTCCTCCAGCGTCTCGGCCTCGGCCCGGCAGGGCGCGCACCATGAGGCCCAGAAGTTGAGGACCACGACCTGGCCGCGCATCGAGGCGACATCGAGCGGAGCGCCGTCGAGCGTGGTGCCGGACAGGGCGGGGGCCGCGCGGCGGTCCTGCTCGGCGATGAGCCCGTCCGCCCCGGTCGCCAACGTCTTGAGCTGAGGGCTCGTCGGCCCGTCGGCCGTCGCGCTCTCGCCGCTGCAGCCGGTCAGCGCGAGCGCGCACGCCACAGCGGCAGCGAGCAGAGCCGGGCGGGTCACGGGGCGGTTCCTCTGGTCGGGGGCCCGTCCAGTATCGACGACTGCGGCTGCTGGCGCCTGCCTGCGCCCCTACGCGCCCGCTCCGGGGCCGCTCCCCTACGCGCCCGCTCCGGGGCTGCGCCCCTACGCGCCCGCTCCGGGGCGACGAGCCGCGGCGCCCGCCGGTTCGCTGTACGACACCGTCACGATCCGCTCGTCCTCCCAGGTGATGCTGGTGAGCGAGGCGAGGCCGCACTGGCGCCGGTCCGGTCGGTGCCACAGCGTGCGTCCCTCGACGAGGCGCCGGACGGTCCAGATCGGCAGCTGGTGGCTGACGCAGACAGCCTCGTGACCGAGAGCCAGATCCCGCGCGGCGACGGCGGCGGCGAGCATCCGCTCGGCGATGACGGCGTACGGCTCCCCCCAGCTCGGACGGAACGGGTTGCGCAGATGGGGCCAGTGCTGGGGATTCCTGAAGGCACCGTCCCCCACGCCGACGGTCTTGCCCTCGAAGTAGTTGCCGCTCTCGATCAGCCGCTCGTCGCAGCCGATGGGGAGCCCGAAGACCTCGGCGATCGGGGCAGCCGTCTCCTGGGCGCGCTGCAGCGGCGAGGCGACGACAGCCGTGACATCACGCCCTTGCAGGGCCGCGGCCGCATCGCGGGCCATCTGCTGGCCGTCGTCGGAGAGCCGGAAGCCAGGCAGGCGGCCGTACAGGACGCCGTCGGGGTTGTGCACCTCACCGTGGCGGAGCAGGTGGACGGTGGTGCGGGTGCTCATGCGCGGTCCTCGGCGGTGGGTGGGGTCACGAGCTCGGGGCTGCGCTCGGCGGCGGCGGCCCGGGCAGCGTGGGGCAGCGCGTCGGCGACCCGGTCGAGCGCGGCGTCGTCGTGGGCCGCACTGACGAACCACGACTCGTACGCGCTCGGCGGCAGGTAGACGCCGCGGCTGAGCATCTCGTGGAAGAAGGCCTTGTAGCGCCGGACGTTCTGCCGGGTCGCCGTCGCGTAGTCGACGACCGCGTGGTCGCAGAAGAAGATGCTGAACAGGTTGCCCGCGGTGTTGACCCGGTGTTCGACGCCCTCGGCAGCCAGCGCCTCGGAGGCGAGCCGGGCCACCGTCGCCGAGGTCGCGTCCAGGTGCGCGTAGACCTCGTCGGTGCACAGCTCCAGGGTGGTGCGCCCGGCCGCCACTGCCAGCGGGTTCCCGCTGAGGGTGCCGGCCTGGTAGACCGGCCCTTGCGGGGCGAGACGGGCCATGACGTCGGCGCGACCCCCGAAGGCCGCCGCCGGGAGCCCCCCGCCCATGACCTTGCCGAAGGTGAACAGGTCGGCCTCGACGCCGTCGAGCCCGAAGTGGCCGGCGCGGCTGACCCGGAACCCGGTCATGACCTCGTCGAGGACGAGCAGCGCTCCGTACTGCTCGCAGAGGGCCTTCAGGCCGGCGTTGAAGCCGGGCAGCGGCGGGACGACCCCCATGTTGGCGGCGGCGGCCTCGGAGATCACGACGGCGATGCTGTCGCCCTGGAGCTCGAAGGCGGTGCGTACGGCGTCGAGGTCGTTGTAGGGCAGCACGATCGTGTCGGCGGTCGTGGCCCCGGTGACCCCGGGGGTGTCGGGCAGGCCCAGTGTCGCGACGCCGCTGCCGGCGCTGGCCAGCAGCGCGTCGACGTGGCCGTGGTAGCAGCCGGCGAACTTGATCACCTTGGTGCGGCCGGTGAACCCGCGGGCCAGCCGGATCGCGCTCATGGTCGCCTCGGTGCCGGAGCTGACCAGCCTCACGGCGTCCACGGGCGCGACGCGGTCCACGATCAGCTCGGCCAGCTCGACCTCGCCCTGCGTGGGGGTGCCGAAGCTGGTGCCACGCCCGGCGGCGTCCCTGAGGGCCTCGACGACTGCGGGGTGGGCGTGCCCCAGGATGATCGGGCCCCAGGAGCAGACGAGGTCGACGTACTCCCGCCCGTCCGCGTCGGTCAGGTAGGGACCCGTGCCGCTCACCATGAACCGCGGCGTGCCGCCCACCGCCTGGAACGCGCGGACCGGGCTGTTGACGCCGCCCGGGATCACCGCGCTGGCCCGGGCGAACAGGGCTTCGGACGCCGGTGCCTCGAAGGGGAAGGTCATGCGGCCCATCCTTGCCTGATCCGTCGTCGTCACACCGTCCGGGTGCCAGGATGAGGGCGTGACCACTCCGGTGCACGTGCTGCCCTGGCGCCATGACCTGATCGGGCTGCTGTTCCAGCTCGCGCTGTGGGTGCTCGTCTTCGGCGGACGCGTCGTCTGCAAGGGGTGCCAGCGGGCGGTCCCGCTCACCGGGCTGCTCGTCCCCCTGCCCCTCGACGACGCCGTGCGGCTCCAGCACCACCGCCCCGTCTGACAGGGGTCGACCGACCGATCACGAGGGGGCGGTGCCTGAGCTCGGGTGGCTCGTCACCTGACCGACCGCAGGCGACCCGGAGCGGGGTCCCGCTCGGCGACCCTGCGCCTCCAGCTGCTCGTCGAGCGACAGGTTGCGCTGCAGGGGCAGCCGCTCCATGTAGCGCTCCAGCACGCCCTGTCGACGAGGCGCCCAGCGGACCCCTCGGCGACACGTACTCCACGTCATGGGTCGTCGACGCGGCTGCGAGCGGCGGTCCGGCTCAGCCGCGTGTCGCGGTCCGCCGCAACCGCAGCAGCCCCAGCACCGGGAGCACCAGCGGGACGAAGCCGTAGCCGGCGCCGAACGACGACCAGACGGTCTCGTCGGGGAAGGCGTCGGGGAGCAGCAACGACGCAGCACCGACGACGATGACGCCGGCCAGCTCGAAACCGCAGGCGTACAGGGCCAGGCGGCGCTTCGACCGGGCGAGGGCCACGGTCGCGACCACGTAGACGGCGGCGGCGAGCGCGGACAGCAGGTAGGCGGTCGGGGCCTCGTCGAAGCGGGTCGCCAGCTGCAGGCCGGCCCGGGACGACGCGGCCACGGCGAAGATCCCGTAGACCGCGACGAGCAGCCGCCCCGGGCCGGACGCGACGGGTTCTGGACCGTCAGCCAACGGTGCCCCACAACCCGACCAGCCGCTGCTGGAGCACCAGGACGACCAGGCACACGGTCGCGAAGATGAGGGTGCCGTAGCGGCTCTTCTCCTCGAGCGCCCAGATCGCACCGCCCGGCACCAGCAGCACCGAGACGATCAGGTAGCCGGCGAAGCCGCCGAACGAGCTCGGCTCGGCGCCCTGCACCAGGCGGACGACCGCGACCACGGCCTGGACGAGGAGCAGCAACTGCAGGACGAGGATGCCCTGAAGGACGGGCTTTCCGGGCCGACGGTCCAGCCCGGCGAGCACCAGGCACGCGACGCCCAGTGCCACCGCGAGCACCGCGACGCCGACCGCGAGCGGGGTGATCACGCCAGCATCACGAGCTGCTGAGCCACCCTGCCGCCTCGGTCGCCCAGTAGGTGAGCACCATGCTGGCGCCCGCCCGTCGGATGCCGGTGAGCTGCTCCAGGATGATCCGCTCGCGGTCGATCCAGCCCTGGGCCGCTGCGGCCTCGACCATGGCGTACTCGCCCGACACCTGGTAAGCCGCGACCGGGACGTCGACCGCGTCGGACACGGCACGCACGACGTCGAGGTAGGCGCCGGCCGGCTTCACCATGACCGCGTCAGCGCCCTCGGCGATGTCGAGCATCGCCTCGCGCACCCCCTCGGAGGCCGGCCGCGCGGCGTCCTGCTGGTAGGCCGACCGGTCGCCGAACTGCGGTGCGCACTCGGCGGCGTCGCGGAACGGGCCGTAGAAGGCCGACGCGTACTTGGCGCTGTAGGCGAGGATCGGCAGCTCGGGGAAGCCCGCGCCGTCGAGCGCCGCCCGGATCGCAGCCACCTGCCCGTCCATCATCCCGCTCGGGGCGACCACCTGGCTGCCGGCGACGGCCTGGGCGACCGCGATCGAGGCGTAGCGCTCGAGGGTGGCGTCGTTGTCGACCTCGCCCGAGGCGGTGAGCAGGCCGCAGTGCCCGTGGTCGGTGTACTCGTCGAGGCAGAGGTCGCTCATCACGACCAGGTCGTCACCCACCTCGGCACGGACGTCGGCGAGCGCCAGCTGCACGATGCCGCCGGGGTCGTCGGCACCGCTCCCCCGGGCGTCCTTGTCGGCCGGGATGCCGAACAGGACGACGCCGCCGACACCGGCAGCGACCGCTCCGGCTGCGGCCTTCCGCACGGACTCGCGGGTGTGCTGGACGACCCCCGGCATGGACGCGATGGGCTGCGGCGAGCCGATGCCCTCCTTGACGAAGACCGGCAGGACGAGGTCGGCGGGGCGCACCCGCACCTCGGCCACCAGCCGCCGCAGCGCTGGGGTGCGCCGCAACCTGCGCGGGCGCGCCGCCGGGAAGCCCGACACCCCGGTCACCGCTTGCCGGCCGCCGCG
>JAOPWP010000129.1 GCA_025965615.1 Frankiales bacterium
CGCGGAGGCGGAGACGCACCCGAGGGTCGCCGCCACCACCCAGGCGAGGCCTCGGCGGCCCGGCCGCCCCCGGGCCGGGCGGCTCCGGCCGAGGCAGAGCACGGCGACGGCAGCCAGCAGAGCTGCGGCCGCCAGACCGAGCAGGACCCCGGGAGGCAGGAGCCGTCCCTGCCAGGCGACCAGCCACGTCCCGAGAGCCGGGGCCGCCAGCCTCAGGTCGAGCCCGTCACCGGCGTCTGGGAGCTGGCTGGCGCGCATCAGACGGTCACCTTCGCCTTGAGGTCCTGGAACTTGGCTTCGCCGATGCCGGTGACCTCGCGGAGCTGCTCGACGCTGCCGAACCGGTCGTTGTCGGTCCGCCAGTCGACGATCCGCTGCGCGAGGACCGGCCCGATCCCGGGCAGTGCGTCGAGGTCCGAGGCGGTCGCGGTGTTGAGGTCGAGCAGACCGGACGCGCTGGGACGGGTCGCTGCGCCCGCCTGCCCCGCAGCGCCGGGCGGGGGGTCGACCCCGACGAGGACCTGCTCGCCGTCCACGAGCTTGCGCGCCAGGTTGAGCAGCCCGGGGGACCCGCCCGGTGCTACCCCACCGGCGGCCTCCACCGCGTCGGCGACCCGGCTCCCGGGGGGCAGCCGCACGACCCCGGGCCGGGCGACCTGCCCCGCCACGGCCACGACCAGCTCGGAGGTGGCCCCCGGGGCAGCCCCCGGGGTGGCTCCCGGCGAGGCGGCGGCGCGACCTCGGTCGACGACCTCGGGGACCACGACCTGCTCAGGACGTCCGCGCAGGACGACGGTCCCGGCCAGGAGCGCAGCCAGCACCGTGACGGCGACGAGGGCGGCCGCGCCGCGACGACCCGGGTCGAACCGCCCCGTGCGCACGGAGACCGGCAGGAGGCTGCCCCGAGGGCTGCCTCGCTCGGGGGTGGGCGGTTCCGGGCCGACCGGCTCGCGCGCCGGGCTCGACTCCCACGAGCGCTGAGCGTCAGCGGGGGGCGGCGACCACGACGCCCCCTCGACCTCGTCCCAGACCTCGTCCTCGACCGGGGCCCCGTCCGGCTCCTCCTCCGGCGGGACCCATCCCCCGCTCCTGGGGAGCAGCCCGCCGATCCGCTCCCCCGCAGCGACCCCCGAGGAGGCTGGCGGACGACGGAGGAAGCGCACCCCGCGGACGCTAGGGAGCCCTCAGCCTTTCCGGGCGGCGCGAGGACGCCCTGTGGACGGCTGCTGTCCCTGTGGACGGGAGCTGCGGCCGATCAGGGCGACTCCTCCCGCCGCAGCGCCAGCCGGCGTACGACGTTCGGCCGGTGGCGCACGACCAGGACGACGGCGAGGCCGAGGGCCCAGAGCACGTCCTCGCCGGCCAGGACCGCGACCACGGGGAGGGCGACCGCTGCGGCGATCGAGGCGAGGGCGATCCAGCGCCTCGCGAGGAGCACGAGGACCCACACGCCGACGACGACCACAGCCCACAGGGGATGCGAGCCGAGCACCGCGCCCGCGGCCGTGGCCACGCCCTTGCCGCCGCGGCCGCGCAGGAAGGGCGAGGAGACGTGCCCGATCACGGCCGCGAACCCCGCCACGAGGCCGGCCCGGTGATCGACCATCCCGAAGCCCGCTGCCGGCAGGAGGCCCTTGACGACGTCGAGCAGGGCGACGGTGACACCTGTCCTGCGGCCGAGCGCCCGGCCGACGTTGGCGGCACCCGGGTTCCCCGAGCCGACGCCCCGCAGGTCGACGCCCCGGCGCGAGGCGACGAGGGTGGCCGGCGAGACCGCGCCGGCCGTGTACCCGACCAGCGCTGCCACGACCAGCAGCGCGCTCATCGCCGGGAGGGGACCGCCGGCGGACTGGCCATGCGGCCCAGGCTAGCCAGCGCGGCAGCCCGGGCCCGGCGGGGAGCCGATACCGTCCGCAGGTGACCTCCCCCGCAGCTGATGCCGCCGCCTGCTGGTCCTCCCTCACCGGGGCCGCCACGCACGACGTCGCCCTCGTCATGGGCTCCGGGTGGGTGCCGGCTGCCGACGCTCTCGGCGCCGCCGACGTCGACGTGCCGGTGACCGACCTGCCCGGGTTCCTGCCGCCGGCCGTCGCCGGGCATGCCGGCCGCATCCGCTCCCTGCAGGTCGGCGGGCAGCGGGTCATGGTGCTCCTCGGCCGGACCCACCTCTACGAGGGCAAGGGTGTCGAGCCCGTGGTGCACGGGGTGCGCGTCGCAGCCGCCGCCGGCTGCCGCACGATCGTCCTGACCAACGCGGCGGGAGGCATCCGCGAGGGGCTGTCGGTCGGGCAGCCGGTCCTGGTGAGCGACCACCTCAACCTCACCGCGACCTCGCCCCTGGTCGGCCCGCGCTTCGTCGACCTGGTCGACCTCTACAGCGCCCGGCTGCGGGCCGTGGTGCAGGCAGTGGACCCGTCGCTGGTCGAGGGCGTCTACGCCGCGCTGCCCGGCCCGCACTACGAGACCGCCGCCGAGGTGCGCATGCTGCGCGCACTCGGCGCCGACCTGGTCGGCATGTCCACGGCACTGGAGGCCATCGCCGCGAGGGCCGAGGGCCTGGAGGTGCTGGGCATCTCGCTCGTGACCAACCTGGCGGCGGGCATGACCGGCCAGCCCCTCGACCACGCCGAGGTCCTCGAGGCCGGAGCGTCGTCGGCGGCTCGCGTCGGCTCGCTGCTGGCCGAGGTCCTGGGGCAGCTGTGAGCGGCCTCCACGGGCGGGTCCGGGCCTGGATCGCCGACGACCCCGACCCCACCACCCGGGCGGAGCTCACCGCGCTGCTCGAGGCCGCCGACGACGACGCCCTCGCCGACCGCTTCTCGGCGCCCCTGCACTTCGGCACCGCCGGGTTGCGCGGCCCGGTGCGGGGCGGGCCCAACGGGATGAACCGCGCGGTCGTCCGTCGTACGGCCGCGGGGCTCGCCGCCCACCTGACGGCCGAGCGCGGGCCGGGCGCCACGGTCGTCGTCGGGCTCGACGCACGCCACGGCAGCCGCGAGTTCTGCGACGACGTCGGGGCCGTCCTGGCCGGCGCCGGGCACCGCGCCCTCCTGCTCCCCCGCCCGCTGCCGACTCCGGTCCTGGCCTTCGCCGTCCTGCGGCTGGGAGCCGACGCGGGCGTCATGGTCACGGCCAGCCACAACCCGGCGCAGGACAACGGCATCAAGGTCTACCTCGCGGACGGGGCGCAGCTGCCCTCGCCGGTCGACGAGCAGGTGGAGCGCCAGATCGCCGCCGTCGCCGCGGTCCTCGACCTCCCACTGGGCACGGCGACCGTCCTCGACGACCAGGTGCTGTCGGAGTACCTCGAGGAACTCACGCGCGTCCCGCTGACCCGCCACCGCGACGTCTCGGTCGCCTACACCCCGCTGCACGGGGTCGGCCTCCAGACCGTCCTGGCCGCCTTCTCCGGCGCGGGCTACGCACCGCCCGCCGTCGTCTCCGAGCAGGCCGAGCCCGACCCCGACTTCCCGAGCGTCGCCTTCCCGAATCCGGAGGAGCCGGGAGCCCTCGACCTGCTTCTGGCCCTGTCGGCCTCGACGGGCGCGGACGTGGCGATCGCCTCGGATCCGGACGCCGACCGGATCGCCGTGGCGGTGGGCGACCGGCCGCTGCGCGGGGACGAGACCGGCGTCCTGCTCGCGGACCACCTGCTGTCCCACGGGGCACGCGGACGGGTGGCGACGACGATCGTCAGCTCGAGCATGCTCGGGCGGATCGCCGAGGCGTACGACGTGCCGTTCAGCGAGACGCTCACCGGCTTCAAGCACCTCGCCCGGGCCGACGCAGGCACAGGTGACCTGCTCTACGCCTACGAGGAGGCGCTCGGGGTGGCCGTGGCTCCCCGGCTCGTCCGCGACAAGGACGGCGTGTCCGCGGCGCTGCTGGTCGCCGACCTGGCTGCGGAGGAGAAGGCGCGGGGGCGCACCCTGCTGGACCGGCTGGCCGACCTCGAGCGCCGCCACGGGCGCCACGAGACCCGCCAGCTGTCCTACCGCGTCGACGACCTCGCCCGCATCTCCGCTGCCGTCGACGACCTTCGGGCCGATCCCCCGGCCTCGTACGGCGAGCAGGTCGTGGTGGCCGTCGAGCAGCCCGCCGACGACGTGCTCGTCCACCGGCTGGTCGCGGGGCGGGTGGTCGTCCGACCCAGCGGGACCGAGCCCAAGCTGAAGGCCTACCTGGAGCTGGTGGACCCGGAACCGGGTGCCCTCGACGCGCTGGCCGCAGCGGTCGACGCGCGCCTCGGGCTCGGTTGACCCGGGCGGCGCCTAGCGTGACGCCATGACGTGGACCCGCGAGTCACTCGCCCGCACCGTCGATCACACGCTGCTCAAGCCGGAGGCGACCGACGAGCAGGTGGTCGCCCTGTGCGCCGAGGCCGCTGAGCTCGGGACGTTCTCGGTCTGCGTGTCACCGTCGCGGCTCCCGGTGTCGCTGCCCGACGGGATCGCCGTCTGCACCGTGGTGGGGTTCCCGTCCGGCGCCCACGACAGCGAGGTCAAGGCGGCCTGCGGCGACGTGCTCCTGAAGGTGATCCTCGAGACCGCGGCCCTCAGCCCCGAGCAGGTCGTCGAGGCGTGCCGGCGCTCGGAGGCCGGCGGTGCGCAGTTCGTCAAGACGTCCACCGGCTTCCACCCGGCCGGTGGGGCTTCGCTTCAGGCCGTGCGGCTGATGCGGCAGACCGTCGGCGACCGCCTGGGCGTCAAGGCGAGCGGGGGCATCCGGGACACCGCGACGGCGCTGTCGATGCTCGAGGCCGGCGCCTCGCGGCTGGGCCTGTCCGGCACCCGGGCCGTGCTCGACGGCCTCCACACCTGAGCGCAGGTCGCTGAGACTGCTCGTCCTGGGGCCTCGTGTCCGGCCGGCCCGCTGCCGATGGGAGAGCAACGGCCCGACGGGAGGACTCCACCATGAACCAGACCGTGACGCCCGTGGCTGAGCTCACGGCGCTCGACCGCTGTGACCGCTGCGGCGCCCAGGCCTTCCACCGGGCTGTCCTGCTCGCCGGCGAGCTGCTGTTCTGCTCCCACCACGCCCGGGAGTACGCCGTGCGGCTGAGCCAGGCAGCGTTGCGGGTCGAAAACGGCAGCTACCGGATCAACACGCGGCCGAGCCCGGCGGCGTACTGACCGTCCGGGTCAGCCCGACAGCGCGGCGTAGCCCGGCTTGATCACGTCTTCGATCAGCGCGAGCCGCTCGTCGAAGGGGATGAACGCGCTCTTCATGGCGTTGATCGTCAGCCAGCGCAGGTCACCCCAGCCGTAGTCGAACGCCTCGACCAGGGCGGCGAGCTCGCTGCTGAGGCTGACGCCGCTCATGAGGCGGTTGTCGGTGTTGACCGTCACGCGGAACTGCAGCCGGCGCAGCAGCCCGATCGGGTGCTCGGCGATCGACGGTGCGGCGCCCGTCTGCACGTTGCTGGACGGGCACATCTCGAGCGGGATGCGGGTGTCGCGGACGTACTGCGCCAGCCGGCCGAGCGTGGCATGGCCCTTGGTGTCGACGGACACGTCGTCGACGATGCGCACCCCGTGGCCGAGGCGGTCGGCGTGGCACTCCTGGAGCGCCTCCCAGATCGACGGGAGCCCGAAGGCCTCGCCGGCGTGGATCGTGAAGTGGCCGTTCTCGCGCTGCATGTGCTGGAAGGCCGCCAGGTGCCGGCTCGGCGGGTAACCGGCCTCGGCTCCGGCGATGTCGAAGCCGACGACCCCCTTGTCCCGGTGACGCACGGCCAGTTCGGCGATCTCGAGCGAGCGGGCCGCGTGGCGCATCGCGGTCAGCAGGCTCACCACCTCGATCGGGGCGTCGGCGCAGCCCTGGCGGTAGCCCTCCTGGACCGCCTCCACGACCTCGTCGAGACTCAGGCCGGCCTCGAGGTGCAGCTCGGGGGCGAAGCGCACCTCGGCGTAGACGACGCCGTCGGCCGCCAGGTCCTCGGCGCACTCCCTGGCGACCCGCACCAGCGAGCTGCGGGTCTGCATCACACCGACCGTGTGGGCGAACGTCGAGAGGTAGCGCGGAAGGGACCCGGCGTCGGCGTTCTCGCGGAACCAGCGGCCGAGCTCCTCGGGGTCGGTCGTGGGCAGCCGGTCGTAGCCGTCCTCCGCCGCCAGGTCGACCACCGTGCCGGGCCTCAGGCCCCCGTCGAGGTGGTCGTGCAGCAGCACCTTCGGGGCACGCCGGATCTGCTCCAGGGTGGGTCGGGCGAGATCGGTACTCATCAGAACCCCTTCGCCGGCAGGTCAGCCGGTCGTCGCAGCCAGTTGTCGGACGGGTCGTGCGCGCCGGCCTCGACGAGGTGGACGGTGAGGCGCCCGTCCCGCCCGCCGTCGGCCACCTGAGTCGGCTCGAGCACTCAGCCCTCCCGGTGCACGGTGTCGGCCGCGAACGCCGGCAGGCAGATCGCGACGTAGTCGGCCCCCTCGGGGGTGGTGTAGCGGACCCGCTCGCCGGCCCGGGTCAGCACGGCCTGACCGGCTGAGACGACGAGGACCCCGTCGTCGTGCTCGACGTGCACGGCGCCACCCAGCACGAGGGTCACCTCGTCGAACTCCGGGGTCTGGGCCGGCTCCTGCCATCCCGCGGGCGAGCGCATGTGCGCCACCGAGACGGCTGCGGTGCCGGTGCTCGCCCGGCCGACGTACTCCTCGATCTGCTTGCCACCGGGAACCGGCACCCGGACCGGGTTCGCTATCAGCTGCGGCACGGTTCAGCCCACCTTCTCGAGGACGAGCGGAGCGAGCGGCTGCGGCTCGTCGGAGATGTCGTAGGAGCCGTCGAGTGCGGCCCGGCCGTCGGCGATCCGCTCCCGCGAGGACGCGTGGAGCGTGAGCAGTGGCTGACCCGCCTCGACCCGTTCCCCCAGCGACGCCCCCAGGACGACACCGGCCGCGGGGTCGACGGAGTCCTCCTTGCGGGCCCGACCGGCACCGAGCCGCCAGGCCGCGGTGCCCACGGCGAGGGCGTCGAGACGTACGAGGTGACCGGACCGGGGAGCCTCGACGACCTCGACGAGCGGCGCCGAGGGCAGGGCCGCCCCGGGATCGCCGCCCTGGGCGTCCACCATGCGGCGCCACACCTCGAGGGCGCGCCCGTCGGCGAGGGCCGGGCCGGGGTCCTGCGGCAGCCCGCCGAGCGCCAGCATCTCGGTGGCGACCGCCAGGCACACCTCGCGCAGGTCGGCCGGTCCACCACCCGACAGCACCTCGACCGCTTCGGCGACCTCGAGCGCGTTGCCGATCGCGCGGCCCAGCGGCGCCTCCATGGAGGTGAGCAGGCAGACCGTGCGGACGCCGGCGTCGCGTCCCAGCCCGACCATGGTCTGGGCGAGCAGGCGGGCCGAGTCGAGGTCCGGCATGAACGCACCGGCGCCCACCTTCACGTCGAGCAGGACCGCGTCGGCGCCCCCGGCGATCTTCTTGCTCATGATCGAGCTGGCGATCAGCGGGATCGAGGGGACCGTCGCGGTGACGTCGCGCAGGGCGTAGAGCTGCTTGTCGGCGGGTGCGAGATCTGCCCCTGCTGAGGCGATCACGGCGCCCACCGAGCGCAGCTGCCCGAGGAACTGGGCCGTGGACAGGTCTGCCCGCCAGCCCGGGATCGACTCCAGCTTGTCGAGCGTGCCGCCGGTGTGGCCCAGGCCGCGCCCCGACAGCTTCGGGACCGCGACCCCCAGGGCGGCCACGAGCGGCGCCACGACGAGCGAGACCTTGTCACCGACGCCACCGGAGGAGTGCTTGTCGACGACCGGGCGGCCGGTGCCCGACAGGTCCATGCGCGTCCCGCTCGCCACCATCGCCGACGTCCAGGCCGAGAGCTCGGCCGGCGACAGGCCGCGCCACACGATCGCCATGAGCAGGGCGCTCATCTGCTCCGGAGCGACCTCACCCCGCACGTAGGCCTCGAGCACCCACCGCACCTGGTCGTCGCTGAGCTCGCCGCCGTCGCGCTTGGTCGCGATGACCTCGATGGCACCGCTCACGGCAGGTCCCGGGCGCCGAACGCGTCAGGCAGCACCTCGGTCATGGGCACCGGACCCCGCGGCGAGTCGACCACCAGGGCGGCGCCCCCGTGCTCCCACAGCAGCTGCCGGCAGCGACCGCAGGGCATGAGCAGCTCGCCGGCGCCGGAGCGGCAGGCCAGGGCGGTGAGCATGCCTCCCCCGCTGGCGTGCAGCTGCGACACGAGACCGCACTCGGCGCACAGCGTGAGGCCGTACGACGCGTTCTCGACGTTGCACGCCTGCAGCAGCCGCCCGTCGTCGACGAGGGCAGCCACGCCGACCTGCAGCCGGGAGTAGGGCGCGTAGGCCCGCTGCGCCGCCTCCGTGGCAGCCCGGCGCAGGCCGTCCCAGTCGGTCATGTCTGCTGCCCTCGCCGGTAGGGCTGGCCGTCCGCGGCCGGGGGTCTGAGTCGTTGCGAGGCCACCGCGAGGACCAGGAGCGTCACCAGGTGCGGTGTGAAGCCGACCAGCTGGGACGGCACCGAGTCGACGGTGGCGTACCAGAGGAAGAAGGCACCGCCGATGAGCAGCGCGGCGACCGCGAGGGGGATCTTGCGCAGGATCGCCTGCCGGATCGCGACGACCACGAGCAGGAGCGCCACGAACAGCAGCAGGCCGCGGACCGCGCCTCCGGCGCGGAGCTGGACGGCGTCGGCGTAGCCGAACAGGCCGGCGCCGGCCGCCAGCCCACCGGGGCGCCAGTTGCCGAAGATCACCGCGGCGAGCCCGATGAAGCCGCGGCCGGCCGTCTGCCCCTCGCGGTAGATCGAGCCGATGACGAGCGCGGCCCCACCGAGACCGGCCAGGGCCCCGGAGATGATGACGGCCGCGTACTTGAAGCGGTAGACCGCGACGCCGAGTGAGTCGGCGGCGACGGGGTTCTCGCCCACCGAGCGCAGGCGGAGACCGAAGGCGGTGCGCCACAGGACGAACACGCTGAACGGGATCAGCAGCACCGCCAGCAGGGTCAGCAGCGACACGTCACCGGTCAGCCCGCGCAGGATGCCGGCCGCGTCGGAGAGCAGGAACCACCCCTGGTCCTCGAGCTTGCCCAGCAGGTCCGGCCCGTCCGACAGGACCGGGAGGCTCACCGTCGGCAGGGCCTCGACCGTCGGCGACTGCGTCTGCCCTGAGCCGGGCGGACGGTCGTCACCGCCGTAGGCGAGGGAGGACAGGTAGCGCGCGATGCCGCCGCCGAGCAGGTTGATCGCGACGCCCGAGACGACGTGGTCGACCCCGAAGGTGACGGTGGCGAGGGCGTGGAGGAGCCCACCGAGGGCCCCCGCTGCGATGGCGGCACCGACGCCGACCCAGGGTCCGTAGGAGAAGCCGGCCCACGCGCCGAACCAGGTGCCGAGGATGAGCATGCCCTCGAGCCCGATGTTCACGATGCCGGCCCGCTCGGCCCACAGGCCGCCGAGACCGGCGAGGCCGATCGGCACGGCCAGCCGGAGCGCCGCTCCGAAGGTGCCGCTGCTCGTGATGTCCTCGGCGCCGCTGATCACCCGCACGGTGGACAGCAGGACCAGCAGCAGGCCGGCACCGAGCGCGACGTTGCGCGGGCGCAGCGACAGGGAGCGCAGGCGCTTCCGGCCGGTCCCGGCCGGCCCGGCACCGCCGGGTGCGGGGACGGCCGTGGTGGGCGCGCTCATCCGGCGACCTCGGGGTCGACGGCCCGGCGGACCGACCGCTCGGCCTGGGCGACGCCGAGCCGGCGTACCGCCTCGTAGGCGACGACGACCGACAGCACGATGGAGCCCTGCATGATCACGTAGATCTCGGTCGGGACGTCGATCCGCTGGAGCGTCGCGGACGACCGTTCGAGGAAGGCGAACAGCAGGGCGCCGATCGCCACACCCACCGGCGAGCCCCGGCCGAGCAGGGCCACGCCGATGCCGGTGAAGCCGAGCCCCGAGGTGAAGTCGAGGCCGTAGGCGTAGGAGCTGCCGACGAGCTGGGGCATGCCGACCAGGCCGGCGATCGCCCCCGACATCAGCATCGTCACGATCGTCATGCGCTTGGCGTCGACCCCGCTCGCGACCGACGCCGAGGGGGACAGCCCGGTCGCCCGCAGGTCGAAGCCGAACCGGGACCGGCTCACCAGCAGCCAGTACAGGAAGCCGACGACGATCGCGACGAGCAGGAAGCCCCCCAGCCGGGTGCCCTGGGGCGGCTCGACGCCGAACGAGCGCAGGACGGGGTCGAGGTTCGGGAAGCGGGCGCTCTCCTCGAGCCGGGGCGTACGGCTGTTGTTGCTGCCCACCACCCGCTCCTGCAGGTAGGTCGAGAGCAGGTAGGCGGCGATCCCACCGGCGATCACGTTGAGCATGATCGTCGAGATGACCTCGCTGACCCCCCGGGCCGTCTTCAGGACGGCGGCGACACCGGCCCAGAGCGCACCCACGACCATCGCCACCAGCACGACGAAGACGAGGTGCAGCGGGCCGGGGAGCACGACCGCGGCCCCCGCCGCCGCGGCGAGGAGCGCGGCCAGCTGATACTGGCCCTCGACCCCGATGTTGAACAGCCCCATGCGGAACCCGAGGGCCACGGCGAGGCCCGACAGGTAGAGGGGTACGGCGTTGTTGACGGTGATGAGCAGGGAGCGCAGCGTCGTGCCCTCGCTGAGCATGCGGGCGTAGACGGTGGCGGGATTGCTGCCGCTGACCAGCAGGGCGATCGCGGCGACGGCCAGAGCCACCACCACGGCCAGCAGCGGCGCGGCGAGGGCGAGGCCCAGCCGGCGCAGGTCGAAGCGGGGCGTGGCTCTCGACGGCGGCGGGACCGGTGCGGGTTCGGCGCGCTCGGGGCTCAGCAGGCTCACGCGCTCGCTCCGGTCATGGCGCTCCCCAGGCTCTCCGGCGTGGTGTCGGACGGGTCGACCTCGGCGACGAGGCGACCGCGCAGCATGACGACCAGGCGGTCGGACAGGCCGATCAGCTCCTCGAGGTCGGCGGACACGAGCAGGACGGCGAGCCCCGACCGGCGCGCGTGTCGGAGGTGGTCCCACAGCGCTGCCTGCGCGCCGACGTCCACCCCCCGGGTCGGGTGCGACGCCACGAGCAGCGACGGGTCGCCGCTCATCTCGCGCCCGACGATGAGCTTCTGCTGGTTGCCGCCGGACAGCGCGAAGGCCGGCACGCCGATGCCGGGCGTGCGCACGCCGTACTCCTGCACGATCCGCTCGGTGTCCTTGCGCGCGGCCTTGCGGTCGATCCACGGCCCCCTGCGGAAGGCGGCACGGCCCTGGTGGCCGAGCACGCGGTTCTCCCACAGCGAGGCCGACAGCAGCAGGCCCTGCCGGTGGCGGTCCTCGGGGATGTAGCCGATCCCGGCCTCGCGGCGCTGCCGGGTGGTCGCGTCGGACAGGTCGGCCCCACCGAGCCGGACCGTGCCGGTCGACGGGCGGAGCCCGAGCAGGGCCTCGACCAGCTCGGCCTGTCCGTTGCCGGCCACCCCCGCCACGCCGAGCACCTCGCCGCGGTGGACCTCGAAGGACACGTCGTCGACGACGACGCGGCCGTCGGTGGAGCGCACCACCAGGTGCTCGACGGCGAGCTCGACGACGGAGGTGACGGTCGACTCGCGCGTCTCGGGCGTGGGGAGCTCGCTGCCGACCATCAGCTCGGCCAGCTCTCGCGCCGTGACCTCGCGGGGATCGACCGTCCTGACCGTCGCGCCCTGGCGCAGCACGGTCACCGCGTCGGCGACCCGCAACACCTCGTCGAGCTTGTGGCTGATGAAGATGACCGACACCCCCTCGGCCCGGAGCCCCGCCAGGGACGCGAACAGCTCGTCGACCTCGTGCGGAACGAGCACGGCCGTGGGCTCGTCGAGGATGAGGACCCTGGCGCCGCGGTAGAGCACCTTCAGGATCTCGACCCGCTGACGGTCACCGACCCCCAGCTCCTCCACCAGGGAGTCGGGGTCGACGTCGAGGCCGTACCGCTCCCCGAGGTCGACGATCCTCGTACGGGCGGCGGCGGTGTCGAGGCGCAGCCCCCGCTTCGGCTCGGCTCCCAGGACGACGTTCTCGAGGACGGTCAGGTTGTCGGCCAGCATGAAGTGCTGGTGCACCATGCCGATCCCGGCCGCGATCGCGTCGCCGGGGTTGCTGAAGCGGACCTGCTCCCCGCGGACCGAGATGGTCCCCTCGTCCGGCCGCTGCATGCCGTACAGGATCTTCATGAGGGTCGACTTGCCGGACCCGTTCTCCCCGACGACGGCGTGGACCTCACCGGCCCGCACGGACAGGGTCACGTCGCGGTTGGCGACGACACCGGGGAAGCGCTTGGTGATCCCCTCGAGCCGGACGACAGGTATCTCGGCAGAGGGGGCGGACGCCGGAAACGGCACGCTCACGAGGGCTCCGATACGTGGATCGGGAAGGACACGTGGATCGGGAAGGACACGTGGATCGGGAAGGACGCAGGCGCCTCCCGCGGTCCGGCACCAGGCCGCAGCCGGACCGCGGGAGCGGAGGCCTACGGGGTGGTCGGGACCTTGATCGTCCCTGCGATGATCTTCGCCTTCAGGTCCTCGAGCTGCGGCTTGATGTCCTTCACGAACCCGCCGGACTCGGAGTAGCCGACCCCGTCGATCGACAGGTCGAAGACGGTCTCGGCCGGGATCGGGGTCTTCTTGGTGAACTTCTCGAGCGTCTCGAAGACGGCCACGTCCACCCGCTTGAGCATGGACGTGATGATGACCGGCTGCAGCGTCTTGTCACCGACCGACTCGTACTGGTCGGAGTCGACACCGATCGCCAGCTTCTTCTTGGCGAGGGCCGACTGGAAGACGCCCGTGCCCGAACCGCCCGCCGCGGCGTAGACGACGTCGGCGCCGGAGTCGTACATGCCGTTGGCGGTCTCCTTGCCCTTGTCCGGAGAGCCGAAGCCGGAGAAGTCCGGCGGCTGGCTGAGGTACTTGGCCTGCACCTTGATGCCCGGCTTGACCTGCTTGGCGCCGGCGGCGAAGCCCGCCTGGAACTTCTTCAGCAGGGGCGTCTCGACGCCGCCGATGTAGCCGATGCTGCCGCTCGTGCTCTTGAGGGCGGCGGCCGCTCCGACCAGGAAGGAGCCCTGCTCCTCGGCGAACAGCAGGGCCTTGACGTTCGGGGCCTTGACCGAGGAGTCGTCGACGATGAGGAAGGTGGTGTTCGGGAAGTCCGCGGCAACCGGCTCGAGGGACTCGGCGTAGGCGAAGCCCACCGCGATGACCGGGTTGAAGCCGTCCTCGGCCAGTGCGCGCAGGTTGTCACCGCGGTCGCTGCCGGAGGCGTTGGGGCTGAGCTCCTCCTTGGTGATGCCGAGCTCCTTGACGGCCTTGTCGAGGCCTGCGGCGGCAGCGTCGTTGAAGGAGCGGTCTCCGCGGCCACCCACGTCGTAGGCCAGACCGACCTTGACGGCGCTCTTCGGGGCGGCCGAGCCGCTCGGAGCGGCCGGGGCAGCGGTGTCGTCGTTCCCGGACGACCCGCAGGCCACCATCCCGAGGCTGGCTACGGTCAGGACCGCCGCGAAGCGCAGGCGGCCGTTCTGGGAGAGGCGCAAGGTGTTCCCCTGTCGACTGGGTGCGGGGTTCCCTGTAGGGCACCCGCGGATCGTCCGCACGCTAGCCGCACGAGGCGCCGATCCGCACGAGGCGTCCGGACACGCCTTGGTCACGCTTCGGACTCGGCCTCCGGAGGGCCTTCACCGTCGGCTGACGACGACTCCGAGCAGCCCCGGGCCGACGTGGGCGCCCACGACAGCGCCCACCTCCGACACGTGGAGGTCGACGATCCGCGGGAGGCTCTCCTGCAACCGGGCAGCGAGGGCCTCCGCCTTGTCGGGCGCGGCGAGGTGGTGGACGGCCAGGTCGACCTGGGCCTCTCCGGCCCGCTCGACGACCAGCGCCTCCAACCGCGCCAGCGCCTTAGAGGCCGTCCGCACCTTCTCGAGCGGAGCGATCCGCCCGTCCCGGACGAGCAGGAGCGGCTTGACCGCGAGCGCTGCCCCGAACAGGGCCGCAGCGGCCCCGATCCGCCCGCCGCGCCGCAGGTGCTCCAGCGTGTCGACGTAGAACAGCGTGTCCGTCGCAGCGGCCCGGTCGACCGCCGCCGCGGTGACCTCGTCGATGTCCCCGCCGACGGCCGCAGCCCTGGCGGCCGCCAGCACCGCGAAGCCCAGCCCCATGGCGATCGTGCGGCTGTCGACGACGTGCACCTCGATGCCCTCGTCGGCGACCTCGGCGGCCGCGAGAGTGGCAGCCTCGTAGGTCCCGGACAGCTCTGCGGACAGGTGCACCGACACCAGGCACGTCGCGCCGGTCGCGCGGTAGACCGCCGCGAACTCGTGCGGCGTGGGGCGCGACGTGGAGACCTGCACCCGGCGCTCGGCGAGCGCCGCCGCCACGTCACCGGGCGAGACCTCCAGCCCCTCGGCGCCGGTGCGGGTCCCGAGGACGACGTGCAGGGGCACCTCGGAGATGCCGTGCGCGTCCGCGAGCCCGGGTGACAGGTAGGCCGTGCTGTCGGTCACCACCGCCACACGGGTCATGGGCGGCAGGCTAGCGAGTCCCCTCAGGCCGGGACGACGTTGACGAGCTTCGGAGCGCGGACGACCACGAGCTTCACGCCGCGGCCGTCGAGCGCCTTGACCACCCCGTCGCTGGCGAGCGCGAGGGCTCGCAGGTCGTCCTCGGCGATGTCGGGCGCGACGTCGAGCCGGTCGCGCAGCTTGCCCGCGACCTGCACGACGCAGGTGACCGTCTCGTCGACCAGCAGCGCCGGGACGACGGTCGGCCAGGTGGTCGCGTGCACCGAGTCGCCGGCGACGACGTCGTGCCCGAGGCGCGACCAGGCCTCCTCGGCGGTGTAGGGAGCGAAGCAGCTCAGCATGATCGCCAGCGACTCGACGCCCTCTCGCAGGGAGGCCGCCCCTGCGGCACCCGCGTCGACGGCCTTGCGCAGCGCGGACGTGAGCTCCATGAAGCGGGCGACGGCGACGTTGAGCCGCTGCGCCTCGATCAGGCGGGTGACCTCGTCGACCGTCTTGGCGACCGCCTTGTCGATCGCGGCGTCGCGGCCGTCGCCGGCCAGGAGCCCGACGTCCTCGGCGAGCCGGGCCACGCGGGCGAGGAACTTGACCGATCCGGCTGGTGAGACGTCGGCCCAGTCGATGTCGTCCTCGGGCGGCCCGGCGAACACGACGGTCAGGCGTACGGCGTCGACGCCGAACCGGGACAGCTCGGCACCGAGGTCGATGCCGTTGCCCAGCGACTTGCTCATCGCCTTGCCCTGGTTGATGACCTGGCCCTGGTTCATCAGCCGGGTGAAGGGCTCGCCGAAGTCGATCATGCCCATGTCCTGCAGGACCTTGGTGAAGAACCTGCTGTAGAGCAGGTGCAGGATCGCGTGCTCGACGCCCCCGACGTACTGCGCGACCGGCATCCACTCGCGGACGGCGTCGGGGTCGAACGGGCCGTCCTCGTAGCCCGGGGAGCAGAACCGCAGGAAGTACCAGGAGGAGTCGACGAAGGTGTCCATCGTGTCGGTGTCACGCGTCGCCGGGCCGCCGCACGACGGGCACGTCGTCGCGACCCAGTCGGTCGCAGCACCGAGCGGGGACGTGCCCGCCGGCTTGAGCGCGGCGCCGCGCAGGTCCGGCAGGCGCACCGGCAGCTGGTCGTCCGGCACCGAGACCTCGCCGCAGGCCGCACAGTGGACGATCGGGATCGGCGCGCCCCAGAAGCGCTGGCGCGAGATGAGCCAGTCGCGCAGGCGGTAGTTGATCGCCCCGCGACCGCCTCCTCGCGCCTCGAGGTCGGCGACGACCCGCGCGATCGCCTCCTCCTTCGCCAGCCCGTCGTAGGGCCCGCTGTTGACGAGCACGCCGGCGCCGGCCGTCGCGACGCCGGACCCGGCCGGGTCGGCCTCGCCGGTGTCGACCACGACACGGACCGGGAGGTCGAAGGCGCGTGCGAAGTCGAGGTCGCGCTGGTCGTGGGCCGGCACCGCCATGATGGCGCCGGTGCCGTAGTCCGCCAGCACGTAGTCGGCGGCGTAGACGGGGATCTGCTTCCCGGTCACCGGGTTGAGTGCCTGCACGCCCAGGTCGACGCCGGTCTTCTCGCGGTCGGTGGACTGGCGCTCGATGTCGGACAGCGCGCGGATGCGGTGGCGGTAGGCGTCCAGCTCGGCGACGCGGCCCGGGGCGCAGAGCTCGAGGGCGAGCGGCGCGTCGGCGGCCACGACGAAGAACGTCGCGCCGTACAGCGTGTCGGGTCGGGTCGTGAAGACGGTGACCGCCCGGTCGGTGCCGTCAGCCAGGCGGACCAGGAAGTCGACGTGGGCGCCCTGTGACCGGCCGATCCAGTTCTTCTGCATGAGCAGGACCCGGTCGGGCCACGCTCCGCGCAGCTGCTCCATGTCGTCGAGCAGGCGGTCCGCGTAGTCGGTCACCTTGAAGAACCACTGGGTCAGCTCGCGCTTGGTGACGACCGCCCCGCACCGCTCGCACGCACCTTGCACGACCTGCTCGTTGGCGAGCACGGTCTGGTCCTGCGGGCACCAGTTGACCGCGCTGCTCTTGCGGTAGGCCAGGCCCCGCTCGCGCAGCCGCAGGAACATCCACTGCGTCCAGCGGTAGTACTCGGGGTCGCTCGTGTGCAGGCGCCGTGTCCAGTCGAAGCTGATCGCGTAGCGGCGGAAGCTCGCGGCCTGGGTCTCGATGTTGGCGTAGGTGTAGGTCGCCGGG
>JAOPWP010000135.1 GCA_025965615.1 Frankiales bacterium
GCAGCGTGCCCTTCGTGCCGACCGGGATGTCGAGCTCGGCGAACAGGTGCGGAGAGGAGCTGTAGGTCTCGATCGGCTCGGGGAAGGTGAGGTCGAGCGCCTTGTTGATCAGGCCCCACTTCGGGGAGTCGTCCCAGTCGACGAACGTGACGGCCACGCCGTTGGCTCCGGCTCGCCCGGTGCGCCCGATGCGGTGCAGGAAGACCTTCTCGTCCTCGGGGCACTGGTAGTTGACGACGTGGGTGACGTCCTGAACGTCGATGCCGCGGGCAGCGACGTCGGTGGCGACCAGGACGTCGATCTTCCCGGAGCGGAACGCGCGCAGCGCCTGCTCGCGGGCTCCCTGACCGAGGTCACCGTGCACGGCTGCGGCCGCGAAGCCGCGGTCGACCATGTCGGCAGCGACCTTGTCGCAGGTGCGCTTGGTGCGGCAGAAGACCATGGTCAAGCCGCGGCCGTTCGACTGCAGGATGCGCGCGAGGATCTCGCCCTTGTCCATCGAGTGGGCGCGGTAGACGAAGATCTTCGTGTTCGGGACGGTGCGGTTCTCGTCCGGCTCCTCGGCCCGGATGTGCGTCGGCTGGGTCATGAAGCGGCGGGCCATGGCAACGACCGGGCCGGGCATCGACGCGGAGAACAACATCGTCTGCCGCTCGCCGTGGATCTGCTCGAGGATGCGCTCGACGTCGGGCAGGAACCCCAGGTCGAGCATCTCGTCGGCCTCGTCGAGGACGAGCACGCTCACGGCGTTGAGGTTCAGGTGCCCCTGGCGGGCGAGGTCGAGCAGGCGGCCGGGTGTGCCCACGACGACGTCGACGCCCTTGCGGAGCGTCTCGACCTGCGGCTCGAAGGCCCGGCCGCCGTAGATGGTGACGACCCGGATGCTGCGCACGCTGCCGGCGTTCTCGAGGTCCTTCGCCACCTGGACCGCCAGCTCGCGGGTCGGCACGACGACCAGCGCCTGCGGCACGCCGTCGGCCCCCTCGGCCTTGCTCTTCACCCGCTGCAGCAGGGGGACGCCGAAGCCGAGGGTCTTGCCGGTGCCCGTACGGGCCTGCCCGATCAGGTCGTGGCCCTGCAGGGCGATCGGCAGGGTCATGGTCTGGATGGCGAAGGGGGTCGTGATCCCCATCTTCGCGAGCGCCTCGACCGTCTCCGGCAGGGCGCCGAGGGCAGCGAAGCCGTTCTCGGCCGGGGCGGTCGGCGCCTCGGAGGCGTGCAGGTCGGGAGTGGTCTCGGTGCTGGAGTCGGTGCTCAGGGGACTGCCCTTCGGTGCGGTCGCGTCGACCGACGACGGGAGCGGGCTCGCAGCGGACAGCTCACGTGCTGCCAGGCGGCAGCAGGACCAGCCGGCGCGCCGCGGGAACAGCGGCCAACGCACAGGGTCGGGAGCAGCGAGCGCCGCTCCGTCGAGTCCAGCCTACCGGGCCGGGGCGACGCGGCGGTGTACGGCAGGATCGCGCCATGACATCGCCGCTGGACCCGGCCACGATCGACCTGTTCGGGGTGCTCGCCTACGGCGAGCTGACCGCCTTCGAGCGGCTCGCCGAGGACGCCCGCAAGGCACCGACGCTGTCGGACAAGCACGCGCTCGCCTCGATGGCCGCGGCGGAGTTCGAGCACTACCGCAGGCTGCACGAGCACCTGCTCGCCAGCGGCGTGGACCCCGAGCAGGCGATGCGGCCCTTCGTCGCGCCGCTCGACGGGTTCCACGACTCGACCCCGCCCAACGACTGGCTCGAGAGCCTGATCAAGGCCTACGTCGGCGACGGGCTGGCGACTGACTTCTACCGCGAGGTCGCGGCATTCGTGCAGGACGACGCCTCGCGGGCCCTGGTCCTCGAGGTGCTGGCCGACACGGGGCAGGCGAGCTTCGCGGTCGAGAAGGTGCGGGCCGCGACGGCGGCCGACCCGGCTGTCGCCGGGCGGCTCGCGCTGTGGGCGCGACGCCTCGTCGGGGAGGCGCTGATCCAGGCGCAGCGCGTCGCCGTCGAACGGGACGCGCTGACCGAGCTGCTCGTGGGCGGCAGCGGTGATCTGGCCAGCATGGGGCGGCTGCTGGTCCGTCTCACCGACGGCCACACCGCCAGGATGCAGGCGCTGGGGCTGCAGCACTGAGCTCCGCGGGGTGCACCCGGACAGCGGCGAAGGCCGGCCCCCCTGCGGGGACCGGCCTTCGTCAGCGTGCTGGGCTCAGACGTGCGAGCGGGTGCGCTTCTTCTTGCCGGTGACGGCGTTGTAGACGAGCAGAGCGATGATCGCGCCGATGATGGAGCCGATGATGCCGCTGGTGCTGAGCCAGCTGCCGTCACCACGACCGATCAGGCTGGCGAGGAAGCCGCCCACGAACGAGCCGACGATGCCGAGGACGATGGTCTGCAGGATGCCCATGCTGTCCTTGCCCGGCACGACCGCGCGTGCGATGAATCCGGCGATGGCGCCGATGATGATCATGGAGAGAATGAAACCGAGCATGAGTGCCTCCTCGAGTCGCGAGCCGGAGTAGCCCGGTCACGATCTCTCTTGCCCGCCTTGCGCACAGCCTGAACCTGCGCATGGTCCAGATCACCTGCCGGGCGCCTCGAGGCCTGGCGAAGCGGCGCTAGAGGGTGCCGAAGCCGACCCGTCGCTGCTCGGACTCGGCGATCTCGACGTAGGCCAGCTTGTCGGCGGGGACGAGGATCCGGCGCCCCTTCTCGTCGACGAGCGTCAGCACCCCGAGGTCGGCCTTGAGAGCGTCGGACACCGCCTTGGTGACCTCGTCGGGCGACTGGGCGCTCTCGAGGACGAGCTCGCGCACGGCGTACTGCACGCCGATCTTGACCTCCACGGAGGGCTCCTGTTCGTCGTGCTGCCGGGACGGGTGACCTGACGCGAAGGCTAGTGCGTACGGCGCGCACCGGCCGGTCCGTCCGCCCTGGGCAGAACGTGCGTCGCTCTGTGCGGCAGGGTCAGCTGGTCCGTGGCGCACCGGAGATGCCACGCCAGGCCAGGCCCAGCAGCAGCTCGATCGCCCGTTCCTTCGGGATCCGGTCGGGAGAGCTCAGCCACCAGCGGGCCCCCACCTCCATGAGCCCGGACAGGCCCACCGACAGCAGCTGGGCCTCCTCCTCCCGGTAGCCGGTGTCGTGGGCGATCGTGTCGGCGATCGCGTCGATGCACCCCTGGGTCATCCGCTCGACCCGCTCGTGGACCGCCGGGTCGTTGCGCAGGTCGCTCTCGAAGACCAGGCGGAAGGCCCCCTCGCCGGCCGTCCCCTCCCCCCCGACGAAGTCGAAGTAGGCCCGGACCGACGCGGCGACGCGCGTCCGGTTGTCGGTGGAGGACTCCAGCCCGAGCCGCACCCGCGCGACGAGGGACTCGGCCGCCTGGTCGAGCAGCGCCAGGTAGAGCTCGAGCTTGCTCGGGAAGTGCTGGTACAGCACCGGCTTGCTCACGCCGGCGCGTTCGGCGATGTCGTCCATGGCGGCCGAGTGGTAGCCCTGGGCGACGAAGACCTCCTGAGCCGCCCCCAGCAGCTGAGCGCGGCGCGCAGGGCGAGGCAGACGGGTCCCTCGGGCCGGTGACGCCGGCTCGCGTCCCAAGGGTGTCGTCGTCATGTCAGCGACCCTATCGGCGCACCGCTGCCTGCGGTGGTGCCCAGCGGGTGGTCTCCCGCCGGGCGGTCAGTCCTGTCCGGACAGCTCCCGCGAGCCGTGGCGGGTGCGCCGCGCGTCCACGACCCGGTCGGGGTTGCGGCGCAGGTACTCCTGCTCCAGCTCGGCCGTACGGCTGGTGTGGAACGCCAGGGCGTCCTCGCTCCCGTGCAGGAACGTGTCGTGGCGGGTCTCGTGCAGGTGCTTGAGCTCCCGGTCGAGGGCCTCGTCGGTCAGCTGGTCGGCTGGCACTCCGGTCACTCGTCCTCCTGTGCTCGACGTGCAGGTGAGGCCCGGGGTCCACCGGGTAACGGGCGGACCATGACCCAATCACCTCCCGCCGTCAACCCCGGTGCGGCCCTCGTCCTCGACGTCGACGGCACCCTGCTCGACACCGTCTACCTCCACGTCGTCGCGTGGTGGGAGTCCTTCCTGGCCGCCGGCTACGAGGTCTCGTGCCTCGACATCCACCGATCCATCGGCCGCGGTTCCTCCGACCTGGTCCAGACGCTCGTCGGCCGGGAGGACGAGAGCGTGGTGGAGGGGCACGACGAGCGCTGGCAGCCGCTGCGGGAGCGGTGCCTTGCCTTCCACGGCGTCGCGGACCTGATCCGCGCCTGCGCCGAGCGGGGCCTGTCGATCGTCTACTGCACCAGCGGAAGCGACGAGGACGTCGAGGACTTCCGCCGCAAGATCGGCTGCGACGACGTCGTGGCGGCGGTGGTCAACTCCTCTGACGTCGAGAGCAGCAAGCCGGCGCCCGACATCGTGCGGGCTGCGCTCGACGCCGTCGGGGTCAGCCCGGAGCGGGCCGTCATGGTCGGTGACTCGGTGTTCGACGTCCGCGCGGCCAAGGCTGCGGGCGTGGCGTGCATCGGCCTGCGGACGGGGGGCATCAGCGAGCGCGAGCTGCGGGAGTCCGGAGCCGTCGCCGTCTACGGCAACCCGTCCGAGCTCCTGCAGGAGCTCAGCACCTCACCGATCGCCCGCCTGCTCGACGGCTGAGCGCGATCGGCGTCAGCGCTTCTGCATGGCGTCGAGGCAGACCGCCAGGGCGATCGCGACGCGCGCGTCGCGCCCGGGATCGGCGAGCTCGAGCACGTAGCGGTCGCGGAGCCCCCAGAGGCGGGTGTGGGTCAGCACGGACCGCCCGTCCTCGGTGGCACAGGCCGGGATCCCCGGCGGCCTCAGCCTGTCGTGGCCACTGTCCGTCACGTCAGCGGGACAGGCAGGGCGGGGCGCCCGGTCTCACGTCCGCAGCAGGGCCCGCTGGACGCGTGAGGCGAGGTCGAGGTCGGGTTCCCGGTCGCCGAACAGGTCGCTGTACAGCAGGGACTCACCGATGCGCACGAAGACGAAGGCGGCGTCCGACGGGCTCATCGGGAGCACCAGCTCGCCGGCGGCGACGAGCTCGTCGAGCAGCGTGCGCCACTGCTCGACGAAGCGGCTGTGCACGCCGGGCTCGGCGGTGAGCAGCACCCGGAAGGCGGTCGCCGGGTCGTCCCGCAGGAAGGTCAGCAGGGGCGGGTACGAGCGCAGCTCGCGGTGGAACCGCTCCGAGATGGCGATGAGGCGGTCCACCCCCCGCCCGAGCGTGCTCGCCGTGATCCGCTCGAGGACCCGGGACCCCTGACGCCACAGGACGTCGCCGAGCACCTTGTCGCGACTGCCGGCCACGCGGTAGAGGGTGGCCCGGCTGATGTTCGCTGCCTGTGCCAGCTCCTCCATGTCGAAGCCGCCCGTGCGGTGGAAGAGCCGAGAGCCAGCCGCGACGACCTGTTCGTAGGTGATGACCCGCCCCTGTGCCACCCACGGATCCTGCCTCACCAGGTGGCGGGACGCCGCCGCGCCTTCGAGACGGGCGTCTCAGATGTCCGGAGTTGCTTGTGCCGCACGTCACTGTGCAGGCACGGTGCGCCCGACCGGAGGCAGCCACGCCCGACCAGGAGGAGCACCCACGTGAGCAGGTGGAGCCGGTTCGCCAAGACCGGAAACCCGGACACGGGGTCGGACCTGCCGCGCTGGAAGCGCTACAGCCAGGGCAGCGGAGTCGTGCTCGGCCTCGACCTCGCCTCGGCGGGGGCAATCCGTCCGGTCGACGCCGGCGCGGAGAGCAGCTGCGACTTCTGGAAGCGGCTGGGCCTGGTCTGACCCGTCGGGCGGCGGCGCGTCCTGGCGGGCGCAGGGTCAGAGCAGCGGGGCGAACAGGTCCCCGTGCTCCTCCACCCGCGTCAGCACGTCGTCGCTCGTGAAGACCAGGTCCTCCGGAGCGCGGCAGGAGTCGACCTCGTCCCACGTGAGGGGGGTGGACACGGTCGGGCGTGAGCGGGCCCGCAGCGAGTAGACGCTCACGGTCGTCTTCGCGGCGCTGTTCTGCGACCAGTCGACGAGCACCTTTCCCGGGCGAAGCGACTTGGTCATGCGGTGCACGACGAGGTCGGGGTGCTCGCGCTCCAGCCGCTGAGCGAGCTCCTTGGCGTAGGCGGACGTGTGCTCGCTCGACGCGAACCCGTCGGCCCGGGCGTAGAGCTGCATCCCCTTGCTGCCGCTGGTCTTCGCGATCGGCACGTGACCGTCGGCCTCCAGCAGCGGCCGCAGCAGCCGGGACACCTGGCAGCACTCGACGATGGTCGCGGGCGGCCCCGGGTCGAGGTCGAAGACGACCAGGTCGGGGGCCTCGCGGTCGACCCGCCACATGTGGGTGTGCAGCTCGAGGCTGGCGAGGTTCGCGGTCCACACGAGGGTGGCGAGGTCCTGCACCACGACGTAGTCGATCGTCTCGCGGCCCTTGCTGGACCCCGGGGAGGGCAAGGTCTCGGTCCGGACCCACTCGGGAGTTCCCCGCGGGGCGTTCTTCTCGAAGAACACCTGGCCCTCGACGCCGTCGGGGTAGCGCTTTCGGGTGATCGCCCGCTCGGCCAGGTGGGGCAGCAGGACCGGGGCGATCCGCGTGTAGTAGTCGAGGACCTGGCCCTTGGTGAACCCGACCTCCGGGTACAGCACCTTGTCGAGGTTGGACAGCACGACGGACGTGCCCTCGACGTCGACGGCGATCTTGCTCATTCCCGGACCACCTCCTGCGCCGGCACGTCGTCGCGCAGGCCCTTGTACGACGGATGCCGCAACCGGTCGTCGCGGGTCCACTCGGTGTACTCCACGTCGCAGACGAGCACCGGCTCCACCCACACGGCGTGGCGGGCGTGCTCCCTCGGCACGTCGGTCGCGAACGGGGAGTCGTCGCGCCGCAGCGCCTCCAGGCGCTCTCCCAGGTCCGCGAGGACGGGCACCGTGAAGCCGGTGCCCACGTGCCCGGCGAACTCGAGGCCGTGCTCGCCCTGGACGCCGAGCAGGAGCGAGCCGATGCGCCCGGACCGCCCGCCGTCGCCCGGCTTCCAGCCCGCGATGACGACGGAGGTGCGTCGTACGTGCTTGAGCTTGAGCCAGCAGTCCGACCGGCGGCCGGGCTGGTAGCGGCTGTCGCGGCGCTTGGCCACGACGCCCTCCAGGCCCTGCGCCCGCGTCGCGTCGAGCAGGGCCTGGCCACCGCTCGGGAACGCCGGGGGCACCTGCCACGAGGGCGCCGACAGGCCGAGGGCGTCGAGGGCCGAGCGGCGCTCGTCGTACGACGCGTCGAGCAGCGACGTGCCGCCGACGTGCAGCAGGTCGAACAGGAGGAGCTGCACGGGGCGGGAGCGCTGGAGCGCGGGGCTGGGCGCGCGGACGTGCATGCGGGACTGGAGCGTGCCGAAGTCGGTGCGGCCCCGGTCGTCGAACGCGACGACTTCGCCGTCCAGCAGCACCGGCAGGCCTTCGAGCTCAGCCGCCAGGGCGCCCAGCTCGGGATAGGAGGAGGTGATGTCGTTGCCGTTGCGGGAGGTGATCGCGACCCGGCCCTGATCGACGGCGACGAGGGCGCGGACGCCGTCCCACTTCACCTCGTAGGCCCACGCACCGTCCTCGGGAGGCAGGGCGCCGGCCGTCGCGAGCATCGGTCGAACCCCTCGTGGGAGCGGCGCCCGGCTCGTCGCGGGCTGCGGGGGGAGGGGCACGCCGTCCGTCCTACCCCGTCGGGGCGCGCCCGCGCGGGAGGTCGGCGCGGGCTTCCCGAGCCGTGATCAAGGTCCTAGAGTGGTCCGGTCGCCGTGGCACGGCGCCAACGTCCGCGGGTGCGTCGCCGAACGCTCGGGTAGGGGGCCAGTCGTGAGGTCGATCTGGAAGGGCGCCATCAGCTTCGGGCTGGTCACCATCCCCGTGAAGCTCTACAGCGCCACGGAGACCAAGGACGTGAGCTTCCACCAGGTGCGCAGGTCCGACGGCAGCCGGATCAAGTACAAGCGGGTGGCCGCCGTCGACGGCGAGGAGGTCGCCTACGGCGACATCGCCAAGGGCTTCGAGCTGTCCAGCGGCGAGACGGTCGTCCTGACCGACGAGGACTTCAAGGACCTGCCGCTGACGACGAGCCGCGCGATCGACGTGCTCCAGTTCGTGCCGCTGGAGCAGCTCGACCCGATCTTCTTCGAGAAGAGCTACTACCTCGAGCCGGACAAGGCCGGGGTCAAGCCCTACTGCCTGCTGCGCGACGCGCTGGAGCAGTCCGGCAAGGTGGCCGTCGTCAAGGTCGCCCTGCGCAACCGCGAGTCCCTGGCAGCCCTTCGCGTGCGCGACGGCGTGTTCGTGCTCGAGACGATGTTGTGGCCCGACGAGGTACGCAGCCCCGACTTCGGCTTCCTGGACGAGGAGGTCGAGGTGCGCCCGCAGGAGCTGGCCATGGCCGGCAGCCTCATCGACACCTTGAGCGGCGAGTTCGACCCGTCGGAGTACAAGGACGGCTACCGCGAGGCGCTGCAGGCGGTCATCGAGGCCAAGGTGGAGGGCCGCGAGATGGTCCAGCCGAGCGAGGCCCAGCCCACCTCCGGCACCGTGGTCGACCTCATGGCGGCACTGAGGGCGAGCGTCGAGGCGGCGAAGCAGACCCGCGGCGACGCCGAGGGCGCCGGGCAGAGCAACGGCGAGCAGGCTCCCGCGGCCACGGGGGGCCGCAAGAGCCGGGGTGCCACCTCGGCGTCTGGCGAGAAGGCCACCAAGAAGGCGCCCGCGAAGAAGGCCCAGGCGAAGAAGGCCGCGGTCCCGGCCAAGCGTGCTGCCCGCAAGTCCGCCTGACGTGCCGACTGTGCCGGGCCGTCCTTGATGGCGGGCACGGTCTGCCTGCAGGGCGGTGGTGAGTTCTCCCCAGGCTGTCGGGCGATGGACGCCGACCTGCTCGTCCGGGCGGGCGGCCGGGTGGTCGTCACGGCTCTCGCGGGGAGGCCCGGTCACGACTACCGCACGGCCACGGCCAACGGCGTACGCCACTTCCGCGAGCTGGGCGGGCGTGACGTGATGGGGGCACCGGACGTGCGGGAGCAGCCGGAGGAGGCGCTGGCCGCGCTGCGGGCGGCGCGCCTGCTGGTTCTGCCAGGGGGCTCTCCGGCTCGGCTGCTCGCGGTGCTGCAGGACACCGCCGTCGGCGAGTGCGTCTCGGACCTGCTGGTCGACGACGGGGTCGTCCTCGGCGCCAGTGCCGGTGCGATGGTGCTGTGCGACTGGCTGGTCCTGCCCGACCGCGGCATGGCTGTGGTCCGGGGCCTCGGCCTCGTGCCGGACACCCTCGTCGTGCCTCACTGGGCCGGCGGGCGGGACGACTGGCTGGAGGCCATCGAGGGCTCGGTGCCCTCCGAGGTCGACGTCCTCGGCGTGCCGGAGGAGTCCGGCGTCCTGGTCCGCGCCGCGGAGCTGACAGCGGTCGGACGCTCACCGACGACACTGGTCCGATCGGGTCGCGAACTGCGTCCCTGACGGGCACGAGGGCGACCCTCCCAGGGGTGCCCGGCGCTCCGCCCGGCCCCGAGCAGTGGGATGCTCTCCGCGCCCAGGCACGGCTCGATGCAGTGGAAGGACAGAGCAGGTGACCCAGGACGATCCCGGCGGTACGGCTCGTACGCCCCTCGGTAGCGGGAGCCCGATGTCGGAGCGGATGCAGGCGCTGCTGTCCCGAGCGGCTGAGGACCAGCTCACCGAGCAGCGGCAGGTGTCGGCCGTCCTGACCGAGCTGCGCCAGCTGGTGACCGGGCTCGGTGAGCGCCTGTCCGAGACGGCGTCCGGTGCCCAGGTGCAGGGTCTGGGCCAGGGCGTCGACGCCGTGGCGAACGAGCTGCGCAGCTCTGCCGCGGGACTCGCGCAGCGGATCGACGCCTTGGGCTCCCGGGTGGAGCAGCAGGCCGGTGCCACGTCCGAGACGCTCGCCGCGACTGCCTCGCGCGCGGACGCGCTGGACTCCTCGCTCCAGCGGTTGGGGTCAGGGGTCGCAGACCAGGCCGCGGCGCTCGAGCGCCTCCACGAGACGGTGTCCGCGCTGTCGGGCACGCCCGACGCGCTGACCTCCCTGCGCCAGGAGCTGGCGGGTGTGCGCTCCGGGCTCGCTCCGCTCGAGCGGGTCCAGGCGCAACTGGCCGACCTCTCGCAGCGTACGGAGGCGCTCGCCGCCCTCGCACCTGAGCTGGCCGGCCTGCGTCGTCAGGTCGACGGGCTGCCCAGCGCGACCGAGCTGGCGCAGACCCGCGAGGCCCTGTCGGCGGAGCTCGTCCAGCGGCTGGCGGTCCTCGACGGCCTCGCGAGCGCGGCTGATCTCAGGCAGACACGGGCGGCCTTGTCGGCTGAGGTGGCACAGCGGCTGCAGGCCCTCGAGTCGCTGGCGACGTCGGCGCAGCTCGACCAGGTGCGGGGGACCCTGTCGTCGGAGGTGGCGGAGCGCCTGCAGGCCCTCGAGTCCCTGGCGACGTCGGCGCAGCTCGACCAGGTGCGGGGGGCCCTGTCGTCGGAGGTGGCGGAGCGCCTGCAGGCCCTCGAGTCGCTGGCGACGACGGCCCAGCTCGCGCAGACCCGCGACGAGCTGCTGGGTGACGTCACCGCCCGGTTCGACGCGGCCGCCGAGCGCCCGGTCCTGACTGCGGAGGCGCTGCAGCTCGCGCTGGTGCCCGTGCTGGACGGACTCGAGGAGGCAGGACGGAGCACCCCGGCCGTGGCCGGTCTCGCAGATCTCGATCGCCGCGTCGACACGCTGCTCGAGCGGCTCGACGTGCTCGACCAGCGCCTGACGGCCGTGGGTCACGTCGCCGGCGGGGTTCCCGCTGTGGCGACCGACCTGGCTCGGGTGGCGTCGCGCGTCGACGAGCTGGCCCGGTTGACCGACGACGTCGCTGGCGTGCGCGCAGGGGTGTCCGCGCTGCAGGAGAGCCAGGAGCTGCCGACGCTCGTCCAGGGCGTCAGCTCGCTGCGCGACGAGGTCGGCGGGCTGAGCGGGCGGGTCTCGGCCGTCGTCGTCCCCACGACCGAGGCCCTGTCCGACGCCGTCACGGAGCAGGTCACCGAGCGGCTGGTCGCCGAGCTCGCGCCGCGGGTCGCCGAGCTCGTCCTCACCCAGGTAGCGGGCACCCTGGTCGACCAGGTCTCGGGCCGGGTGGTCTCGGACGTGCAGACCGGGCTCACCGACCGGGTCCGCGCTGTCGGCGCCGACAGCGAGCGGCGGATCAGTGCGCACGTCGACGAGGCGATCCTGGCCCTCGCGGAGGCGCTCCTGCGTCGGCGCCGCAACGGGCGTGGGACGACCAGCTCGGTGCTGGCCGCCTGGGAGGACGCCGACGCCGAGGTCCCGGCGGGCGATGCGGGTGCCGACGACCAGCCGCAGGCCGAGGTCGAGGCGGTGGCCGAGCCGGTCGAGCAGGCCCCCGAGGCTGCTCCCGACGGGGTGGCTGCCCTGAGCGGGGCCCGGACGGACACCTCCGAGGGCGACGGCGACGACGACGGCCCGGACGACGACGAGCCTGACGACGACGAGCCTGACGACGAGCCTGACGACGACGAGCCTGACGACGACGGCCCGGACGGCGACGGCGACGAGGAGCCGGACGTCCCGGAAGACGGCGCGGAGGCTGCCGACGAGCCCGACGAGGATCGCGTCCTCGAGCTCGAGATCGAGCCGATGGAGCCCGCCGGCGCCCATGGCGAGCAGGACCCGGCCACGGCACCGCTGGACGTGGTCC
>JAOPWP010000181.1 GCA_025965615.1 Frankiales bacterium
CGTACGCGCTGCGCTCCCCGAGGTCGAGCTGCTCGCCTACGCCGCAGCCCTGCGCAAGGTGTCGCACGGCACGGGCAGCTTCACCCGGCGGCAGCTGGGCTACGAGCCGGCTCCCGCCTAGCTCCCAGCGGACGAGACCTCGGCCCAGGCCGTGGCCAGCAGCGCTCTCGTGTCCGGCAGGAGCTGGGGCAGCACGCGGGTGTGCCCGACGACGGGCATGAAGTTGGTGTCGCCGCCCCACCGCGGGACGACGTGCTGGTGCAGGTGGGCCGCGATGCCGGCCCCGCCGACGACCCCGAGGTTCATCCCGACGTTGAAGCCCTGCGCGCCCGTCGCGTGGCGCAGGGCCCGCAGCGCCCGCTGGGTGAGGGCGGCGATCTCGGCCGCCTCGTCATCGGTCAGCTCGTCGTAGCCGGCGACGTGCCGGTACGGCACCAGCATGAGGTGCCCCGCGTTGTAGGGGTACAGGTTGAGCACGGCGTAGGCGGACCGGCCGCGCGCGACGACGAGCCCCTGCTCGTCGCTCAGGGACGGGATGTCGCAGAAGGGACAGCCGCCCGTCTTGCCCTCGCCCTTGATGTAGGCCATGCGGTGGGGCGTGTAGAGCCGGGCGAAGGCGTCGGCGATGCCGACTCCCTCCTGCCCGTCCGGCTCGTGCGGGTCCTCGGCACTCACGTGCGCGCCCGCACCGCCGCGACCACCTGAGCGACCGCGTCGTCGACCGGCACGCCGTTCTCCTGCGTGCCGTCCCGGTAGCGGAAGGACACCGCGCCGTTCGAGACGTCCTCCTCCCCCGCGATGAGCATGAAGGGGACCTTCGACTTCTGGGCGTTGCGGATCTTCTTCTGCATCCGGTCGTCGGAGGTGTCGACCTCGACCCGCACCCCGGCAGCCCTCAGCTTCGCAGCGACGCCGTGCAGGTAGTCGTCGTAGTCGGAGTGCACCGGGATCCCGACGGCCTGCACGGGCGCCAGCCACGCCGGGAAGGCCCCCGCGTAGTGCTCGAGCAGGACCGCGAAGAAGCGCTCGATCGACCCGAACAGCGCACGGTGCAGCATGACCGGCCGCTGGCGGGTGCCGTCTGCGGCGGCGTACTCGAGGTCGAAGCGCTCGGGCAGGTTGAAGTCGACCTGGATCGTGGACATCTGCCAGGTCCGGCCGATCGCGTCCCGCGCCTGTACGGAGATCTTCGGCCCGTAGAACGCGGCGCCGCCAGGATCGGGCACCAGCTCGAGGCCGGACTCGTCCGCCACCGCCTGCAGCGCCGCGGTCGCCTCCGCCCACGCCTCGTCGGTGCCGACCGACTTGTCGGGGTCGCGGGTGGACAGCTCGAGGTAGAAGTCGACCAGTCCGTAGTCGCGCAGCAGGTCGAGCACGAAGCTCAGCAGGCTCTTGAGCTCGCCGCCCATCTGCTCGCGGGTGCAGTAGATGTGGGCGTCGTCCTGGGTGAAGCCGCGGGCCCGGGTCAGGCCGTGGACGACCCCCGACTTCTCGTAGCGGTAGACGGTCCCGAACTCGAAGAGCCTCAGGGGGAGCTCGCGGTAGGACCTGCCCCGGCTCGCGAAGACCAGGTTGTGCATCGGGCAGTTCATCGGCTTGAGGTAGTAGTCGGCGCCCGGCTTGTCCCCCACCGCGTCGAGCTGCATCGCCGGGTACATGCCCTCGGCGTACCAGTCGAGGTGGCCGGAGGTCTCGAACAGCGACCCCTTGGTGATGTGCGGGGTGTAGACGAACTGGTAGCCCTCCTCCACGTGCCGCCGGCGGGAGTACTCCTCCATCTCCATCCGCACGATGCCGCCCTTGGGGTGGAAGACCGCGAGCCCCGACCCGATCTCGTCCGGGAAGGAGAACAGGTCGAGCTCGTTGCCGAGCTTGCGGTGGTCGCGCTTCTCGGCCTCCTCGAGCATGGTGAGGTGCGCCTTGAGGGCGTCGCGGCTCTCCCAGGCGGTGCCGTAGATGCGCTGGAGCATCGGGTTCTTCTCACTGCCCCGCCAGTAGGCGGCCGCGGTGCGCATGAGCTTGAAGGCAGGGACGTCGCGGGTGGTCGGCAGGTGCGGCCCCCGGCAGAGGTCCTTCCAGACCAGCTCCTCGCCGGTGAGGTTGTCGTACATCGTGAGCTCGGCGCCGCCGACCTCGACCGACGAGCCGTCGTCGTCGGACGCGCTGTCCCCCGGCTCCCCCGGGCCCTTGAGGCCGATGAGCTCCAGCTTGAAGGGCTCGCCGGCCAGCTCCTCGCGGGCGTCCTGCTCGCTGACCACCCGTCGGCTGAAGCGCTGGCGCTGACGGACGATCTGCTCCATGCGCTTCTCGAGCGCGGGAAGGTCCTCCGGGGTGAAGGGCCGCTCGGGCAGGAAGTCGTAGTAGAAGCCGTCCTTGACCGGCGGACCGATGCCGAGCCGGGTGCCGGGGAACAGGTCCTGGACCGCCTGCGCCAGCACGTGGGCAGCGCTGTGCCGCAGCACCGCACGGCCGTCCGGGCTCGCGTAGGGCACCTGCTCGACCTCGTCGCCCTCCGCGACGACGTGGGCCAGGTCACGCAGCTCGCCGGCGATGCGCGCCACCGCGCTGTCCTTGACCCCGGCTGCGCGCAGGACCTCACCGGCCGTCGTGCCGGCCTGCTCCGCGGTCACCTTCACGACAGCGGGCGGGGCGGGCGAGGACACGGCGGACTCCAGGGAACGGCAGTACGGGGCAGGAGGGCCGAGCCTAGTGAGTGCGGTCGCCCACCGGTGTGCGGGCTTCGGACGTCGCCGCCCCGGCGCGGGCGATGAGCTCGTCCTGGACTCCCCCGGCCTGAGCTGGGCGAGGCCGACGGCCACGGAGGCTGCGCTGCCGTCCGCGAGCAGGTCGACCGCGAACCGGGCCTGGCCGTCCCCGAGGGACAGGCCGAGCAGGGAGCACAGGAGCACGTCCTCGCCGTACCGGATGAGCAGGTCGTCCTCCCGCGTCACCGACCGGACGGAGGGTGCGGGGGCGCGCAGGACGTCATCCGGATCCGGGCTGCCGTCCACGCGCAGGTGCGCGACGAGGAGGGCCTGGCCGGTCCGCGCCGCCTGGACCACCTCGCGGTCGAGGGCCACCAGGCCGGGTGTGCGGCCGTAGGCCCCGCTCACGAGATCCATCACGGTCAGCGACCGTTCCTCAGCAGCGCTGCGGCGGTCGGTCGAGGCCTCCTCGCGGTCCTGGCCGGACTCCTCAGGGACCTTCGGTCCTGTACCGGCCGGAGCCGCCGGTGGACCGTCGACCCCATGAGCACTCCCTCTGCCGTCACACCGGCCTGGCCCGCCGAGCCCGAGGCGTCCTGCGACGACACCGAGGCCCGCCTTCGCTGGTACGCCTCGCAGGCGCGATGGGCGCCGTCGAAGCACAACAGCCAGCCCTGGCGCTTCGTGCTGACCGGGGACGCCCTCGAGGTGTGGCCGGACCCCTCGAGGGTGCTCGCTGAGACCGACCCGTCCCGCAGGGAGCTGGTCCTGTCCTGCGGAGCTGCCATGCACCTGGCCGCGGTCGCGGCGCGCGCCCACGGCGTGGTCCCGCTGGTCACCGTCCTGCCTGACGGCGAAGGAGGGTGCGCGGCGCGCCTCGTCGAGGGCGGAGCGCACACCGTGACGCGAGCTGACCGGGACCTGCTCGACGCGGTGCCGCGACGGCGGACCGACCGGGGTCCGCTCGACGCGGCCGTCCTGCCACCGACCCTCGCCTTCGAGCTCCGGGCCCGGGCGGCCGGACAGGGCGGCTGGCTCCACACGGTCGTGACCCCCGGGGACCGGGCGAGCCTGAGCGACCTGGTCGCGAGAGCCGACCGGCTGCTCGTACGCGCTGGTGGCGTCGACCGCGAGCTGGCTGGATGGCTGCGGGAACCGACCGACCCCCGGACCGACGGCGTGCCGGTCGAGAGCACGCGGGGCCCCGCCGCCTCCTACCGCGCGGAGTACGTGCAGCGGGACTTCTCCACGCCGGAGTCGAAGGCCGGTCACGACCGTCCCGGCCCTGACCGGCCTCTGATCGCGGTGCTCTGCACCCCGGCTGATGGGGCCTCGGACCGCGTACGAGCAGGAGCCGCCCTGTCGGCCGTGCTGCTGCACGCGACCGTCGCCGGTGCGAGCTGCTCCTACCTGAACCAGCCGGTCGAGCACGCCCCCTCGCGGCTGCTGCTCCGCGAGAACCTGCGCCTGGACGGCGTTCCGCAGCTGGTGCTCCGCCTCGGACGAGGCGGAGCGGTGAGTCGCCCGCCGCGCCGGCCCGAGGACGAGCTGGTCTTCAAGGTCTGACGGGTGGCGCCTGCACGCACCGCAGGCCCGACCTCGTCGACCGACGCAGGTCAGGCTGTGGCGATAGCGTCGAGCACCTGCAGCCGAGCGGCGCGGCGCGCCGGCCAGACCGCAGCGAAGACCCCGATGACTCCAGCGAGCGCCAGGAACAGGGCGAGTCGGCCGAGCGGCACGGACACGACGGTGATGCCCAGACCGCTGAGGGACCGGCTCAGCGCGATGCCGAGGACGACGCCCAGCACGAGGCCCAGGGTCGCGCCGTAGAGCGAGATGACCACGGACTCGAGGCGGATCATCCGGCGCATCTGCCCGCGGGCCATCCCCACCGCGCGGAGCAGGCCGATCTCGCGGGTGCGCTCGATGACGGCCAGCGCCAGGGTGTTCACGATGCCGAGCACCGCGATCAGCACGGACAGCGCGAGCATCGCGTTGATGAGCAGCAGGACCTGGTCGACCGAGCCCTGCAGCTCGTCGGTGAACTCCCCCTGGTCCTTCAGGGTGACGATCGGGTAGTCGGCCACGGCGGCCTGCAGCGCAGGCCGGGCACTGTGGGCATCGGTCCCGTCGGCCAGGCCGACGTAGACGTACTGGTCGAGCGGCGGGCCACCAGCGGCCTCGTAGCTGTCGAGCGCGACCACGAGCGATCCCACGACCTGGTTGGTCGCGAAGACCCCGCTGACGGTCAGGACGAGTCGCTGGCCGTTCGGCAGCAGCACCTCGACCGCATCGCCAGCAGTCCAACCGTGCGCCTGCGCGGTCGGCTCGTCGACGAGCAGGCCGTCGCGCTGCAGCCCGGCGGTCGACCCGCTGAGGTAGTCGAGGGCGACTGTCTGGTCGAGGGCGTCGGCGGTCACCGCGGTCAGGTAGGCCTGCTGACCGTCCACCTGCACGCTGCCGAACCGGTGCTGCATCACGGTCTGGACCCCCTCCACCTCCCTCAGCCGCTGTGCCACCTCCGGGGTGAAGGGCTGGCTGACAGCCGTCGAGACGACGAAGTCGGCGCGCAGGCCCTGCGACACGAGCTGGTCGATCGACGCGTTCGTCGACGTGCCCACGATGCTGAAGGCGCTGACCAGGGCCAGGCCGATCATCAGGGCCGAGGCGGTCGCCGCCGTGCGCCGCGGGTTGCGTAGCGCGTTCTCCCGGGCCAGGTGACCTGTGCGGCCCCAGACCGCGGGCAGCACCGCACCGGCCGTGCGCAGGAAGGGGACGGCGAGCACCGGGCTCAGGGCGATCGCGCCCACCACGAGGCTGAGGGCGGCCAGCCCCACCCAGGACGCCGCCGTGCTGCCCTGCTCGGTCAGGCTGCTGAGGACCAGCGCCACGACCCCGACGACGCCGAGCAGCGTCCCCAGGACGGTACGGCGACGCAGCGACCGCTCGGGCCCGGAGACCACGTCGCTCATCGCCGCGACGGGTGCGGTCCGGGAGGCGCGCCGCGCAGGCAGGTAGGCCGCCAGCAGCGTCACGAGAACGCCCACCACGTACGCCCACCCGACCGTGCTGCCCGACAGCACCAGGCTGCCGTCCAGGGTCAGCCCGAAGGAGCTGAACAGGGCCCGGAGCGCCGCGGCGATCCCGAGGCCGCCCGCGAGACCGACCGTCGCACCGAAGACGCCCAGCACGAGGGCCTCGAGCAGGACCGAGCGCGTCACCTGCGCCCGCCCGGCGCCGAGTGCCCGGAGCAGGGCGAGCTCCTTGCTGCGCTGCGCGACGAGCATCGAGAAGGTGTTGAGGATGATGAAGGTGCCGACGAAGAGCGCGACCCCGGCGAAGACCAGCAGGAAGACGTTGAAGAAGGCCAGCTCCTGCTCCAGCGCTGCCGTCTGGGCGTCGGCCTCCTCCAGCTGGGTCGTCACGGCGTAGTCCGGACCGAGCGCGGTGGCGACGCGGCCCTTGAGCTCGGTGTCGCTCACCCCGTCCACCGCGGCGACGCTGATGCCGCTGAACTGGCCCGGCTTGCCGAGCAGGAGCTGCGCCGTCGCCGTGTCGAAGGCGGTCAGGGAGGCGCCCGCCGTCGCTCCGGTGCTGCCGAAGCGGAAGACCCCGACGAGCGTCGCCTCGACGCGGGGTCCGGTCGTGAGCAGAGCCACCGTGTCGCCGAGCGCGTACCCGCTCTTCTCGATGGTGCCGGTGTCCAGGGCGAGCTCGCCCTGCCTGGCGGGGGGGCGCCCCTGGACCATCGTGGACGGGTTGACCGACTCCGCTACGTCCCAGCTGATGCCGATGCCAGGTGCGCCTCCGGTGCTCAGGACCTTGCCGTCCCGGTCGAGGACGTACACCCCCGCGGTCTGCACGTTGCCCTCCGCGACGGCGACGCCGTCGACGGCGGAGATCTCCGCCACGACCGACTCCGGGACGGTCGTGTCCACAGCTGCTCCGGGGTTCGTCCCGCCCGCGTCGAACGCCGCTGCGGCCACGACGTTCACGTCGGCGGACGTGACCTCGAACAGGTCGCGGAAGGTCCGTCCCATGGTGTCGGTGAAGACCAGCGTGCCCACGACGAACGCGACGCCGAGCACGATGGACAACCCGGACAGGGCCAGCCGGAGCTTGTGCGACAGCAGGCTGCGCAGCGTCGTCCGCCACATGGTCAGAGCACCGCCGTCTCACGCTGCTCGGCCTCGAACGCCTTCATCCGCTCGAGCACCCGTTCGGCGGTCGGCTCTGCCATCTCGTCCACCAGCCGGCCGTCGGCGAGGAAGAGCACGCGGTCGGCGTACGCGGCAGCACCCGGGTCGTGCGTCACCATGACGACCGTCTGCCCCATGTCGCGGACGGAGCGGCGCAGGAACGCGAGCACGTCGCTGCCGCTCTTGCGGTCGAGGTTGCCCGTCGGCTCGTCCGCGAAGATGATCGCCGGCCGGCTCGCCAGGGCCCGTGCGCACGCGACGCGCTGCTGCTGACCGCCGGAGAGCTCACCTGGCCGGTGGGCGAGCCGCGGGCGAAGACCCAGCTCGTCCACGACGGTGTCCAGCCAGAGCTGGTCGGGCTTGCGCCCGGCGATGTCCAGCGGGAGCGTGATGTTCTCCAGGGCGGACAGGGTCGGCAGCAGGTTGAACGTCTGGAACACGAAGCCGACCTGGTCGCGCCTCAGCGCCGTCAGGTGCTTGTCGTTCAGACCGCTGAGCTCGGTGTCGCCGATCCAGGCCCGCCCCTCCGTCAGCGCGTCCAGTCCCGCCATGCAGTGCATGAGCGTCGACTTGCCCGAGCCCGACGGGCCCATGATGGCGGTGAAGCGACCGCGGGGGAACGACACGTCGACGTGGTCCAGGGCGACCACCCTGGTGTCGCCGGCGCCGTACACCTTCGTCAGCCCCAGGCCGTGAGCGGCCGGCGCCGCCGGCGGGCCGAGGTCCGGTGGGACGAGCAGCGGTGCAGCGGTCACGGTCGTCCTCCTGCTCTTGCCGCGGGAGCTCCGCGCACCTACGACCCTGGCCCCGGGGCCCCTCGGGCCATAGAGGCTTTGGTCCTGCCGTCCGGGCCCTGCAGGCCGAAGGTCCCTTCTGCCGAGGCCGATCGAGGGCGACCCTGGGACGCAGGCGGCAGCGCCCTGCCGCAGCCCGCCGGAAGGAGCACGCCGTGAAGGTCCTGGTCGTCACCGCCTCCAAGCACGGGTCCACCCTCGAGATCGCCGACCGCATCGCAGCCGCCCTGCGGGCCCGGGCGCACGAGGTCGACGTCGAGCAGCTCGGACCGGATCCCGGTCCCACGACCGAGGGCTACGACGCCGTGGTCATCGGGAGTGCCGTCTACGCCGGCAGGTGGCTCAGTGCGGCACGCGACTTCGTGGCGGACAACGCGGCGTCCCTTGCCACGTCACACGTCTGGCTGTTCAGCTCAGGGCCGCTCGACGAGGTCGCCGACGAGGTCGCGCTACCCGCAGACGTCGACCGGCTGATGACGCTGTCGGCATCGCTCGGCCACCACGTCTTCGCCGGGCGACTCGACCGCAGCGAGCTGAGCGTGCCCGAGCGGCTCATGGTCAAGCTCGTGCACGCTCCGGACGGGGACTTCCGCGACTGGGACGACATGGCGCGGTGGGCTGACCAGATCGCAGACGCCCTCGCCGCGTCGAACCGGGTTCCGTGTGTGGACGTAGCAGGACTCGAACCTGCGACCTCACGCGTGTGAAGCGTGCGCTCTAACCAACTGAGCTATACGTCCGAGGTGCGCGAGAGGTGCCCGCGCGGCGGCGACACTACCTCAGAGACCGACCAGATCCTTGCCCCGAGCGACGAGGTCGTAGCGGCCGACGAGGTAGATGCCCACGCCGAGGGCGATCAGGCCAGCGACCGTTACCAGGGCCGAGATCAGCGGCCTCTGCTTGGCCTTGGCCCACGCCTCGCGCGCGCTGGCCTTGGCGCGCTCCAGCAGGCGGTCGGCCCAGGCGAACTCTGTCGACCAGATGTAGAGGCCCAGGAGCACGGGCGGGATCGTCAGCGGGCCGGGGAGGGCAGCGAGGGCCACCCCGAGCAGGATGAACAGCAGGCCCAGGACGAACACGAGCACCTGCAGCAGCTGCCTGCCCCCGGGGGTGCGGCGCATCCGGGCTCGCCACCCGGTCTGGCTCAGGAAGGACGACTGCTCAGGTGCGGGCTCCGTCGGGGTCACCCGCCCATCCTCCCGCACGATCGGGTCACAGGTCGCCGGAAGCGAGGACGGGGGCCTGCGCGATCGGCGGGGCCGTGTCCCCCTTCTCCCTGGTGACCATGAACCGGGTCACGTCGGCGACGCCGGCCTGCATCTGCATGTGGGCCTGCACATCGACTCCGGCACGCTGGACGTCGAAGGCACCCACGGCCCGTACGTCGCCGTAGCGGCTCTGACCCCAGAGCACGTACGTCGTCGACTCGTCGTTCATCGGGAGCCCGTCCACCACCAGGGAGAGCTCGCTCCCCCGTACGAGCGCGACGGCCACGACGTCACCGTCGCTGCCCACGAGCGGGACGGTCGAGGTGCCGGGCTGCTCCAGCTGGCCCACGGCCTCGGACATCCGGTCGCCCCAGGCGTCCTGCTCGTTGCGGTCCTGCAGCAGCGAGGCGTTCCAGGCACCGAGGCCGAGGATCAGGGCGGCGGCGGCAGCCACCCCCATCCACGTACCGGCTCGGCGCATGCGCTTGCCGTCGCGACGACGGCGTGCGCTGTCCAGCGTCGACACCTCGGGCGTACGGGTGCGGTCGGGCTCGGAGGCCTCGGGGGGAGGGAGCGCTGCGCCCGGGAAGCTCGCTTCCCTGCCGGAGGCGAGGACGCCTGCGCGGATGCCGGCGAGCAGCCCGGCAGGCGGCTCCACGTCGTCCGTGGCGTAGGCGAGGTGAGCCAGGGCCTCCTCGTGCACCGCGATGTCCCGCTCGCACCGGGCACAGGAGCCGAGGTGGCGGAGGAAGTCGTGTTCCTCCTCCGGCTCGAGGGCGTGCAGGGCGTAGCCGGCCGCGAGCTCCTCGAAGCGGGCGTGGCCGTCGGGGCGGCTCATGGCGCGCTCCTCCGGTCGGGCAGCCCGGCTTGATCGCCCGCAGGTGGCTCGACGCCGGCGGCAGCGTTGGACAGCCCGTCGAGGCTGTCCTTCATCCGCCTCATCCCGGCGAGCATCCTGGTCTTGACCGTCCCGAGCGGGGTCGCGGTCAGGCCCGCGATCTCCCGCTGGGTGTAGCCGCCGAAGTAGGCGAGGGTCAGCGCCTCGCGCTGCACGTCGGGCAGCGTCCCCAGCACCTCGCGCACCCGCTCGCGCCGCAGCAGCGACCAGACCTGGTCGTCGACCCGCGGCGCATCGGTCTCGCGGGTCTCGAGCACGTCGGCGGTGGTCCGCCGCTTGCGCAGGTTCTCCTCGCGTCGCACGCCGTCGACGGCCTTGTGGTGGGTCATGGACAGCAGCCAGGTGGAGAAGCCGCCGCGACTGGCGTCGAACCTCGACGCGTCGCGCCAGACGGTCAGGAAGACCTCCTGGACCGCGTCCTGCGCGAACTGGTCGTCGGCCAGGATGCGCCGGGCGAGGCTGTAGCAGGCTCGGCCGTAGCGGGCGTAGAGCGCCTCGAGCGCACCGCCGTCCCCCTCGGTCACGCGGGCGACCAGGGCCCTGTCGTCCATCCCCTCGTAGCTCGAGGTGGCAGGCGGGACGGCCACCGGACGCTCAGCGTCGGTGCCGCGGCCGGGGGCTGCCATCAGGGAGGTCCTCACGCCTTGTCTTCGCACGAGCGGGCCCTGCGGATGGGTGCTCACGGGCTCGAGCCTGCTGACCGTACCGAGACACCTCCCCTCGCGCACCCCGACGGGGCAGACCCGGGCAGCCCCCCTGCGATGTGGACATGCCGGACGAGGCCGAACGGGTGAACAACCCCCGCATGGGCCCGGCGGGGTTGGAGGAGGCGGCAGGAGGGGACCACGATGGGGACGGGGCTCGGCCGGGCCCCACTGCCCTTCGCAGGAGGTTCGAGCGATGACCCAGCGCGCCCCCTCGGTCATGTCGTCGCTGCAACTGCGCCTGCTGGTGCCTGGCACGGCTGCGCTGCCCATCCAGGCCGACCTGCGCTACGAGGTCTCAGACCCCTACGCCGTCTCGATCACCTTCCACACCGGTTCGCAGGCGCCGGCCGACGTCGTCCAGTGGACCTTCGCCCGCACCCTGCTCAGCGAGGGCGTCCTGGCGCCGACCGGTGAGGGTGACGTGCAGGTGTGGCCCTCGAGCAGCAGCGGGTCCCAGGTGGTCTGCCTGTCGCTGTCGTCCCCGTCCGGCCGGGCGCTGTTCGAGGTCGCCCAGAACGACCTGACGTCGTTCCTGCTCGACACGTTCAGCGCCGTGCCGATCGGCAACGAGGGCGTCCACGTCGACGTCGACGGCGAGCTGGCCCTGCTGCTCGGGGCGCAGCCCGAGACCTGATCCGACCGGCCCGCGCGCCCTGCTCGACGCACCCCGTTCTGCTAGGGTTCCACCTCGTCGTGAGGCCGGTCACCGGCCTAGCGCATGCGGACGTGGCTCAGTGGTAGAGCATCACCTTGCCAAGGTGAGGGTCGCGGGTTCGAATCCCGTCGTCCGCTCGGAAGGCGCCTCTTGGGCGTCTGCGTCACCTCCGGTCCCGCGCCAGCGAGCCCGGGTCGTGGCCGGGTGGCCGAGTGGCTTAGGCAAGGGCCTGCAAAGCCCTGTACGCGGGTTCGATTCCCGCCCCGGCCTCCCTCGTACGTCGGACAACTCCACAAGCACGGGCGTGGGCGCAATCTGTGAGCGCGCTTCTCTGATTCCGTTCCATGCAAGACTGCATCGTCGCAGGTCAGACCACGTGATCTTCGTTTCGCCCTACAAACTGACCCTGGTGGTCAGGCACCACCGCAAGGACGCGTAGCGCAGCCTGGTTAGCGCACCTCCCTGACACGGAGGGGGTCGGAGGTTCAAATCCTCTCGCGTCCACACATCTCACGCTGAGGTTCGTCCGCAGGACCACAGGTTCAGCAGCCGTTGAGCCCTTACCTCACGTCCGGCGCGGCGACGCCGTCGGCCCCGTGCGGACGGACCGCGGTGACCACTGTGGCAGCCCGCCACACAACGCGACCTGCCGCCACTCGGGGGCCCGATCCCGAGCTTGCGCGCACCGGCGCAGAGTGTCGCCTAGTGGGACTCGTACTCCGGCCTGACCTTCATGACCATCGCACCGCTCGCTCCCGCAACACCAGCGGAACTCGCCCTGACATCCCAGGATCCAGATCCTCCCGACAGATGCAGCCGGACGACGAGCATCAGCCACTCTCAGTGCAACGCTGCCGGGAGCAAGATCCCCTTTGCACCCAACTGTCGTGATAGGTGTGACGCCCTTTCGAGCGAGGAGCTCCCCTTGAAGCGCACACTCACGACCGCCCTCCTGGCCACCGTCATGGTCGGCGCCATGACCGCACCTGCCTTTGCCCAGAGCCGCGACCTGGACTGCAAGGACTTCACGTCACAGGCCGCAGCACAGGCCAACCTCGACGCCAATCGGTCCGACCCGAACCGCCTGGATCAGGACGGCGACGGGAAGGCCTGCGAGACCTACACCGGCCCCTACAAGGCGGCGGCGGCCGCCCCGAACGCGACAACGACCAGGAAGCAGACGGCAGCTGGGTCGTCCACACTTCCGCGGACCGGCCCGCACGACGCCGAGATCATCGGCGCTACCGGCCTCGCCTTCCTCGCAGCAGGCAGCCTCCTCGTGGTGGCCGGTCGTCGCCGACCGACCGAGGCCTGCACCTGATCGAAGTGCAAGCGCAGGCGGCCGACGGGCGCCACCTGCACGAGCTGCGGTGGCCCGGTCTGGCTGGCTCTGCAGCGGTTCCTTGGCCTCGACCCCGCCACCCTCCATCCTGAGCGCGAAGAGAAGCCTGTGCAGGGCCTTGCGACACCCCGACTCAGCGCGCCGCCATCAGCGGGCCGCTAGGTACGGCGGCGATGCCACAAATCCTGTATCGCCTACACAGAAACCGCAGGTCAGACGGGGTGCAGCATCTCCGGGAAGATCGCGAAGTCACTACTGGTAGCCAAAGTGGTAGCCACGCGCTCCGCAGAGTGACTGGCGTCCGCGGCCGTCCGGGCCGGTGTGGGGTCCTCCTGGGACGAGCCGCGATGGTGACCGGGCTGCCCCTCGAGGGCGCCCGCTCGAGGAGCCGTCAACTGATGTCGGAAGCACAGCGCGTATCGCTTGACGCATTTCTGATAATCTCAGCACCACCCGTTCTCCGTTCCGGCCCTCGGTGGCCCCACGTCCGTCGCGATGCGCGAAGGGAGCAGGAGATGAGCACGACCCAGCGGACCGCGCTTCAGCCTGTCTCCTACGAGGTGCTCCCCTGGGCGGGCCGGCTCACAGACGGCATGGCGAGCCGCACGAAGCTGCGGCGTCACCGCGGGCCGTACTCAGCGGCCGTTCCGGCGGAGGTCGCCGGCGTCGACACCGTCCTGCAGGCCCAGACCTTGGCCATGGCTGCCGAGGCCGCTGCTGAGGTCGCGCGTTTCGATGCCGAGCTCGGGGGCGAGATCGCGCCGTTCGCCTCGATCCTGCTCAGGTCCGAGTCCGCCGCGAGCTCGCAGATCGAGAACCTGACGGCCTCCGCCCGGGCCATCTCCGAGGCCGAGCTGACCATGCGCGGGAGCGGCAACGCCGGGCAGGTCGTCGGCAACGTCGCGGCGATGTCGGCGGCGGTCGCCCTGTCAGAGGCACTCACCGGCGACGCGATCCTCGGGATGCACAAGGCCCTGCTGTCGCAGGTCGACCCGGAGATCGCCGGGCGGTGGCGCTCCCAGCCTGTCTGGATCGGCGGGTCCTCCCTAGGGCCTCACGCGGCTGCGTTCGTGCCACCCCGCCACGAACGGGTTCCGAGGCTCATCGACGATCTGGTCGCCTACATCGACCGTGACGACGTGCCGGTCCTGGTCCAGGCAGCAGTCGCACACGCCCAGTTCGAGACCATCC
>JAOPWP010000201.1 GCA_025965615.1 Frankiales bacterium
GCCCCCTGGCGTCGGGATCGCTGCGCCTCGCATCGTGGACGTCGACGGCCGGACCTCGCGATCGCTGCGCCGCGAGCCCACCGTGCTGCGGGCGCTCGGGCCTGCCCTGCTCGGCCCACTCTCGAGCCGCTTCGCACCGCTGAGCGAGTGCGTCATCGACCCCGACGCCTACGAGCGTCGGGGCGGTGCGGCCTGGGCCACCGGAGCTGTCCTGCTGATGTCGGCCGAGTGTGTGAGCGCCGTCGGTCCGTGGGACGAGTCGTTCTTCTTGTACTCCGAGGAGACGGAGGTGTGCCTTCGCGCGAGGGACCTGGGCTTCTCGCTCGCCTACGAACCATCAGCGGTCGCCGAGCACCTGGGCGGCGAGTCACGCTCCGACCCGGTTCTGTGGAGCATCCTGACGGTCAACCGGGTCCGCCTGGCCCGGCGCCGGCTCGGCCGCCTGCGAGGTGCGGCGTTCGGCGGAGCCGTCGTGGTGAACGAGGCGCTACGGGCATGCGCCGGGCGTGACACCTCCCGCGCCGCGCTGCGGGCTCTGCTCGTCCCGGCTTCCCGGCCGCCCGTGCTCCTCGAGGCACAGGCTCGCGCTGCAGCGGTGACCCTCGCCGACCTGCCTGTCCCGATCATCTGCTTCTCGGCGCAGGACTTCTGGTACCACAACCGGGCCCACTCGGACGTGCAGCTCATGCGTCGCCTCGCGGGCTCCCGCAAGGTCCTGCTCATCAACAGCATCGGGCTCCGCCTGCCCTTGCCGGGGCGGAGCACGAAGCCGCTGCGCAGGATCGCGCGCAAGCTCGCCAGCACGAGCAAGTGGCTGCGACGGCCCTACTCCGACCTCGAGGGCTTCGCCGTGCTCAGCCCGGTCGTGCTGCCTCTCTACGGCAGCCCCCTGGGCCGTTCGCTCAACGGGAGGCTCGTGGCGGCGCAGGTCCGCTGGGCGTGCCGGCGGCTCGGGATCTCAGCGCCGACGGCGGTCGTCACGATCCCGAGCGCGGTCGACGTCCTGCCGTTCCTCGAACTGCGCGGCGTCGTGTTCAACAGGTCGGACAAGCACTCGGAGTTCGACGAGACCGACCAGGCCGCTGTGCGCGCCATGGAGGAGCGCCTGCTCCAGGACTCGGATGCGGTCGTCTACGTCAGCCGACAGCTGATGCACGACGACGCCGCCCACACGGACGGGCGGGCGTCCTTCCTGGACCACGGCGTGGACCTCGGGCACTTCTGGCCGGCCGGGTCACCGGGGCACGAGGGCGACGAGCCGGAGGAGCTCCGGCTGCTCCCGCACCCGAGGGTCGGCTTCTTCGGCGGGATCGACGACTACGTCGTCGACACAGCCCTGCTCGAGCGCGTCGCCCGGGAGCTCGACCACGTACAGCTCGTGCTCGTCGGGGACGTCACCTGTCCGATCGACGAGCTGCTCGGCCTTCCCAACGTGACGTGGGTGCCGAGGCGTCCGTACGAGCTCATCCCCGCGTTCGGCCGGTCGTTCGACGTCGCCCTGATGCCCTGGCTGCGCAACGAGTGGGTGCGTTGCTGCAACCCGATCAAGCTCAAGGAGTACCTCGCGCTGGGGCTGCCGGTGGTCAGCGTCGACTTCCCCGAGGTGCAGCACTACGCCGACGTCATCCGGGTGGCGCGGGACTCGACGGACTTCGTGGACCTCGTGCGCCGCACTCTCGAGGACGGCGGGCCGGCCTCGCCCGCAGATCGGCGGGCAGCCGTCCTGGGCTCGAGCTGGGACGCCGTGGCCTCGAGGCTCGCTGGCACGTGCGACGCGGTGAACGGCGGCTGACGTGTGCGGCATCGTCGGGGTGCGACGGCTCGACGGGGCGGCAGTCGAGGTCGACGCCCTGCGCCGGATGACCGACGTGCTGGCGCACCGCGGGCCGGACGGCGAGGGGTTCTGGACGCAGCGGGGCACGGGGTTCGGACACCGGAGACTGGCGATCATCGACGTCGCCGGCTCGCCCCAGCCCATGTCCCTACCGGACGGGACCCTGACCGTCTGCTTCAACGGCGAGATCTTCAACTACCGCGAGCTCCGGCGCAGGCTGGGCGCACGGTGGCGCACCGAAGGGGACACCGAGGTCCTGCTCGCCCTGTTCGCGGCGCACGGCCCGCAGGGCGTGGAGCGGCTGCGGGGGCAGTTCGCCTATGCCATCGCCGACTCTCGGGACGGCTCGCTGTGGCTCTTCCGCGACCGACTGGGCGTGCTCCCGCTCTACTACGCCCGCACGTCCGCCGCGTTCGTCTTCGGGTCAGAGGCGAAGGCGGTCCTCGCCGCACTCCCCGGGCCGCCGAGCGTGGACGAGGACAGCCTCAGCAGCTACCTCGCCCGCCGGTCCGTGCCAGCCCCGGCGACCCTGTTCCGGGGCGTGAGCAAGCTCCTGCCGGGAAGTTGGCTGCACCTGGCAGCCGACGGCAGCCAACGGGTGCACCGCTGGTGGGAGGCGCCTGCACTGGACGACGTCTCGGACCTCTCGCCCCAGGAAGCCGTGCGCCAGGTCCGCGCGGGCCTCGACCGCGCCGTCTCCCGAGCCCTCGTCGCGGACGTGCCCGTCGGCTCGTACCTCAGTGGTGGCGTGGACAGCAGCCTCGTCGTGGCGCTGGCCGCGGAGCAGCGCGGTGCCGCCGACCTGCACACCTTCGCGGCGGGCTTCGACGACCCGAGGACGGACGAGCTGCGCCACGCACGCGTCGTCAGCGAGCACCTCGGGACCAGGCACCACGAGGTCATCGTCCGGCCTGACGACTTCCTGGCGGACTGGGGACCGCTCACGGTGCACCGCGACGCTCCGCTGTCGGAGCCGGCAGACATCGCGGTGCACCGTCTGGCCGTCGCGGCCTCCGAGCACGTCAAGGTCGTCCTCAGCGGAGAGGGCAGCGACGAGCTCTTCGCGGGCTACCCCAAGCACCGCTGGGCCCTGGCTGCCGATCGCGCCGGCCATCTCCCCTGGTCCCTGCGATCCCCCCTGTCAGCCGTGCTCGACGAGCGGCTGCCCCTGCGCCTGCACCGCCTGCGCATCGCTGCCCGCGCACTGGGGGCCCCCGGGGCTGTGGAACGCGACCTCAGCTGGTTCTCGCCCTTCACGGCCAGGGAGCGGTCGCTCCTGCTCGGGACAGCGCTCCCCTCGCGAGCTTCCGGCGGCGGCGACCCGCTCCGGCGGATGATGCGGGCCGATCTCGCCACCTGGCTGCCGGACAACCTGCTGGAGCGCGGGGACCGCATGACGATGGCCGCCTCGGTCGAGCTGCGGCCGCCGTTCCTGGACGCCGACCTGGTCGAGACGGCCCTGCGCCTCCCGGCGAGCACCCTCCTGCACGCAGGCACGACCAAATGGGTCGTGAAGCAGGTGGCGTCCGAGCTGCTCCCCGCTCAGATCGTCCACCGCCCGAAGGCGGGCTTCCGCGTACCGCTCGACCAGTGGTTCCGCACCGGCCTGGCAGACATGGCCCGCGAGCGCCTGCTGGGCGCGGGTTCGTACGTCGGACAGGTCATGGACCGGACCGCCGTCAGCCGGCTGCTCGACGTCCACGCCTCGGGGCGGCGGAACGAGGACATCCGGCTCTGGACCCTGCTGGCCCTCGAGGTGTGGCACGACGTCTGCATCACCGGGCCGAGCCTCGTGACGTCCTCGTGACCAGCCGTGAAAGGAGCTCCTCCGGCCCACCCTGCTGAGCCCCGGTCCACCTTTGGGCCCCGACGACCTGGAGGTCGTGTTCCATGCGCCGTGACGGCCTCGAGCCCACAGACCGAGGATCGCGCCGGTCACGGACGCCCGCATGGGCCCAGCGGCGCCGCCACGCAGTCGCGCTGGTCCTGCTCATGGTCCTGTCGGCCTGTGCGGCCGGCCTGGCGGCCCGGGAGACCTCCAACCGCCCCGCAGCCCCTCCGGCTCCTGTCCTCCCCCTCACGACGGACGACCAGGGACCACCCTCATCAGACACCCCTGCGCCTTCCGACGCGCCGCCTCCCGCGACCGATCCCGCAGCACAGCCGGCAGTGTCCGCACCTGCGGCCAGCCGATCGCCGGTTCCGGTGACCGTGTCCACGGCGCCTTCACCGCCTGCCGCCCCAGCACCGACCGACGCCGTGCGCGGGACAGGCCACCCGAACGCCTCGAGCACGGGCGTCCCGGCGGGCACGGTGCTGACCCCGAGCGGATCGCTCAGCATCTCCACCAGCGGGACGGTCATCGACGGGCATGACGTCAACGGCTCGATCTACATCAACGCCGACGACGTCACGATCAAGCGCACCCGTATCCGCAACCCCGGCGGCACGGCGATCTCCATCGAACCCGGCAGGACCGGCATCCTCATCGAGGACGTCGAGATCGACGGCACCGGCAACACGACCGGAGCCTCAGCCATCGTGTACCAGAACTACACGGCCCGGCGCGTCCACATCCACGACTTCGGCGAGGGCTTCATGGCCAACGGCAACGTCCTCATCGAAGACAGCTACCTGCACGACTTCACCGACTTCGTCGCCGGGGGCGCCCACCAGGACGCCATCCAGTCCACCGGCAACAGCGGACTCACCATCCGCCACAACACGCTGCTGATGAACGTCGACGGCGGCAACGCCGCCATCATGCTCGGCACCTCCTACGGCAGCGACGTCCTCATCGAGAACAACCTCGTCGCCGGCGGGGGCTACACCCTCTACGGAGGCGACAGCAACGGCTGGACGCACGTCCGCTTCCTCAACAACAGGATCAGCACCATGTTCCACCCCCTCGGCGGGTACTTCGGCCCGTTCCTCTACGCCGACAACGCCACCCGCACCGGCAACGTCTGGCACGAGACCGGACAACCCGTCACCTGAGCGCAGCGCCCACGCGAGGGCTCCCGGTCCCAACGCAGAACAGCACGCACCTCCGTGCGATGGGCCACACCCAGCGCGTGAGGTTCCAGGGCACGAGCTCGTCCCCCTACCCATCCGTGACTCGGGCACCACCGATAGCCCCGCGTCCCACGGGTACCGCAGCCTCGGTCACCGAGCGTCAGACCGATCCGGCGCACCCCGCTCAGGCTGCTCGTTCACCACGGTCAGGTCGCCCGATCGCGTTCAAGAGCGCCTCAGGGGGAACCCATACGGCTATCGCAAACCCTCGCAGAGCGCAAGACCCCTCAGGTCCGACGTCAACTCGAACAGGTGATGCCTCGATGACTCCCCCCCGCCTTCCCAGGTCGCCCTCCGGTCGACGACTACCCGCAGCCGCCCTCGCAGCGGCCACGCTCGCCGGTTCATGCACGTTGCTCGCCCTGCCCGCCGACGCAGCGACGCTCTTCACGTCTCGCATCGGAGCCGGGCTGTCCACGCCCCTCACCGTGCCCTCAGGAGCGACCTACACGGCCGACCGCGGCGCCGTGGGCGGAGGGGACGTGGCGCATGTGGACGACGTCCCCATCGACGGCACGACAGACGACGTCATCTACCAGCGGCACCGCTGGGGGCTGACCGGCTACACCGTCGCCGTCCCCTGCACGGCGGTGTACGACGTGACCCTGAGCTACGCCGAGACCGTCTTCACCACCGCCGGCCGCCGTGTGTTCGACGTCAGCGTCGAGGAGGGGCCGCCTACGCGCACCGACGTGATCGCCGCCGTTGGCGCCAACACCGCCCTCGACCGGACCTCGCGCGTGGTCGTGTCGGACAGGCAGGTGGACGTCGACTTCCGCGCCGTCGCCGAAGACCCGATGTTCTCGGCCATCCAGGTACAGCAGGTCTCCGCCTGCGGCGCGACGACCCCTGCGCCCGTCCCCACCTCACCTGTTCCCTCGCCGACCAGGCCCACGACGGTTCCGACCCCGCCGACTCCTCCGACCACGGACACCGCCGTCGCGAGGATGAGCGTGGGCAGCTCGTCGAGCTACACCGACTCCGCGGGCAAGGTGTGGAGCCCTGACAGCACCTTCGTCGGCGGGGAGACGTGGGGGCCGGCCTCGGTGCCCATCGCCGGCACGGTCGACGACGCGCTGTTCCAGAAGAACCGCTGGGGCATGAGTGCCTACCGCGTGCCCGTCCCCGGCAACGGGACCTACCGGGTCGAGCTGCGCTTCGCCGAGGTCGTGTTCGACGAGGCCGGTCGGCGTGTCTTCGATGTGAGCGCCGAGGGCGAGCCCGTCCTGTCGCGCTTCGACGTCGTCGCAGAGGGCGGCCACGCCACCGCCGTCACCCGTACGTTCGACGTCCCGGTCAGCGACGGCGTCCTCGACCTCGGCTTCGGCCGCATCACCGACGACCCGATGCTCTCCGGCCTGACCGTCACCGCCGTGGGCACGTCGACCCCGTCGCCTACTACGAGCCCGACGCCGGCTCCCACGATCAGCCCGACCCCGCCTCCCACGACCGGGCCGATCAGGCCCCCGGCGCCGCAGACCGGCTACCCGAACGCCTCGAACACGGGCGTCCCGGCGGGCACGGTGCTGACCCCGAGCGGATCGCTCAGCATCTCCACCAGCGGGACGGTCATCGACGGGCATGACGTCAACGGCTCGATCTA
>JAOPWP010000243.1 GCA_025965615.1 Frankiales bacterium
GACCCTGGCGGGTGCGATGCACGCGTCAGGTGAGGCTGAGAAGTGCTCGCAGGCCGACGTATGCGGCGACGACGACGAGCAGGGCTGCGAAGCTGCGCGTGAGCTGCCGTGCGGGCAGGCGATCGGCCAGGAGGGTTCCGGCCAGCGACGCTGCGACGGCAGCGGCGGTGAACGGCACGATGACCTGCCAGTCGAAGCTGCCGCCGCCGGCACGGGCGACGAGCGCGACGACGGCGTTCAGCGCGATCACCAGCAGCGACGTGCCGACGGCCCGGGCCATCGGAAAGCGCAGCGCCACGACGAGGGCCGGCACGATCACGAAGCCGCCGCCGACGCCGAGGAAGCCGGTGAGGAACCCGATGGCCAGGCCGGCTGCGACCAACCTGGCCGAGCGCCCGGCACGCCCAGGTGCCGACGCCGCCGGCCGTGCCCGGTCCCCAGCTGCCGGGTCCTGCTCGCGACGGCGGATGAGCATCCCGGCGGCTGCGACGAGCATGAGGCCCGCGAACGCGAGCAGCAGTACGTCCTGGTCGACGAGCAGGTTCAGGCGCGTCCCCAGCAGGGAGGCCGGCAGTCCTGCAAGGACGAGGAACACCCCGGCGCGCCAGTCGGTGTGGCCGCTCCTGGCGTGGCCGGCGATCGCGACCGCGGCCGTCCCGCCGACGATGACCAGGCTCGCACTGGTCGCGTCCTGCGCGCTCAGGCCGAGAACGAACACCAGGGCGGGGACGGTCAGGATGGAGCCGCCGCCGCCCAGCGTGCCGATGACCAGTCCGATGAGCAGTCCGAGGCCGACAGCGGCCAGCACGGTCATGCGCTCACCCCGTGGGCCGTGGCGAGACGGCCAGGCCGGCGCCGCGGGCGTCAAGAGAGGCGGTGACGGCGAAGCGATCACCGCGGACGAGGGTGTGGCGGAACTCCAGGGGCCGGCCGTTCAGGCAGCCGGTGCGTTCGACCAGCAGCAGGGCCGCGGTCGGCGGCAGGTTCAGCAGCCGGCGCTCGCCCGAGGTCGCGAGCACGGCTCGTACCTGCTCCTGGCCCCCGGACAGGCGGATGTCGCAGTACGTCGCGAGCTCGTCGTACAGCGCGGTGTGCGTGAAGTCGGCGTCCAGCAGAGGTGCCGCGACGTCAGCAGGCAGCCAGGCCCGGTCGAGGGCCAGGGGCTCGTCGCCGGCGAGGCGGAGCCGCTCGAGGTAGACCAGCGGTGCGGACTCCTCCAGGCCGAGCCGGCTGGCGACGACGCCGTCGGCCCGCACGTCGAGCCGGCGGACGATGCTGCGCTGCTCGAGGCCGCGGGCCTCCACAGCGGTGAACAGGCTCGCCAGGGCTCCCAGGGGTTGCTCGACCTCCGCCGGTGTCAGGCGCGGCCTGCGTCCGCGGGCGGCGGTGACGATGCCCTCGGCGCGCAGGCGCCGTAGTGCCTCGCGCACGGTGTGCCGGCTGACGCCGTACTGCTCAACCAGGTCGAGCTCACCGGGGAAGGCAGCGGTGAACTGCCCGTCCGCCAGGCGCTGCCGCAGGTCTGTCAGCACCTGCTGCCACAGCGGCACGGCCGCCGAGCGGTCGAGCACCCGGCTGCGCGTACGTCCTGGCTCAGCCACGCACCTAATGTACGGACATTATCCGGCCGGCGCCAAGGACGAAGGGGTGTGGCATGGAGCACGAGCTCACCGGCCGGGCGGCCATGGCGTCAGACGGGCTCCGTCTGCTGCGCGCGGCGCCTCCCGGTCAGGAGGTCGCGGGGGACGCCCGCATCGACCGGATCAGATGAGCGGCATACCCTGGGGGGTATCTTGCTTGTCATCTGTCGAGGCCGCAGCCGCGGCCAGCCGAGCAGCCGATCCCGGAGGATCCCCCGATGTCCGACCAGCAGCCGCCCGCCCTTCTCGAAGTCCTGGAGCCACCGGGCACAGGCCCGGACGACGCAGCCGTGGGTTCTGGGCGTGCCTTCGGACCGCTGGGACGGCTCGGAATGTGGACGTCCTCGCACCTGCGCCTGGTGCTCGTCCTGTGGGCAGTCGTCGCCGTCGGCCTCGGCGCGTTCGCGCCGAAGGTCGAGCACGCCCTCGCCGGTGCGGGCTGGGAGGCGTCCGGGTCGGAGTCCGTAGCGGTCCGCGACGTCGTCCACCGCGAGTTCTCGGGGATGTCCAGCAGCGCCCTGCAGGTCGTCGTGCACGCCGCCGAAGGCAGCGTCACCGCCGGCGCCGGCCAGCGCGTGATCGCCGACGCCGTCGCTGTGCTCGAGGCGGACGAGCGCGTCTCGCAGGTCGTCCCGCCGACGCCCGGTGTCTCGATCAGCCAGGACGGCCGAACCGCCGTCATCCAGGCCGGTGCCGCGACCTCCAACACCAACGAGATGGTGCGCGCCGCAGACGACCTCAAGGGCCCGCTGCGTGAGCTGTCCGGCGAGGGCGTTCAGGTGGCCATGACCGGCAGCAGCGTGCTGTGGAGCGACTTCAACGCGGCCAACCGCGAAGCCATGATCAAGAGCGAGCTGATCTCCTGGCCGGTGACGCTCGCGATCCTCGTCCTCGTCTTCGGCTCGGTCGTGGCCGCAGGGCTCCCGCTGATGCTCACCATCACCGGCCTCGTCGCCGCAGCCGGCTCGCTGTTCCTCGCCTCGCAGGTCAGCGACATCTCCATCTGGGCGCTGAACTTCGCCCTGATGTTCGCCCTTGCGCTGGGCATCGACTACGCGCTGCTCATGGTCGTGCGCTTCCGCGCCGCCCACTTCGGCAAGGCCGAGGACGTCAGCGACGCCGTCGGCGAGACCATGGACACCGCGGGCAAGGCTGTCCTGTTCTCCGGGCTCACCGTGCTCGTCAGCCTGTCGGCGGTCCTGCTCGTCCCCGCGCCGGCCGTCCGGTCCATGGCGCTGGGGATCATGCTGGCCGTCGCGTTCGTCCTCGCCGCCGCCCTCACCCTGCTCCCCGCTGTGCTGGTCAAGCTCGGCGACCGCGTCAACGGACTGTCTGTGCCGTGGGTGCACGGCGGCGAGCACCGCTCGGCTCGATTCGCGGCGTGGGGCGAGCGGCTGTGGCGGCGCCCGCTGCTGTACGGCTCGCTGGCCCTGGTCGTGCTGCTGGCGCTGGCGGCGCCGCTGCTGGGCCTGCGCACCGGCATGCCGAGCATCAAGGTCGTTCCCGAGGACGAGTCCAGCCGCATCGGCTACGCCGCCGTCGTCGAGGCGTTCGGGCCCGGCGCGCCCGGCATGCTCCAGGTCGTCACCGACGCCGACGTCGCTGGCGCAACCGCCACCGCGCTGGGCAACGACCCCGCCATCGCCCAGGTCATGCCGGCGATGAGCAACGGCCAGGGGACCGTCCTGCTGCAGGCGGTGCCGAGATTCGACCCGTCCGACCCGGCCACCGGCGACGCGATCGACCGGCTGCGCGAGCAGCTGCCGGCCAGCGCTCTGGTCGGCGGCGCCTCGGCCGAGAACCACGACCTGGAGGTGCTGCTGCAGGAGCGCACCCTGCTCGTGATGGGGGTCGTGGTCGGCCTCGGCTTCCTGCTGCTGCTCGTCGCGCTGCAGGCACCACTGGTCGCTGCACTGGCCGTCCTGACCAACCTGCTGGCGGCCGCAGCCGCCTTCGGGGTCGCCAGGCTGATCTTCCAGGAGGGCATCGGAGCCGAGCTGCTGAACTTCGAGCCGCAGGGCTTTCTCGACGCCTGGGGACCGGTGTTCTTCGGCAGCATGATCTTCGCTCTGGGGCTCGACTACAGCCTGTTCCTGCTCACCGCGGCCAAGGAGCACTGGGAGAGGTCCGGCGACCCGCACGAGGCGATGGTCGGCGGGCTGGCCCACTCCGGCCGCGTGATCTTCTCGGCCGCCGCTGTGATGGTCGCGGTGTTCTTCACCTTCTCGCTGTCCGAGCCGCTCCCGCCCAAGGAGATGGGGATCATCCTGGGCATCGCCGTCCTGCTGGACGCCCTGCTCATCCGGCTGGTCCTGATGCCGGTGCTGCTGCGCCTGACCGGACGCTCCGCGTGGGCCGCCCCGCGCTGGCTCCGCCGGATCCTGCCCACCGTCTCCTTCGCGCACTGATCCGCCGGACGGCGCGCTTCGCGCCGCGCGGTCGGCCCGGCACGTCGTGAGCGACGGCCACGGCTCGGGAACACAGTCGGGTGGAGTGCGTTGTACCAGGTACCCCCCGGGGTATGTTGAGGACAAACCAAGGAGAGCGCAGTGCTGACGCAAGCCACCATCGACGACCTCGACGCCGCACGCACCAGCGGCGCGACGATCATCGACGTCCGCGAAAGCGACGAGTACACCGCAGGACACGTGCCAGGAGCCCGGCTCCTGCCGCTGGGCCTGCTGCCGGTCCGCCTCCAGGACCTGCCCCGGACCGAACCGGTGTACGTGGTCTGCCAGAGCGGCGGACGCAGTTTCCAGGCTGCGCAGCTGCTCGACCGGGCCGGGTTCGACGCCCGCAACGTCAACGGCGGCACCGGCGCCTGGGTGCAGTCCGGCCGCCCGGTCGAGACCGGCGCCCCGCGCCAGAGCTGAGGAGCGCCATGACCAACGACACCCTGACCCGCGACGGCCTGACGGTCACCATCATCGAGACGTCCGACCTCGGGGACCGCAGCTACGTCGTCGACAACGGCCGCGACGCCCTCGTCATCGACCCGCAGCGGGACATCGACCGCGTCCAGGACGTCCTGGGCAGCCGCGGCCTCCAGCTGGCCGCCGTGGCGGAGACGCACGCGCACAACGACTACGTGAGCGGTGGGCTCGAGCTCGCCCGCAAGCACGACGTCCCCTACCTGGTCCCGTGCGAGGCCGACGTCGCCTACGACCGCACGCAGGTCTGCGACGAAGACGTCCGCGAGATCGCCGGGATGACCGTGCGCACGATCGGCACCCCTGGCCACACCCCGCACCACGTCTCCTTCGCCGTCGGCACCGGGCAGCGCCCGGCGCTGGTCTTCACCGGCGGGTCGATGCTGTTCGGCGCTGTCGGCCGCACGGACCTGGTCTCCACCGACCTGACCGAGCAGCTCACGCACCAGCAGTACGCCTCCGTCCGTCGGCTCGTCGAGGAACTCCCGGGTGACGCCGCGGTTCTGCCGACACACGGTTTCGGCAGCTTCTGCTCGGCCACCCCGACCTCGGGGACGTCCTCCACGATCGAGCAGCAGCGCACGCAGAATCCGGCCCTGACGCAGGACGAGGCCACCTTCGTCGGCACGCTCCTGGCCGGCTTCGACGACATCCCCGCCTGGTACGCCCACATGGGGCCGCTCAACCTTGCCGGCCCCGCGCCGGTCGACCTCACCCCGGCTGCCGAGGTCGACGTCGACGAGTTGCGCCGCCGCATCGATGCCGGCGAGTGGGTGGTCGACCTGCGGGACAGGACGCAGTTCGCCCGCGGCCACGTCCCCGGCACCTTCAGCTTCGACGCCAGCGGCAACCTCGTCACCTATCTCGGCTGGCTCATGCCGTGGGGGACACCGCTCACGCTGATCGGTGAGTCGCAGGAGCAGGTCAACGCGGCGCAACGGGAACTCGTCCGCATCGGCATCGACCGGCCCGCCGGTCAGGTGACCGCTCCGGTCGACCAGCTCGCCGGGCACCGCCCGCTCAGCTCGTTCGACCTGGTGACCTTCCCCGACCTCGCGAAGGCGCGGCAGCGCAGCAAGATCACGGTCCTGGACGTTCGACGGGACAGCGAGTGGGAGGCGGGCCGCCTGCAGGACGCCCAGCACATCCCGCTCCACGAGCTGCTCGAGCGCACCGACGAGGTGACTGGGCCGGTCTGGGTGCACTGTGCCAGCGGCTACCGCGCGACGATCGCCGGCTCCATCCTCGACCGGGCGGGCAAGAACGTCACCGTCATCGCCGACAGCTTCGACGCCGCCCCTCACGCCGGCCTGCCGATGGGCCAGCGAGTATGAGCCTGCGGTCAGCTCTGTCCCGGCTGCTCGGCAGCGCTGACAGCAACAGCGACAGCGGGACGCGCCGGATCGGTGTCGAGGAGGTTCGCGCGCTGCAGGACGGGGGCGCCGTGCTGCTCGACGTCAGGTCCCCGCAGGAGTTCCGGGCTGGGCGCGCTCCCGGCGCCAAGAACATCCCGGTCGACCAGCTCGCCGATCGCGTCGGTGAGATCCCGGTCGGCAGCACCGTCCTGACGTTCTGCCAGTCCGGCGGGAGGTCCGCCCGTGCCGCCCGCGTGCTGGCCGACCACGGCCGGCAGGACGTCCACGACGTACGCGGAGGCATGGCGGCCTGGCAGCGCGCCGGGCTGCCGGTCCAGGGGCGCTCGTGAGCCGGCCGCCCTGGGCGCGTCGGCTGGAAGCAGCAGCCGCCGCGCCGTGTTACCCACTGCGCCGCGTCCGGCAGCGGACGCCGATGTCGCAGGAGACCTGATGCAGCTCGAGCTCGAGGGCGACGCCCTCAAGGCCACCGTGAACCGGCTCCGCCGCGCGCAGGGGCAGATCAACGGCGTCATCCGGATGATCGAGGAGCAGCAGGACTGCCGCGCCGTCGTCACACAGCTGGCAGCCGTGTCCAAGGCGCTCGACAAGGCCGGCTTCACCATCATCGCCACCGGCCTCAAGCAGTGTGTGCTCACCGACGACGAGAACAGCGACGTGGACATGGCCGAGATGGAGAAGCTCTTCCTCAGCCTCGCCTGAGTCGCGCTAGAACGGGATGCGTGCGGCGTGGGCGCCGCGCAGGACCTCACACCACCCGCCCAGGCGCGCGCAGATCCGGTCGACCAGCCGTCGCCCGCCCTGCGCCGCGATGCTCACGGGGTCATTATGCCAGCGCGGCCCGACGTCGGGCTCGACAGCGGCGGTCGCTGAGGCGACAGGGGCTGTCGCGGCGCCGGTAGCGAGGACGTGCTGGCGCTGGTGCACCTCGCACATCGGGCCCTGCCGCCCGTCGTCGGTGTCGACGAAGCGCTCCTATGATCAGCAAGTGACCGTGCCGGTCCTTGCAACGAAGCTGTTCGCGCCATCCAGGCGCATCCAGCTGACCGCGCGCCCGAGACTGACCGCAAGACTCGACACCACGCTCGATCCGGGTCATCGGATGACGCTGGTGTCCGCGCCGGCTGGCTTCGGCAAGAGCACCGTCGTCAGCGACTGGCTCGCAGATGTCCCTCAGCGCCGGCCGCACGCTCGTGTCTGCTGGCTCTCCCTGGACGCCGCGGACAACGATCTCGTGCGGTTGATGGCGCACCTGGCGTCAGCCCTGACCTCCGTCGGCTTGCGCATCGAGGCCGCCGTGGTCGACGCGCTGCACAGCGCCACCGACACCGCCGGACTCAGCGCCCTCGTCAACGAGCTGGACCGAGCGGGTCACGAGAGCCCAGGCAAGCTCTGGGTCCTGATCCTCGACGACTACCACGTCATCGAGTCGGCTGACGTTCACAGCGCGATGGCGTTCCTCATGGACCACCTCCCGGAGCACCTGCGCCTGCTGATCACCACGCGTTCGGATCCACCGCTGCCTCTGGCCCGGCTGCGCAGCCGTGGACAGCTCACCGAGCTCCGCGCTGCGGATCTGCGCTTCACTGCCTCCGAAGCGCACGAGTTCCTGACTCGCACCATGGAACTGGACGTGAGCGCGGCTGAGGTAGACCTGCTCGAGGAGCGCACCGAGGGCTGGATCACCGGGCTCCAGCTCTCAGCGCTCTCCCTGCGCGGAATGGAGGATCGAGCTGAGGTCGGCGCCTTCATCGCAGCGCTGAGCGGCAGCAGCCGCTTCGTCATCGACTACCTCACGGATGAGGTCCTGTCCCGGCAGCCCACGCGGGTTCGGGACTTCCTGACCGCAACCGCGGAGCTCGATCGGCTGACCGGCCCCCTGTGCGATGCCCTCAGCGGTAGCGCGGACGGCGCGCAGATGCTGGAGCACCTGGAGCGCAGCAACCTGTTCCTCGTGCCGCTGGATGACGAGCGCACCTGGTACCGCTACCACCACCTGTTCGCCGACGTCCTTCGCGCGCGCCTGCGAGTCGAGGCCCCCGAACAGGTGTCCGCCGCCCACACGCGGGCCAGCGCGTGGTTCGCCGCCCACGGCATGACCGAGGACGCGGTCAGCCATGCGCTTGCCGGCCGGGACTTCGCACGAGCCGCCTACCTGGTGGAAGCAGCGCTCCCGGAGCTGCGTCGCACCCGCCAGGACACGCTGGTGCTCCGCTGGATCCACGCGTTGCCGGAGCCGGTCTTGCGGCGCAGCCCCGTTCTGAGCCTCACGGCTGCCTGGTCGCTGATGATGGCCGGGGACCTCGACGCGGTGGAACGGCGCCTGGATGACGCTGAAGCCGCACTCATCGCCGGAACGCATGACCAGGAGCGAGCGGCGGGGTGGGCCGACACCGACGACCTGCGCACGGCCCCCGCGACGGTGGCGGTCCACCGGGCGTCACTGGCGCAAGCCCGTGGCGACATCGCCGACACCGTGCGCTACGCGGAACAGGCGCGCGATCTGGCCGGACCGGCAGACCACTTCATCCGCGGCGCTGCCGGTGGCTTCCTGGGCCTGGCCGCCTGGGCAGCCGGGGACGTACGCACGGGGCTGGAGACGTTCACTGCGGCCGCACACCACCTGCGCGCCGCGGGAAACCTGGTGGATGCGCTCGACGGCACGGTCGTGCTCGCCGACATGTGGGTGGCCCTAGGCCGGCCCAGCCGTGCCCGCCTCCTGTGCGAGCAAGCCCTGCGGGCAGCAGCCGACATCGCCCATCAGCACGCGCGGGCACCGGCCGACCTGCACATCGTCCTGGCCGAGCTCGACCGAGAACGGGATGAGCTGGCCAGCGCCGAGGCGCACCTGGAGACAGCGCGGGTCCTGGGCGAGCGGGCGTCCATCACCGAGAACCACCACAGGTGGTTCGTGGCCAAGGCGCAGCTGTGTGCCGCAACCGGTGATCCTGCGGGGGCGACGACCTTGCTCGATCGAGCCGAGGCGCTGTACCGGCACGGCTTCTACCCCGATGTCCGCCCCATCGCCGCGATGAGGGCGCGACTGCAGATCTCGTCCGGGGACCTGGGCCCGGCACTTGCGTGGGCCGACGAACGTGGGCTGCGCGCCGACGACAACCCGGTGTACCTGCGGGAGTACGAGCACCTCACCCTCGTCCGGCTGCTGCTCGCTCAACACCGGAGCGACCACCGCCGCCAGCCTGACAGCGCGTTCTCGCTGACTGCGGCGCTGGGCCTGCTCGAACGGATGCTCGCTGCAGCCGTCCAGGCCGGACGCGACGGCAGCGCACAGGAGATCAGCGCGCTCCTGGCGGCCGGCCACCACTGCCGCGGTGACCAGCCCGCGGCGCTCGCCGCATTGAGCCGCGCTCTGACCGAAGCGCCTGAGCCGGAGAGCTACGTGCGGCTGTACCTGGACGAAGGCGACGTCATGATCAGCCTGCTCGAGGTGGCCGCGACCGCCCGCGGCGTCGCCGGCGACGGAGGCGGGACGGCGCTACGCGAACGGGCACAGCAGATCCTGGGTCACAGGCAGCCGGTCGGCGCGCAGCGC
>JAOPWP010000247.1 GCA_025965615.1 Frankiales bacterium
GGCCCGCGCTGTTCGGCGTCGGCGGCCTCGTGGTGCGGCGCGTGCTCGCCGAGTACGGGTCGACGGTGGCCGAGTCGCCCGAGGGGCTGCGGCTGCGGCACGGCCTGCTCGAGACCCGCACGCAGACCGTGCCGGCGGGACGGGTCCAGACCGTGCGCGTGCTGGAGCCGCTGCTCTGGCGGCCCTTCGGCTGGGTGCGGGTCGAGGTCGACGTGGCCGGCTACTCCGACGGGCAGCAGCAGTCGACGCGAGGGGCGCTGCTGCCGGTGGCGCCCGAGGCGTTCGCCCGCCAACTCGTCGCCCGGGTCCTCGACCGGCCCCTGCCGACCGCCGACCGCAAGGCGCCCGCCCGGGCGCGGTGGCGCGCGCCGCTGTCCTTCCGGCGCCTGGCGGTCGGAGTCGACGACCGGCACCTGGTGTCCACGCACGGGGTCCTCACCACCACCACCGACGTGGTCCCCCTGGCCAAGACGCAGAGCCTGCGCACGACCCAGGGGCCGTGGCAGCGCCGGCTCGGGCTCGTCACCCTGCACGCCGACTCGGCCGGGCGCAGCCTTCCGGGCGTCCGGGCGCCCCATCGCGACGTCGCGGAGGCGCAGCGGCTGGTGGAGGAGCTGGCCGAGCTGGCCCGCCGCGCCCGGAGCCGCTAAGCAGCCGGCGCGGCCATCAGAGAGGGGAAGTAGCGCGCCCAGGGCAGCGGGTCACCCGGGCGGAACGGCACGTCGGCCGCCTCGAGCGGCCGGGCCAGCAGGAAGCCCTGCGCGTACGGGCACTGCGCCTCGCGCAGGTACTCCAGCTGCTCGGTCGTCTCGACGCCCTCGGCGACGACGTCGAGCCACAGGCCGCGGCCCATGGTGAGGGTCGCGTCGACGATCGGGACGTGGGCGGCGTGGTGGTTGATCTCGCCGACGAACACCTTGTCGATCTTGAGCCGGCAGATCGGCGCTGAGCGCAGCCGGTCCAGCGACGAGTAGCCGATGCCGAAGTCGTCGACGGCGACCTGCACCCCCCGGCGGCGCAGCGCGATCAAGGTGGTCAGGGCCGTTGCCGCGTCGCCGGTCAGGGCCGTCTCGGTGATCTCGAGGATCAGCCTCCGGGGGTCGAGCCCCGTGGCCAGGCACCGGTCGACCACGTCGAGCAGTCCCGGCCGCTCGAGCTGACGGGTCGACACGTTGACCGACATGGTGAGCCGCGGGTTGCCCCCGGCGGCGTCCCACAGGTGGAGCTGCTCGCACGCCTGCTCGACGACCCAGGCCCCCAGCGGGACGACGAGCCCGGACTGCTCGGCGACCGGGATGAACGCCGACGGGGGGACGGGCCCGCGCTCGGCGTCGGTCCACCGGGCGAGGGCCTCGACCCCGCTGAGCAGGCCGGTCCTCAGGTCCAGGATGGGTTGGTAGACGACCCCCAGCAGCTGCTGCCGGACGGCGTCCCGCAGATCGCTCTCGAGGGCCCGGCGGCCGAGCGCCGCACGTTGCATCTCGGGCTTGAAGACGGCGTAGCGGCCCTTGCCGAGGCTCTTGGCCAGGTACATGGCGAGGTCGGCCGCGCGCAGCAGCTGCTCCGGGGCGTCGGCGGACGAGGCCGACAGCGCGATGCCGATGCTGGCGCTCACCTCGATGACCGTGCCGTCGAGCACGACGACCTCGCCGAGCGCGTCCAGCAGGCGCTCGGCGGTCTGCTGTGCCGCGTTGCGGTCCGAGCTCGGGAGGACGATGGCGAACTCGTCGCCCCCGAGCCGGCACACCGTGTCGCCCGTGCGCAGGGTCGTGGTGATCCGGGTGGCGACCTCGCGCAGCAGCCGGTCCCCCGCGTGGTGCCCCAGGCTGTCGTTGATGTGCTTGAAGTCGTCGAGGTCGAGCAGGAGCACGGCCACGGCCGCTCCCGGACGGCGCAGGCTCGCGAGGGAGTTGGAGACCGCGGCGGGGTAGCAGGAGCGGTTCGCCAGACCGGTCAGCTCGTCGAGGTCCGCGCGCCGCGACACCTCACGCAGCGCGGAGAGGAGCCCGAGCAGCGCACCCCCCTGCGCGGCCAGCAGCTCGAGGGAGTCGACCACCGCCGGCGCGAGGGCCGTCGGCATCTCGCTGACCAGGACGAGGACCCCCGAGGTGGCGCCGCCCGCCACCATCGGGTGGACCGAGACCGAGCGGACGCCGGCCCCGTCGAGGAAGGCGTGCTCCGACCGGCTGTCGGCGCCACCGGGGAAGTGGCTCGACGTGCCGCGGATGACCCAGCTCGCCAGCTGGTCCAGGTCGGACACCGTCCAGGCCCGCAGGGCTGCGGCGAGCGGCCCGACCGCTGCGGTGAGGCGCGTACCGAACTCGTCCAGCCGGATGACCGCTGCCGTCGGCATGCCGGCGATGTCCGCGGCCGCCCGGACGACCCGGTCCTCGAGCTCCGCCACGGTGCCTGCTGCGGCGATGTCGACCGAGACCTGCGCGACGCGCTGGCTCAGCGTCGCCCGCGGAAGGCCGCCGAGTTCGGCGATGCGGTTCGCGACGGCTCGCGCCGCCGCCTCGACGACCTGGAGCGTGGCGCTCGGGAGCTCGGTGCGCGACTCCACGCTCACCGCGCCCACCACCTCCCCGTGGACGCGCACGGGTGCGCACGCCTCCGCGCGCACACCGGTCATCGCGCTGAGGAAGTCAGGGCGCACGCGGACGTCGGGGACCAGGGTGCTGACCCCGGAGGCCACGACTCCGCCGATCACGCCCACGCCGGGCCGGAACCCGTCGACCACCTGGAAGTAGCCGCGGGCGGCGTGGCAGCGCAGTCGCTCCCCCGCCAGCAGGTAGATGCTGGGCAGCGAGAACCCCAGGGCCACCAGGTCGTCGGCCAGGCCGTTGCAGGCCTCGTCGACGCTGAGCCCCGCAGCACAGCCTGGGAAGGTGATCGCTAGCACCTGGGCATGATCCCGCACTCTGCCGGACCCGTGCGGGTGAACTGCGTCCCCCAGGCGGGTGACGAGCTGGCCGTAGGTCGTGTCAACGCCGCCGCTGGGCGTGCGTGATCGGCTCCGCGCCGGCGGAGCCGAGCACCTCCGGAGGTGTCCGTGAAGGACTGCCTCAGGTCATATCAGCGGTCGAGGAGCCGCCGGAGCTCCGCGCACAGCTCGGAGGTGGCCGCGGCGCAGGCCGGCGACACGAAGCCGAGGCCGAAGAAGCCGTGGATGAGGCCGTCGTAGCGACGGGCCACGACGGGCACGCCCGCCTTCTCGAGCGCTGCGGCGAAGGCCTCGCCCTCGTCGCGCAGGGGGTCGTACTCCCCGGTGCCGACGACCGCCGGGGCCACTCCCGCCAGGTCGGCCGCGCGCAGCACCGAGGCCCGCGGGTCCTCGCGAGGGGACGCCTGCAGGTAGTGGTCGCCGAACCACCGCATGTCCGCTGCGCTGAGGAAGTAGCCCTCGGCGTTCTCGACCCGCGACGGGTAGTCGTCGCTCTCGACGAACTCGACGCAGGGGTAGATGAGCAGCTGCGCGGCGAGCGGCAGGCCCGCGTCGCGGGCGGCCAGGGCGACCCCGGCGGCCAGGTTGCCACCGGCGCTGTCCCCGGCCACGGCGATCCGGGTGACGTCGCCCCCGAGATCCGCGGCGGAGTCGACCACCCAGCGGTAGGCCGCCACGCAGTCCTCGTAGCCGGCCGGGAACGGGGCCTCCGGGGCGAGTCGGTAGTCGACGCTCACGACGACAGCGTCGACGTCCCGGCACAGGAGCCGGGCGTGGTCGTCGTGGGTGTCCAGGTCGCCGATCACGAAGCCGCCGCCGTGGAAGAACACGACAGTCGGATGAGGTCCGTCCGCCACCGGGAAGTACGTGCGTACGGGAATCGGCCCCGCCGGTCCCGGGATCGTCCGGTCCGTGACCCTGCCCACCTGGGCCAGCTGCGTCACGTCGCGGTTGCCGACGGTCATGGCCCGGAAGCCCTCCCGGGCCTGCTCCGGCGTCCCGGACACCATCGACGCCGTGCCGTTGGTGTTCATCAGGTCGAGGACGAAGGCGACGGTCGGGTCGAGAGGCACGGGTGCTCCGGGGGTCCTGGGGGGTGTCGCGCCGAAGGGTACGGGCCGTCGGCCCGCCGTAGGCTGATCGGGTGCCAAGACCCCGCATCCCCGCCCCCTCTGGCGCTTTGGTCCTCGGCCTGGCGCTGCTCACCGGCTGCGGGACGGCGTCCCCCGCCGGCCCGGAGCGCGAAGCCCCGGCTGCGAGGGCGTCCCCGTCGCCGTCCTGCACCCCCGCCCCGCTGGAGCGCCGCGCGGCCGCCGTCCTCGTGGTCGGGATCCCCCAGGTGACGAAGGCCGACGAGGAGCTCGGCCGGTCGGTGGTGGACCTCGGGGTGGGCGGGTTGTTCCTCTCCGAGCCCAACGTCGTCTCCACGCCTCAGCTGACCGCCCTGGTGTCCGGCCTGCGGGCGAGGGCCGGCCGACCGCTGCTGGTGTCCACGGACGAGGAGTCCGGCCGGGTGGCGGTGACCCGCGAGATCGTCGGAGCCGGGCCCTCTCCGCGCCGCCTGGCGGCTCAGCAGTCACCTGCCCAGGTCCGGGTGTTCGCCGAGCAGCTCGGGAAGCGGCTCGCGGGGGTCGGGATCGACCTCGACCTGGCTCCCCTGCTCGACCTCGACGCGGGTCCCTCGCGGGGCATCGTGGGCGACCGCTCCTTCAGCGCCGACCCGGCGCGAGCCGCCGACTACGGCCTCGCCTTCGCCGCCGGCCTGGACGCCGCCGGGGTGACTCCCACGGTCAAGCACTTCCCGGGCCAGGGCCGGTCGACGACCGACACGCACCTGGAGGGAGGCGTGGTGGCGGCCAGCGTCGAGGAGCTCATGCGCACCGACCTCCTGCCGTTCCAGCGGGCGATCGACGCCGGCGCGCCCGTCATCATGCTCAACCACCTCAGCTACGAGGCCCTCGACGGCGACCTGCCGGCCACGGTCAGCCCGCGGGCCTACGCCCTGCTCCGGAGCATGGGCTTCGACGGCGTCGCGATGACCGACAGCATCGGCATGGGGGCCGTGAACCTGCGCTGGGGCTTCGAGGGCACGGCCGTGATGGCCGTCCAGGCCGGCGCCGACGCCGTGCTCGCGACCGACGGCAGCCAGGCGCTGGCCATGCGCGACGCCCTCGTCGCTGCGGTGCGCTCGGGGCGCCTGCCCGAGGCGCGGCTCGACGAGGCGGCTGCCCGGGTGACCGCCCTGGCCGGAGGAGACCCCGTGGCGATGTCCTGCCGGCCCGCGAAGGTGCCGAAGCTGGACGTGCCGCTCAGCCCGCCGTGAGCAGGCCCGGGTCGTCGGGGACGTCGACCGCATGCGCGCGCAGCCAGTCGACCGGGACGATCTCGAGCGCCCGCTCGTGGGTCGCCGCGAGCACGACCGGCGCGGCTGCCCCGTCCTGGTAGGCCTGGCCCCAGCGGGCCGCCACCACGCACCACCGGTCACCCGGGACCAGGCCCGGGAAGCGGTACTCGGGCCGGGGCGTGCTCAGGTCGTTGCCGACCCCCTTCTGGTGCGCGAGGAACTCGGCAGTCATCACCGCGCAGACCGTGTGGCTGCCCACGTCCTCGGGCCCGGTGGTGCACGTGCCCTCGCGGGTGAAGCCGGTCATCGGGTCGGTGCCGCACGACTGGAGGTCCCCGCCGAGGACGTTGCGCTCGCTCATCAGCCGAGCGCCAGGCCCACGCCGAGCAGGACCCCGTAGGCCAGCTGGAGCACGCCGGTCTGGGCCAGCACCGGCACGAGGTCGCGGCCGAGGACCCCGTCCCGTACGGCGGAGACGGGGGCCACTGCCAGCGGGGCGGCCAGCAGGGCGACCAGCGCGGTCGGCACGGCCGGCGCGACCAGCACGGGGACCAGCAAGGCAGCGAGGAGCAGTGAGGGGTAGAGGACGCGGCTCCGACGGTCGCCGATGACGACGGCGAGCGTCCGCTTGCCGCTCGCGGTGTCCGTCGGGATGTCCCGCAGGTTGTTGGTCACGAGGACGGCGCAGGCGAGTGCGCCGCACGCGACACCGCCGGCGAAGGAGACCCAGGTCAGGCGCTCGGCCTGGACGTAGGTGGTGCCGAGGACCGCGACGAGCCCGAAGAAGACGAAGACCGACACCTCGCCGAACCCGCGGTAGCCGTAGGGCTTCGCGCCTCCGGTGTAGCCCCAGGCCGCAGCGATGGCGACGGCACCGACCAGCACGGCCCACCAGGAGGTGAGGGCGGACAGCACGAGCCCGGCGGCCGCGGCGATGCCGAAGCACAGCCCCGCCGCCCGCAGGACCTGCCCGGGCGCTGCGTGGCCGCCACCGACCAGGCGCAGCGG
>JAOPWP010000254.1 GCA_025965615.1 Frankiales bacterium
GCGAGACCGGCGCCGGACGGCCGCGTGCAGGGCCCTCGGCCGGCCCGGAGGGCGCGGTCCCGGCGACCGGCGGCTCGGTCGCGGCCGGCAGCTCGGTGGTCAGTCCGGGCCCGCCTTGTAGCCGACCCCCCGCACCGTCACGACGACGCGGGGACGTTCGGGATCGCGTTCGACCTTGGCCCGCAGCCGCTGCACGTGGACGTTCACCAGCCGGGTGTCAGCGGCGTGCCGGTAGTGCCACACCTGCTCCAGCAGCACCTCGCGGGTGAAGACCGTGTTGGGCTTGCGGGCGAGGGCGACGAGCAGGTCGAACTCGAGGGGCGTGAGCTGGACCGGCGCCCCGTCACGCACCACCTTGTGGCCCGGGACGTCGATGCTCACCAGGTCGTCCTCGGGGCCGATCGTGAGCGCCTCGGGCTCCGAGTCGTCGCGCTGCCGCAACCGGGCCCGGAGCCGGGCGACCAGCTCCTTGGGCTTGAACGGCTTGACGACGTAGTCGTCGGCGCCGCACTCGAGGCCCAGCACCACGTCGATGGTGTCGCTGCGGGCCGTGAGCATGACGATCGGGACGCCGCTCTCGGCACGGATCTGCCGGCACACCTCGATGCCGTCCGTGCCCGGGAGCATCAGGTCCAGCAGGACGAGGTCAGGTCGCTCACGTCGGAAGGCGCCCAGGGCGGCGTCGCCGTCTGCGACGAAGGCCGCCTCGAGCCCCTCGCCCCGGAGCACGATCCCGAGCATCTCGGCCAGCGCGGGGTCGTCGTCGACGACGAGGACCTTGCCCTTCACCTGGGACCGCCCTTCACCTGGAACCGCCCTTCACCGCGACAGGAGGCTGCATCCGGCCATGGTCGCACCCGTACGGGGGCGAGCGCTGCTCCCGCGCCCGAGCGCCTCCCGCCCGCGTGCCGCCGGTCGATGTCGCCGCCGGGACCCCGCGCGCCGCGATGCGTGGAAGCATGGGCTGCATCGCGGCACAGGCCGGCGGGGTGGGTGGAGGACGGACCGGATGAGCGAGCCTGGCAGCTGGAACGCACCCGACGGGTGGGGCGGGCCGACGCCGCCTCCCCCGCCGGCGGGCCAGGCCCCCCCTTACGGCGACGGGCAGCCGGCCGCCCCTCCCTACGGCCAGCCGGCTCCTCCGTACGGACAGGGCGCTCCGCCGTACGGACAGCAGGGCCCGCGGCAGCAGCCGTGGGGCTACCAGGCGCTCAAGCCGGGGGTGGTGCCGCTGCGTCCGCTCGGCCTCGGCGAGCTGCTCGACGGCGCCGTGGCCGTCGTCCGCGGCTACCCGCGACCGGCGCTCGGACTCGCGGCGATCATCGCCCTGGTCACCACGGCGATCAACATCGGGCTGCTGGCGTTCGCCTTCCGTCCGTTCCTCGAGCTCGACGAGGCGGCCATCGAGGCGGGTGACACCGACGCGCTCCTGGGGGCCGTGGGCCCGGCGGTGGCGGGCTTCGGGCTCACGCTCGTGCTCTCCATCCTCGGCGGGACCATCATGACCGGGGCCATCACGGCCGTCGTGGGCAAGGCCGTGCTCGGAGAGCCCCTCACCTTCGGCGAGACCTGGAAGCAGGTGCGCGGTCAGCTGCCCCGCCTGCTGGCCCTCGCCGTGCTGGTCGTCCTGCTGTGCAGCGGCGTCGTGGTGCTCAGCTTCGCCGTGGGGATCGCGCTCATCGCGGTGAACGGCTGGCTCGCGCTGATCGGTGGCCCGCTGATGCTCGCGTCGCTGGCCGCCGCGGTCTACCTCTACTACCGGCTCGTGCTGGCCCCGTGCGCCATGGTCCTCGAACGGGCCGGGATCCTGTCGAGCCTGCGCCGCTCAGGGGTCCTGGTGAAGGGCGACTGGTGGCGGGTCTTCGGCATCCTGCTGCTCACGGCGCTCATCGCGGGCATCGTCGGCCAGATCGTCCAGGCGCCTTTCGCGATCCTCGGGACCGGGGGCCCGTCGGGCCTGTTGGACCCGGGTGACGAGCTGTTCGGACTGCGCTACCTCACGATGTCGGCCCTCGGGCAGGGCTTCGCCGCGACGCTGGTCACCCCGTTCAGCGCGGGCGTGCTGGCCCTGCTCTACGTCGACCGGCGGATGCGCGCGGAGGGCCTCGACGTCGCGCTCGCAGCCGCGGCCCACTCCCGACCGGCTGCTGCGCAAGCGGGATCGTGACCCTGCTGACGTCCGGAGCCCGCTGGCTGCTGGATCCGCGGGACCTGTCGCGCGAGGGTGCCCGCGAGGCCGCCCGCGAGGAGCTGAGCAAGCGCGAGTACCAGGAGGCGGAGCCCGGGCTCCTCCAGCGGGCGCTCGACTGGGTCTTCGACAAGCTCGCCGACGTGCTCGACGGCGCCAGCGCCTTCGCCCCTGGTGGTGGCCTCGGGGTCCTGGCGCTGGCAATCCTGCTCACCCTTCTGGTCGTGGCGGTGCTGGTCCGCGTCGGTCCGCTCGCCCGACGGTCGGCGGGGACGCCGCTGTTCCAGGCCGGGACGGACCTGTCGGCCGCGGAGCACCGGGCCCTCGCCGACGCGGCCGCAGCGGGGGGGCGCTACGCCGACGCCGTGCGCGAACGGCTCCGGGGCATCGTGCGCGAGCTCGAGTCCCGTGGAGCCCTGGACCCGCGGCCCGGTCGCACAGCCGGTGAGGTGGCACGCGACGGTGGGGCTGCGGTCCCCGTGCTCGCCGAGGACCTGCGCCGGGCCGCCGTCCTGTTCGACGAGACCTGGTACGGCGGACGCGCCGCGGACGCGTCGTCGTACGCCGTGCTCGTGGCCGTCGACGACAGGGTCCGCGCCGCCAGGCTGGCGGCCTCATGACGACGCCCACCATCGGGACCGACGGGTCCGCGCGGGACCTGGCGGCGAACACAGCCGCTGCACCGGGCCGGACGGCCACCGGGCCGACGGTCCGCACCGCGTTCCGCTCGTCGAGGTGGCCAGCGCTGACGGCGGTGGCCTTCGTCGTGCTGGCCCTGCTGCTCGCCGTCCTGTCGGCGCAGGGCCCGTCGCGCCGGCTGGACCCGGACTCGGTAGGGCCCGGGGGGGCCCGGGCTCTCGCACAGGTGCTCCGCGACGGCGGGGTGCCGGTCCGCCGGCTGGAGACCGTCGACGAGGTCGTGGCGGCCAGCCGCCCCGAGTCGACCCTGCTGATCCCCCTGCCGCAGGCCCTGGTCGCGAGGGAACTCGAGCAGCTGCGCGAGCTCGCCTCCGCCAAGGTCGTCGTGGGTGCGGACGACGAGCACCTGCAGGCGCTGGACCTGCCGGTCGAGGTCCAGAGCCAGAGCGAGGTGGAGCAGCGACGGCCCGCCTGCGCCCTCGAGGTGGCGGCCCGAGCAGGTGACGCCGACCTCGGCGGCCTGACCTACCAGGCGACCGGCGGGGTGACCGCCACCGGCTGCTACGCGGTGTCCGGGGAGGCCACGCTGCTGCGCGTGCCGAGCCGGGGCACGACCCTGCTGGGCTCCGGGTCCCTGCTCACCAACGAGCGCCTCGACGAGCGGGGCAACGCCGCTCTCGCGCTGGGGCTGCTCTCCGAACGTGGCGGCGAGGTGCTCTGGCTGGTCCCCCGGCCCGGACGCGAGCTGCCGGCAGGCGCCCGGCCGTCCTTCCGCTCGCTGCTGCCCGACGGGCTCGGGCTCGGCGCCGTGCAGCTGCTCGTGGCGATCGGCGTGCTGGCCCTGTGGCGGGCGCGCCGCCTCGGCCGGGTGGTCGAGGAGCCGCTTCCCGTGGTCGTCAAGGCAGCGGAGGCCGTGGAGGGACGCAGCCGGCTCTACCGCGCAGCGCAGGCGCGTGACTCGGCGAGCAGCGCGCTACGGGCTGCGACCCGCGAGCGTCTCGCCCGGACCACCGGCACGGCCACCTCGGTCGACCCCACGACCCTCGTCGGGGTGGTCGCCGAACGCGCCGGTCGGGATCCCGCGGCGACCGCCGCACTTCTGTACGGTGATCCTCCCGGAGACGACGCCACGCTCGTCCGGCTCGTCGCCGCGCTGCGGGAGCTCGAGGCGGAGCTGACCGGGCCCTCCTCGGCGCGACCCGCCTCCCAGACCGATCCAGCCGGACCGAACCCCGGTGACGCCCGAACCCCGAAGGAGGTAGCCGACCCGTGACGGCACCTGCAGCACCGTCCCCCGGCCGCCCCACGCGTCGCCGCACCCCGGCCGCCGCCCCGGTCCCTGTCCCGGAGGTGTCCGCCGACGAGGCGCGGGCCGCTCTGGTGGCGCTGCGCCAGGAGGTGGCCAAGGCGGTCGTCGGTCAGGACGCCGCCGTGACGGGCCTGGTCATCGCACTGCTGTGCCGGGGCCACGTGCTGCTCGAAGGCGTCCCCGGGGTCGCCAAGACGCTCCTCGTCCGGGCCGTGGCGGCCTCGCTCTCGCTCGAGACCAAGCGGGTCCAGTTCACCCCGGACCTCATGCCCGGCGACATCACCGGCTCCCTGGTCTATGACAACCGCTCGTCGGACTTCAGCTTCCGGCCCGGGCCGGTCTTCACCAACCTGCTGCTGGCCGACGAGATCAACCGCACCCCGCCCAAGACGCAGGCTTCCCTTCTCGAGGCGATGGAGGAGCGGCAGGTCAGCATCGACGGGACCCCCCGCATGCTGCCGGACCCGTTCGTCGTGTGCGCCACGCAGAACCCCGTGGAGTACGAGGGGACCTACCCGCTCCCCGAGGCGCAGCTCGACCGGTTCCTGCTGAAGCTGACGGTCGGGCTGCCCTCCCGCGAGGACGAGGTCAAGGTCCTCGTGGCCCACGACAGGGGCTTCGACCCTCGCGACCTCGTCGCGGCCGGGCTGCGCCCGGTGGCCGGTGCGCGTGAGCTCGAGGCCGGGCGACAGGCCGTACGAGCCGTCGCCGTGGCCCCGGAGGTCATGGGTTACGTCGTCGACCTGTGCCGTGCCACGCGCACGAGTCCTTCGTTGTCCCTGGGGGTCTCGCCTCGCGGGGCTACCGCGCTGCTGTCGACGGCGAAGGCGTGGGCGTGGCTGTCCGGACGCGACTACCTGACCCCGGACGACGTCAAGGCCCTCGCCCGGCCGACCCTGCGGCACCGGGTGAGCGTGCGCCCCGAGGCCGAGCTCGAGGGCATCACGGGCGACGGGGTGCTCGACGGCGTGCTGTCGTCGGTGCCGGTGCCCCGCTAGCCGGGTGGCACTCACCGGTCGCGCCGCCCTGCTGGCCCTGTTCGGCGTACCCGTCGTCTTCCTCCTGCCCTCGTGGTGGACCCTCCTGGTCCTGCTGCTGCTCCTGGTCGCCGTCCTGCTCGCGGACGCCTGGCTGGCGGCGCCGGTGTCGTCGTTGCGGGTCGTGCGTACGGGAGCGACCGCCTGCCGCCTGGGCGAGCAGGTCGAGGTGTCCCTGGCTCTCACGAACCTCGGCACCCGGCGGGCGTACGGCGTCCTCCGCGACGCCTGGGTCCCCTCGGCAGGGGCCGGCCCGCGGACGCACGACATCGACGTCCCGCCCGGCGAGCGCCGCGTCCTCACCACCGTGCTGCGACCGACCCGGCGTGGTGACCGCCTGCCGGACCGGGTGACGGTGCGCACCCTCGGCCCGCTGCGCCTGGCTGCCCGGCAGGGTCGGCACGAGGTGCCGTGGCGCGTTCGCGTCCAGCCGCCGTTCACCTCGCGCAAGTTCCTGCCGGAGCGCCTCGCCCGCCTCCGGCAGCTCGACGGCGCCGTGGCCCTGCGCGCCCGGGGGCAGGGCACCGAGTTCGACAGCCTGCGCGACTACGTCGCCGGGGACGACGTGCGCTCCATCGACTGGCGCGCGACGGCCCGCCGGCAGGAGGTGGTCGTACGCACCTGGCGGCCCGAGCGCGACCGCACCCTGCTGCTCGTCCTCGACACCAGCCGCACCTCGGCGGGACGGGTCGGCGACGCGCCGCGGCTCGACGCCTGCCTCGACGCGGCGCTGCTGCTGTCCGCGCTGGCGACCCGGGCAGGTGACCGGGTCGAGCTCCTGGCCTTCGACCGGGAGACGCGTGCCGCTGTCGAGGGGGTCCGGCGCGACGAGGTCCTCCCCCGCATGGTCGACGCCATGGCCGGGCTCGAGCCGCGGCTGGTGGAGGGCGACGGCCGGCGCCTGGTCTCCGAGGTGCTCAAGCGCACCCGACGCCGCTCCCTGGTGGTGCTGTTCACGTCCCTGGACACCGCCCCGTTGGAGCAGGGGCTGCTCCCCGTGCTGAGCTCGCTGACGTCGCGGCACACCCTCGTGCTGGCGTCCGTGGCGGACCCGCGCATCGAGCAGATGGCAGCCGACCGGTCCGGCACGGTCGAGGGGGCCTACGACGTCGCGTCCGCCGAGCGGGCCCGCTCCGAGCGCCACCGGCTCACCTCGCTGCTGCGCCTGCGCGGCGTCGAGGTGGTCGACGCACCCCCCGCGTCCTTCGCGCCGGCCGTCTCGGACGCGTACCTGTCGCTGAAGGCCGCCGGCCGCCTGTGACCCGGACCGGCCGGTGAGTCGAACCTCGAGTCCGCCCGAGCGGGTGCTGCTCGACCAGCTCGCCGCGGACGGGTGGCCCGCCGTGGAGCAGGTCGTGGTCGACGGGTGGCGGCTGCGAGCGGCGTCCGGGGTCACGCGGCGGGCCAACTCGGCCCTGCCCTCGGCAGGGGTGCCGACAGCCCTGGACGGACGACTCGACCTGGTCAGGGCGTTCTACGCCGACCGCGGGCTGCCGGCGCTCGTCCAGGTCAGCGACCCCGACCTCGACGCGGCACTGGACGCGCGCGGCTGGGGGCGCCACACGCCGACCCTGGTCATGACCGGGCCGCTGGGAGCCGGCCGTGGTGGGCAGGCCGACCAGCTCGAGGTGGCCTCGACGGCCGGCACCGAGTGGATGGACTGCTGGTGGGCGGTCGACGGTCGCGGGGGCGAGCAGGAGCTCCAGGTCGCCCGGGCCTGCCTGTCGGCCCTGGCCCTCCCGGCCTGCTTCGCCCAGCTCCGGGACCCGGACGGCCGGGTCGTGGCCGTCGGCCGGGGCGTGGTGCAGTCGGGCTGGCTCGGGGTCTACGCCATGGCCGTCCTGCCCGGCTCCCGGGCACGCGGCCACGGCCGGGAGGTCCTCGGGGCGCTGACCCGGTGGGGCCGCGGGGCCGGTGCAGCAGCCGTCTTCCTGCAGGTCGCCCGGGACAACGGGCGTGCCCAGGAGGTCTACGCCGCGGGCGGACTGGCGCCGGCCTACGGGTACTCCTATCGCACTCCACCGCCCGAGGAGGGCTCCCCGCATGCCTGATGCACCCGCCCCTGCGCTGCTGCCGACGACGCAGCGCCTCCTGCTCTCCCGCACCGCCACCGCCCAGCGGAACGGCCGCGTCCCCTCGCTCGTGACCGGGATCGTCCGGGGCGGATCGCTCGTCTGGTCGACGGGGCGGGGCGCGGTGGACGAGCCGCACCAGGACGTGCAGTACCGCCTGGGTTCGATCAGCAAGACCGTCACCGCGGTCGCCGTGCTGCGGCTGCGCGACGAGGGCCTGCTCGACCTCGACGACCCGCTCGAGACGCACCTGTCCGGCACGCCGTTCGGCGACCGCACCATCGGGCAGCTGCTCTCGCACACCGCCGGGCTGCGCGCCGAGGCCCCCGGCCCGTGGTGGGAGCGGGTGGCCGGGCCGCCGTGGGCGGAGCTCGCCACCCAGCTCGAGCCGACCGACGTCCCCCACGCGGCGGGCCGGCGCTTCCACTACTCGAACCTCGGCTTCGGCGCGCTCGGCGAGCTGCTGTCCCGGCACCGCGGGTCGCCCTGGGCCGAGGTGGTACGCGACGAGGTGCTCCTCCCGCTGGGGATGACCCGGACGACGCCGCGACCCGGCGGGCGGGCCGCGGCCGGGTGGGCCGTCCACCCCTGGGCCGACGCCCTGCTGCCGGAGCCGGAGCACGAGGGCGGCGGCATGGCTCCCGCCGGGCAGCTCTGGGCGACCCTGCAGGACCTCGGCCGGCTGGCCGGCTTCCTGCTGGGCGACACCGGGGACGTGCTGGCACCCGCGACGCTCGACGAGATGACCGCACCAGCAGGCGTTGACAGCTCCGCGCAGGCCTGGTCGGCGTACGGGCTCGGGCTCCAGGTCGTCCGCAACGGCGGCGCCACGCTCATCGGCCACGGGGGATCGATGCCGGGCTTCCTGGCATCGGTGTTCGTCGACCGCGATCAGGACCTCGGCACCGTCGTCCTCTGCAACGCGACCAGCGGTCTCGACGGGACCCTGGTGGGTGACCTGCACTCGATCGTCCGCACGGCCGAGCCGCGCGTCGTGGCGCCATGGACGCCGCTCCCCCGGCTCGACGACGAGCTGCTGGCCGTCGTCGGCGTCTGGTACTGGGGCACGTCGGCCTACGGCCTGCGCCTGCGCGCCGACGGGCTGCTCGAGCTGACCGGCCTGGCGGGGGCAGGCCGCGCCTCCCGCTTCCGGTCCCGCGACGACGGCACGTTCCTCGGCCTCGACGGCTACCACGCCGGCGAGGTGCTGCGGGTCGTACGGGAGGGAGCTCGGGTGCTGGCGCTCGACCTGGGCAGCTTCGTGTTCAGCCGCACGCCGTACGACGCGCAGGCCCCGCATCCGGGCGGCGTCGACGAGGCCGGGTGGCGAGCGGCTCCCTGAGAGCTGCCTCGGGCCGGCTAGGTCGCGGGTCCGGTGCGGGGTGCGCTTCGGGCGCCTGACCAGAGCAGGTCGCTCAGGTGGGCCGCCAGGGTGTCGCGGCTGATGGTGGGCTCCTCGAGCCACCGGTCTGCCGCTGCCCGTACCGCTCCGACGATGGCGAAGCCCCAGGTCTCGGCGACACCGCTGTCGCGGCCCCCCGCCCGCAGGACGTCGGCGGTGATCCGGCTGACGTGCTTGCCGACGACGGCGCTGTAGTCCGCAGCAGCCGACGCCGTGGCCGGCCGCTGCACGACGAAGCGGTAGAGGTCGGGGTCGCGCTCGACCCAGCTGAGGAAGGCGTCCATGCCCGCACGCAGCTGGACCCGGGGCGGGCCAGGAACGTCGGCCGCCGACACCACCTCGGACACGATCCGCTCGGCGACCTCCCGGCCGACCGCGAGGTAGAGGTCGGCCTTGTCGGCGAAGTAGCGGTAGAACACCGGCTTGGCGATCCCGGACACCTCGGTGACGTCGTCCATGTCGGCGGCCGCTCCGCGTGCCCGCACGGCGGCGATGACCGCTGCGATCAGCTCCTCCCGGCGCAGCTCGCGGTGCGCCGCCCACCGCATGCGACGACCGTCAGCGACGACAGGCTGTGCGGATGCGCCCATGGGCTGTACGTTACTGCTAACTGGAGTAACACTCACCGCCCCGAGCAGGTCAGGAGCCCGTCGTGGTCCAGGACATCGAACCGGGCTCGGGCGCGCTTGCTCCTCCTCCCCCGAAGCGGGTGCCGGTCCGGGGGCGGCTGTCGTCCACGGCTGCCTCGCTGCGCGCGCGCCTTGCAGCGCCCGCCACCGAGACGCTCCCGGTCGCGATGCGCCCCACGGGCGGCGCGGAGGCCGAGCCCCCCCGTCAGGCGGGTGCGGGACTGCTCCGAGGGGTGGCCAGCCGGCTCACCACTCCCCTGCTGCCCGACGACTACCTGCACCTGCTGAACCCCCTGTGGAGCGCACGCGAGCTCCGCGGGAAGGTCGTGGAGGTCATCCCCGAGACGGCGACCGCCGCGACCCTGGTGATCCAGCCCGGCTGGGGCTGGTCGCCGGACTACCGGGCCGGGCAGTACATCGGCATCGGCATCCAGCTCGAGGGCCGCTGGCACTGGCGCTCGTACTCGCTGACGTCCGTCCCCACCCAGGAGGACGGCACGATCAGCATCACCGTCAAGGCGATGCCCGAGGGCTTCCTGTCGCGGCACCTCGTCGACGGCCTGCCCCCCGGCACGGTCGTGCGGCTCAACGCGCCGCAGGGCGACTTCTTCCTGCCTGACCCCCCGCCGGACAAGATCCTGTTCCTGACCGCCGGCAGCGGCCTGACCCCCGTCATGGGCATGCTGCGGATGCTGCAGCGACGCCAGTCGATGTCGGACGTGGTCCTCGTGCACTCGGCGCCGAGCGAGCAGGACGTGCTGTTCCGGCGCGAGCTGCACGCCATGGCCGAGCAGAACCCCTCGCTGCGGCTGCACGAGCAGCTCACCGACTCGATGGGGATGCTCGGCCTGGACCAGCTGTCCGGCGTCTGCGCCGACTGGCCCGAGCGCGAGACCTGGGCCTGCGGACCCCCGGCGCTGCTGGACGCTGCCGAGCAGATGTGGAAGCGCAACCACCTCACGGGCCGGCTGCACGTCGAGCGCTTCTCGGTGCAGCTCGACGGCGCCGGCGGCGAAGGGGGGACGGTCACCTTCGGCTCCAGCGGGCGGACCGCCGAGGTCGACGGGGCCACCACCCTGCTCGAGGCCGGCGAGGCCGCCGGCCTGCAGCTGCCGTTCGGCTGCCGCATGGGCATCTGCCAGAGCTGCGTCGTCCCGCTCGTCGCCGGATCGGTGCGCGACCTGCGCAGCGGCGCGGTCCACGTCGAAGGCGACCGCATCCAGACCTGCATCTCGGCCGCCGCAGGCGACTGCGTCCTCGGCGTCTAGTCCGCTCGACCTCCCGACCGACCCCCGACCCCCGACCCAGGAGGCCCCCGTGGCCGTCACCGACATCAAGGCGTTCGCCCACCTCAGCGAAGCTGACGTCACCGCGCTCGGCGAGGAGCTCGACGCGATCCGCCGCGAGATCGAGCAGAGCCGCGGTGAGCGCGACGCGGCGTACATCAAGAAGGCCATCACGATCCAGCGCAGCCTCGCCGCGGGCGGCCGGATCACCCTGTTCGCGAGCGCCTTCCCGCCGGCCTGGGTCGCGGGCACGACGATGCTCGGGCTCGCCAAGATCATCGAGAACATGGAGCTCGGCCACAACGTCATCCACGGCCAGTGGGACTGGATGAACGACCCGGAGATCCACTCCAGCACCTGGGAGTGGGACACCACCTGCCCGTCCGAGCAGTGGAAGCACTCGCACAACTTCGTGCACCACAAGTACACCAACGTGGTGGGGCGAGACGACGACGTCGGCTACGGGATCCTGCGGGTCACCCGCGACCAGAAGTGGCACCCGATCTACCTCGGGCAGCCGGTCTACAACGCGATGCTGGCGCTGTTCTTCCAGTACGCGGTGGCCCTGCACGACCTCAACATCGGCGAGATCCGGCGCGGCAAGAAGGACAAGCGCACCACCCTGCGGCAGCTCAAGCAGATCGGCCGCAAGGTCGGTCGCCAGCTGGGCAAGGACTATGTGCTGTTCCCGCTGCTGACCGGACCCCAGTTCGTCTCGACGCTCACGGCCAACGCGGCTGCGAACCTGATGCGCAACCTGTGGTCCTACACCGTCATCTTCTGCGGCCACTTCCCCGACGGCGCAGAGAAGTTCACGGTCGAGCAGTTCGAGAACGAGACGCCGCACGAGTGGTACCTGCGGCAGATGCTGGGGTCCGCGAACTTCAAGGCCGGCCCGCTGATGGCGTTCATGTCGGGCAACCTCTGCTACCAGATCGAGCACCACCTGTTCCCCGACCTGCCGAGCAACCGCTACGCGGAGATGTCGGTGCGCATCCGGGCGCTGTGCGAGAAGTACGAGCTGCCCTACACGACGGGGACCCTCGCGCACCAGTACTTCCAGACCCTGCGCACGATCTGGAAGCTGACCCTGCCCAACCGCTTCCTCACGGCGACGTCGGACGCTGCCCCCGAGACGGCGTCAGAGCGCGGTGGCAGCGTGCAGGAGATCCGCGGGCTGCGGATGCCGGAGCGGCTCGCGAGCTGAGCCCCGCGGCGTCAGCTCGAACAGACGGCCGTGCCCCGGGCTCATGTCGATCGGCCGGCACCGTCCGGTCATGGCGATGCGCGTCGCGCACGGACCGTCCTGGACGGCCCTCGCCAGTCCGCCACGCTGCGTCTGTCTCGTCCGGGAAGACCTGAGACGTGCCGGACGTCGTTCCACAGGTGACGAGCCGACCGAGCACCCGCGCATGGACGGTTTGGGGCGTCGGGCTCCTCGCGTACTCCGTGGCTGTCTTCCACCGCGGGTCGCTCGGCGTGACGGGTGTGGCGGCGCAGGAGCACTTCGGTGCCGGCGCCTCGGCCCTGTCGCTGTTCCTCGTCCTGCAGCTCGCCGTCTACGCCGGGTTGCAGATCCCGGTCGGGCTCGCGCTCGACCGCTTCGGCTCTCGCCGCA
>JAOPWP010000256.1 GCA_025965615.1 Frankiales bacterium
CGTAGGCGTTGGTGTGCAGGCTGTTGGCGTTGTCGTACAGGGCGCAGAGGGCCTGGAGCGTCGTGCGGATGTCGTTGAAGTCCATCTCCTGCGCGTGCAGGGAACGGCCCGAGGTCTGCACGTGGTACTTCAGCATCTGCGACCGGGGGGAGGCGCCGTAGCGGTCGCGCAGGGCGATCGCCCAGATCCGACGGGCGACCCGGCCGAGGACGGTGTACTCGGCATCCATGCCGTTGGAGAAGAAGAACGACAGGTTCGGGGCGAAGTCGTCGATGTCCATGCCCCGCGCGAGGTAGGCCTCGACGTAGGTGAACCCGTTCGACAGGGTGAACGCCAGCTGGCTGATCGGGTTCGCCCCGGCCTCGGCGATGTGGTACCCGGAGATGCTGACCGAGTAGAAGTTGCGCACGGCGTTCTCGACGAACCACTGCTGGATGTCGGCCATCGCGCGCAGGGCGAACTCGGTCGAGAAGATGCAGGTGTTCTGACCCTGGTCCTCCTTGAGGATGTCGGCCTGCACCGTGCCCCGGACGTTCGCCAGCACCCAGGCACGGAGCTCGGCCTGCTCGGCCGCGTCGGCGTCGCGACCGTGCTCGGCCCGGAAGGCCTCCAGCCGCTGGGCGATCGCGGTGTTGAGGAACATCGCCAGGATCGTGGGCGCCGGCCCGTTGATGGTCATCGACACCGACGTCGTCGGGGAGCACAGGTCGAAGCCGTCGTACAGCGCCTTCATGTCGTCCAGGGTGGCGATCGAGACGCCGGACGTGCCGACCTTGCCGTAGACGTCGGGGCGCGGGTCGGGGTTGCGGCCGTACAGGGTCACCGAGTCGAACGCGGTGGACAGCCGGGTCGCCTCACTGCTCCCGGACAGGACCTTGAAGCGCCGGTTGGTGCGGAAGGCGTCGCCCTCTCCGGCGAACATCCGCGCAGGCGCCTCGCCCTGCCGCTTGAACGGGAACACCCCTGCTGTGTAAGGGAAGTGGCCGGGCAGGTTCTCCGACCGCAGGAAGCGCACCAGGTCGCCGTGCCCGGTCAGCCGGGGGAGTGACACCCGCCGGACCTCCGTGCCTGACAGCGTCGTCCGGCTCAGGGGCGTGTGGATCTCGCGGCCACGCACGGTGTAGACGAGCTCCTGTCCGCTGTGCTCGGCGACCGTCGCCTCCCAGGTCTCGAGCAGCTCGTCGACGGCCGGGTCGACGCCTTCGGCCAGGAGCTCGTCGAGTTCGGCAGTGCTCGAGACCGCGTCCCGGGCGTAGGCGAGGTGCTGGCGCCGCTGAGCCTGCTGCGCCTGCTCCTGCGTCTGACGGTGGTAGTCCCGCACGGTGGCGCTGATGTCCGCGAGGTAGCGCTCCCGGGCGGCCGGCAGGACGCTGGTCAGGCCGGTCGAGGTGCGGGTCGAGACCGGCGGCAGCACGCCACCCACGGCAGGCAGGCCCTTCTCGGCCAGCAGGGCACGCAGGTGCTGATAGAGGGCGGTGACCCCGTCGTCGTTGAAGCGCGCAGCACTGGTGCCGAAGACCGGCATGTCCTCCCAGCTCGCGCCGAAGGCCTCGCGGTTGCGCACGACCTGACGGGCGACGTCACGGCGCGCGTCGTCGGAGCCGCGCCTCTCGAACTTGTTGATCGCGACGACGTCGGCAGCGTCGAGCATCTCGATCTTCTCCAGTTGCGAGGCGGCGCCGTACTCCGCTGTCATCACGTACAGCGCGACGTCGCAGAACGCGCGGATGGTGGCGTCGCCCTGGCCGATGCCGGGTGTCTCCACGACGACCAGGTCGAAGCCGGCCGCCTTGCAGGCCGCGATGGCGTCGTCCAGGTGCTCCGGCACGGCGGTACCGGATCCACGGGTCGCCATCGACCGGAAGAAGACCGTGCCTCCGGTCAGGGAGTTCATCCGGATCCGGTCGCCCAGCAAGGCCCCACCACCACGACGGCGGGTCGGGTCGATCGCCAGGACCGCGACCTTGAGCTTGTCCTCCTGGTCCAGGCGCAGCCGGCGCAGCAGCTCGTCGGTCAGGGAGGACTTGCCCGATCCTCCGGTCCCGGTGATGCCGAGGACCGGGACGTCTGCGCCGGCGCCGCGCACGGCGGCGGCCAGCTCGGGTGAGCGCCCGGCCTCGAGCACCGTGAGGGCGCGGGCGAGAGCCGTGTGGTCGCCGGAGAGGAGGTCGGCGATGTCGGGAGGAGTGGCCGCGAGGTCCACGTCGCACTCACGGACCAGCTCGTTGATCATGCCGGCCAGTCCGAGTCGCTGGCCGTCCTCCGGCGCGAAGATCTTGACGCCTCGCTCGGCCAGCAGCGCGATCTCCTCGGGGACGATGACGCCGCCACCGCCGCCGAAGACCCTCACGTGCCCCGCCCCGGCCTCCCGCAGGCGCTCGACGAGGTAGCTGAAGTACTCGACGTGCCCGCCCTGGTAGGACGAGATCGCCACTCCCTGCACGTCCTCCTGCACCGCGGCGGCGACCACCGCCTCCACGCTGCGGTCGTGCCCCAGGTGGACCACCTCGGCGCCCTGCGACTGCAGCACCCGCCGCATGATGTTGATCGCCGCGTCGTGCCCGTCGAACAGGCTCGCGGCGGTCACGAAGCGGACGGGGTTGACCGGCACGTGCAGGGCCACGGGTACTCCTCGACAGGTGGACGACCCGTGCAATCTACCTGGACATCCATGTACTTGGCTAGAGGTAGTTGCTAGGACGTCCACGTATCGCGACGAAGGCTGCGGCCGCACCGGGAGGTCGGCGTACGACGCCTTGCAGGTCCGTTCAGCGCTGGCGCAGGGCGACAGGTGACCGGAAGTCACCCGCCGCGCGGCGCAGGTCGCTGAGCACCGAGACGAGTGTCTCGGCGCGCCGGGCCGGCAGGCCCGGCGCGCTGAACACGTCCGCGTTGAGGCGTTCGGTGGCGACGAGCGCCAGTCTGCGACCGGCTTCGGTGATCTCGATCAGGGTGCCCCGCCCGTCCGTCGGGTGCGGGCGCCGGGCGACCAGCGCTGCTGCCTCCAGGCGGTCGACGGCGTTGGTGACGCTCGTCGGGTGGACCTGCAACCGCCGGCTGGCCTTGGTGACGGGCATGGAGCCGTCTGCGCTGAAGTGCAGCAGCATGAGCAGCTCGTACCGCGCGAAGGTCAGGTTCAGCGGACGCAGGACCTCATCGACCCTCGCCTGCATGATCTGGTGCGCCCGCATCACCGAGGTGACCGCTGCCATGCCCTGAGCGGCGTCCTCCCAGCCGTGCGCCTGCCACTGCCGGCGCGCCTCAGCAACAGGGTCGAACGGCAGGTCCAGAGGCTCGGCCACATCGGCAGGCTAGACGCCGTTTCGGCACTTGCTCCGGCAGCCTCGCCCGGTCCGACGCGCTTCGCACGGACGTGCTCAAGATCGACCCGTCGTCCGTCCGTCAACCGGAACCGTCCGGCGTCCGCGGCGGCCCGCGCCGTCATCGAGCTCGCACCCGCCTGCTAGGCCACGTCGCCCTTGCGCGTCTCGTCAGGCTCGTCCACGGGCTCGCCAGAGGTGGGTCCGTGGTTGGCAGGTCGGCTGGTCACGCCGCCTTCGTCTGCAGCCTCGTCCGAGCTCATGACGACAGCAGGGCCCAGGGCGACTGCCAGACCGCGGACGAGGGCGGCCACCTGGTCCTGGGTCAGGTCGGCAGGGTCGACGGGTCTCATGCAGGCCCCGCAGACACGCCCACGGACACGCTGTGGCGTGCGTGCGAGCGGATGGACGACATCAGGGCTGCCCCTCGCCAGAGTCCACGTGACATGCGGAAAGTGGGCGTAACATATAATGGTCTGACCGTAACTGCAAACGTCGTTCAGCAATCTGCCACCGCCCGACCTGCCTCGAGGAGCCCTTCATGCGCGACGCCGTGATCGTCGAGGCGGTTCGTACGCCGACTGGTAAGCGCAACGGGGGTTTGGCGGGGGTCCATTCGGCGGATCTGTCGGCGCATGTGTTGCGGGCGTTGGCT
>JAOPWP010000264.1 GCA_025965615.1 Frankiales bacterium
CCCGGTAGGTGAGGTTGCTCTTGCCCCCGGCGATGAGGGTGACCTCGCACTCGTGCCAGCGGCCGTCATCGAGGGCCTCGGCGAGCCGGGGGCCGACGACGGACGGGTCGGCGCCGGACGAGGTGGGGGACGTCATGGTGGAAATCTAGGGCGTGCTCCTGGGGAGGTGCCCGGGGGGCTGGCCTGGGTAGGACGGCCGCATGAGCGACTCCCAGAGCGACCCCGCGGGCGAGACGTCCCCGACCCCCGACCCGAGCCTGGCCGGCGCCGGGCTGTCCGCCACCGGTAAGACGGCTGACCAGTTCTCGCCCGGTGACGACGCGCCGGGGGCGACCTACGGCGGGCCGGCCGGCACCGGGACCGGCGAGCGCGAGTCGTCCAGCGCGGACGACGACGCGGACGAGGGCGCAGACGCCTCCGGCGATGTCGAGGGCGCCTGAGACCCTCGCCCGGACGCCTGCCGTAGCCTCGCCGGGCGTGCCAGCATCCCGACTCATCGACCGTGCGCCGGTCGTGCCCCCCGGTTCGCTGGTGGCCGCCATGGTGCCCCCGCCCAGGTTCGACGGCGCCCGGTTCGACACCTACCGGCCTGACCCCGGCCAGCCGTCCCAGGCGGCAGCGCTCGAGGTGCTCCAGCAGTTCGCAGCCGGGCTCGCGCCCACCCCCCGTCGCGTGTTCGGGCGCAAGCGCGAGACCGCCGCGCGTCCCGGGGTCTACCTCGACGGCGGGTTCGGGGTCGGCAAGACCCACCTGCTCACCTCGCTGTGGCACGCAGCCCCCGCACCGAAGGCCTACGGGACCTTCGTCGAGCTCACCCACCTGGTCGGCGCCCTGGGGTTCGGCGCGACGGTCGATGCGCTCTCGGGCCACCGGCTGCTCGCCATCGACGAGTTCGAGCTCGACGATCCCGGCGACACGGTGCTCGTCTCGAGCCTGCTGGCCCGTCTGGTCGAGTCGGGCGTACGTGTGGCCGCCACCTCGAACACGCTGCCGGGATCGCTGGGTGAGGGCCGCTTCGCCACGGACGACTTCCTGCGTGAGATCACCTCCCTGTCAGCCCACTTCACGTCGGTGCGCGTCGACGGCGACGACTACCGCCACCGGGGCCTCCCGCCCGCACCCGCGCCTGTCGACGACGCTGGTGTCGCGGCCCGGACCGACCAGGTCACCGGCGCCACCTGCGACGCGTTCGCCGACCTGCTGAGCCACCTCTCGCAGCTGCACCCCTCCCGCTACGGCGCCCTGGTCGACGAGGTGACCCTCGTGGGGCTGACCGGGGTGCGCCCGGTAGCCGACCAGGCGGCGGCGCTGCGGCTCGTCGTGCTGGTCGACAGGTTGTACGACCGCGACGTCCCGGTCGTCGCGTCGGGCGTGCCTCTGGACCAGGTGTTCCCTGCGGAGCTGCTGGCCGGCGGCTACCGCAAGAAGTACCTGCGCGCGGTCAGCCGGCTCACGGCCCTGGCCCGGCAGGCGCCGGCCTGACCGGCACGAGCGACCGGCCGTCAGCGCACCGAGGCTGCCAGCGCCGGGAAGACGACGGGTCGAGGAACAGCGGGAACGACACCCGGTCCGCGCCCGAGAGGTTGCGGACGCGGTGGGGGGTCGAGCGGTAGCCGCCGCGGGTCATCCGCTCCAGCATGTCGCCGATGCTCACGACGGAGCAGGGCCTGCCTGCCTGAGGTCAGCTCGCCCCGACGGGGAACCAGCCGCGCCACGCCAGCCCGCCTCGGCTCATGCCGATCTGCGCCTTGACCGCCTCGGGGAGGGCGAAGAACGCCCGAGACGCCCGCTCGAGGTCGTCGCGCAGCGTCGGGTCGACGCCGTGGCCGGTGACGAGCAGGAACCCCGTTGTCCCGGCACGCCCGGTCGATCGTCGGCCGGTGGAGGTGCGGTCGGCGTCCGTGGCCCCCGGGTCCAGCAAGGGCGACCCGTCGATGAGCGGCAGGCTCATCGCTGCGCCCGCGCTCGCGTCGCGTGGGTCCCGGCTCGCACGAGTCGCAGCGTACGGTCAGCCTGTGCCGGGGGCTCCCGGCACGAGAGCGCGCACGGCCTCCAGGACCCGTGCCACCCCACGGGCCCGCGGCCGCAGGACCGGACTGGCCCCACCGCGCCCGGCGCCGATCGCCTCGAGCGTCTCGAGCACGGCCTCGGCCGCGTCGTACCGCGGCGTCCACCCCAGCACGGTGCGGGCCCGCCTGGTGTCGAGCAGCGGCGTGAGCCGACCGATGTCGACCCAGCCGGGGTCGGTCGGCTGCAGGTGAAGGCGCCAGGTCAGGTCGACGAGAGCGCGCAGGACAGGTGCGGGCAGGGGGACCTGGCGGGCTCCCAGGACCGCGGCGAGCGTCGGGGGGTCGAGCACCGGCTCGGTGGCGATGTTGAACGCCCCGGTCACCGGCTGGACGCAGGCGAGGACGTACGCCGCTGCCATGTCCGAGGCGTGCACCACCTGGAAGGCGAGGCGGTCCACGGCGGGCACGACCGGCAGCAGGGACGCGCGCACCAGGGACTGCGGCACGAAGGCGCCGAAGAAGTAGCGCGCCAGCTCGCTGGCCGCCTCGGCCTGCAGGACCACCCCGGGGCGCAGGCGGACCACCCGCCGCTCGGGGTGCTCCTGCTCGAAGGCGTCGAGCATGCGCTCCGCGCAGGCCTTGTGGCGGCTGTAGGTCGACGTCGAGATGCCGTGCGTGGGGTGGTCCTCCGCGACCCGCCGGGCCGCGTCAGCCGGTCCGGGGGAGTAGGCGCCGATGCTCGAGGCGTGCACGAGGGCGGGCACTCCGGCGGCGGCGACGGCGTCCAGCACGCGCTGCGTGCCGATCACGTTCACCCGGCGCATCTCGTCCGGGTGGTGCGCGGGCTGCAGGAGCCAGGCGAGGTGCACCACGACGTCTGCCCCGCGCACGAGAGCGGTCAGGTCGTCCTGTGCGACGTCGACGGCGTGCCACTCGGCGCGGGCGTCGGGCTCCGCGGGCAGGCGCCGGGCGAGTCCCACCACAGAGCCGACGTCGGGGTGGTCGAGCAGCTGGGGGACGAGCCGGGAGCCGACGTTGCCCGTGGCCCCGGTGACGACGATGCGCATGGCCGCTCCCTGCCCCCTCGGCGCCGTCTCCACCCGTGCGCCACGATGCGGCGCGCCCGTGCGCTAGGTTGCGGCGCATGGACGTCAACCCGTTCCGCTACACCGGTCCGGTCTCCCCTCGCGACCTGATCGGACGGGACGCCGAGACCGAGCAGCTCCAGCGCACGGCGGAGGAGGGCAACAACAGCCGCCTCGTGGCCCCCCGGCGGTACGGAAAGACCAGCCTGCTGCGCCGGCTCACCGACGAGGTGCGCACCGACGGCTGGGAGGCCGTCTACGTCGACTTCTTCGGCGTCGTGACCCTCGCCGACGTGGCGCAGCGGATCGACCGGGCCTACTCGCGTGACCTGTCCCGGCCCGTGGCCCGCTGGTACGACGGACTCCGGCGCTCGCTCACCGGGGTCCAGGTCGGCGCCGCGGGGGTGCGGGCCGGGGTCACCGTCGCGCCGGGCACGGCGGCGCTGCAGGACCGGCTCGACCTCCCGATGCGGGTGCACGCCAAGCACGGTCGGCGGGTGCTGATCGTGTTCGACGAGTTCCAGGGCGTCCTCACCGCGCAGAACGACGCCGACGCCCTGATCCGGGCCGAGATCCAGCACCATGCCGACGTCGCCAGCTACGTCTTCGCCGGCTCGCACGTCGGCATGATGCGCCAGCTGTTCGGCGACCGCCGCAGGGCGTTCTACGCCCAGGCACGAGAGCTCGCGCTGCCACCCCTGTCCGACGACGAGACGGCGGCGTTCCTCGCGAGCCGGTTCAGGGCGACGGGGCGGGACGTCGGCACCGCGCTGGGACCGCTGCTCGACGTGGCGGCCGGGCACCCGCAGCGGACCATCCTGCTCGCGCACGCGCTGTGGGAGCAGACCGAGGCGGGCGGGGCGGCTGACGAGGGCACCTTCACGGCTGGTCTCGCCGTGACCCTGACCGAGCTGCTGAGCGAGTTCCAGGGCGTCTGGTCGGCCCTGCCCGCGGGGCAGCGCCGGGTCCTCGTCCAGGTCGCCGAGAACACCGCCGGGCTCTACGCCGTGGGCACTGCCGGTCGTGGCGGGTCCGTCGGCACGGCACTGACCGCGCTGGTCGACCGGGGCGAGGTGGTGGCGGACGCCGCGGGTCGCACCGGCCACCGGGTCGTGGACCCCTTGCTGGCCCTGTGGCTGCGCGAGGGCCGCCCTCAGGCCTGGCCGGAGGCCTGACGCGTGCTCTCGCCGGCGCTGAGCTCGACCACGACCACGGACTCGGCAGCCAGCTCGACGCTGCCTTCGGAGTAGACGAAGCCCGGCCTGGAGGTGAGCAGCGCCGCCTTGGGGCTGCCCTGGACCGGGACCGCCTGCCGGTCGCCGGAGAGGTTGCACACGACGGCGACGACTCCCCGTCGTACGACGAGCCAGGACCCGCCGTCGTCGTAGGTGACCTCGACCCGGTCGCGTCGACCGTCGGACAGCTCGGGCCGCGCCCGCCGCAGGGCGATGAGCCCGCGCACCCAGGCCAGGTGGCCGGAGGAGCGCTCGTCGTCCAGCTCGGACCAGTCGAGGGTCGACGCGCGGACCGTGCCCTCGTCCTGCGGGTCCGGGACGTCGTCGGTGTCCCAGCCGTGAGAGGCGAACTCGGCCCGGCGTCCCTTGCGGACGGCTTCACCGAGCTCGCCCTCGTGGTCGGAGAAGAACTGCCAGGGCGTACGCGCCGCCCACTCCTCGCCCATCCACAGCATCGGCGTGAAGGGCGAGGTGAGCACGAGGGCCGCCCCGATCTTCAGCAGGCCGTCGGACAGGGTCGCGGAGATGCGGTCACCGGTCGCCCGGTTGCCGACCTGGTCGTGGTCCTGCAGGTAGACCACGAAGCGGTGCCCCGGCAGCGTGGAGGGCACGGGTCGGCCGTGACGACGCTCCCGGAACGAGGACCAGGCGCCGTCGTGCAGGAACACCTCGCGCAGGACCTTGGCCACCACGTCCAGGCCGGCGAAGTCGCCGTAGTAGCCCGAGGTCTCACCGGTCAGCGTGGCGTGCAGGGCGTGGTGCACGTCGTCCGCCCACTGGGCGTCCAGGCCCAGCCCGCCGGCCTCGCGCGAGGTGACCGTGCGCGGGTCGTTCAGGTCGCTCTCGGCGATGAGGAAGAGCGGCTTGCGCAGCTGCGCCCCGAGCGCCTCCACCTCGACCGCCAGCTCCTCGAGCAGGTGCGTCGCGCGCTCGTCGACGAGAGCGTGGACGGCGTCGATCCGCAGGCCGTCGCAGTGGTAGTCGCGCAGCCACATCGCCGCGTTGTCGAGCACGAAGCGGCGCACCTCGTCCGATCCCGGCCGGTCGAGGTTGACGGCTGGACCCCATGGCGTCGTGTGCGCCTCGGTCAGGTAGGGCCCGAACTCCGGCAGGTAGTTCCCCGCCGGTCCCAGGTGGTTGTAGACGACGTCCATGACGACCCCGAGACCGCGGGCGTGGCAGGCGTCGACGAACCGCTTCATGCCGTCCGGGCCGCCGTAGGGGTCGTGGACGGCGAACCAGGCCACGCCGTCGTAGCCCCAGCCCCAGCGACCTGCGAAGGCGTTGCACGGCAGCAGCTCGACCGCTGACACGCCGAGGTCGACCAGGTGGTCGAGCCGCTCCACCGCGGCGTCGAACGTGCCAGCAGGCGTGAACGTCCCGACGTGCAGCTCGTAGATCACGCCGCCGGCCAGGGGCACCCCCCGCCAGTCCGCGTCGGTCCAGGGGAAGGCGCCGTGGTCCACGACGCGCGAGGGCCCGTGGACGCCGTGCGGCTGCCACGCGCTGCGCGGGTCCGGGCGAGGTGCGCCGCCGTCGAGGACCAGCGCGTAGTCGGTGCCCGGGCCGCCGATCTCGGCGGTCCACCACCCGCCGTCCTGGCGCGTCATGGCCGTGCGCGCACCCTCGATCTCCACCTCGACGTTCGACGGGTGAGGAGCCCATACGCGCAGCGATGTCATCCGGTGCACCTCCCCTCGTCCGCGGTCTCCACCCAGGGAACCGGTGTGTGCTTCGCCATCGTGCTGGAGGACTGCGCAACACTCTTGCCCGGGGGGCGGCTCAGCCGTCGACGTGCGGTCGTGCTCGGAGGGGGATCGGTGGCCGTTGGCCGTGGGAGGACCGGGCGGCAGAGGCGCAGCCTGCTCGTGTCGGGGGGCCTGGTGCTGGTCATGGGCGCGATCAGCCTGGTGGCCGGCCTCCACGCCACGGCCCAGGCGCGGGACGTCCACCGCAGGGACCGCCTCGAGCTCCAGCTGCTCCTGGCCTGGCTCACCGACGGCGCCCAGCAGGTCCTGGCGGCCGAGCTGCAGGCCGAGCTCGCCCGGGTCGGCCCGTGGAGCCCGGTGCCAGGTGATGCCGCGACAGCCGGACGGCTGTCGACTGTGCTCGCGCTGGCCTCCTCCTTCGACGTCGGGGCCGTCCTCGTGGATGCCGCCGGCAAGCCCCTCGGGGTCGCGCAGGCACCCGGGGCAGGCGCCCTTCCCGACGCCGCCGACCCGGGATGGTCGGCCCTGCGCAGCGCCGTCGAGCGACGGAGTTCGCTGCCGCTCAGCGACCTCCTGCTCAGCGGGACCGTGCCGTCGCTCGCCGTCGGCCTTCCCGTCGCCCTCCGCGACGGGACGACCGGCCTGGTCATGGGGCTGTGGTCGGTCCGCGACAGCCGCCTGCAGCAGGCCACCTCCGGACTGACCAGGAAGGAGAGCTCCTTCGGCGTCGTGGTCGACGGGCGCGGGCTGGTCCTCAGCTCGACAGACCCTGGACGTCTCGGGCAGGACCTGCCGTACGCCTCCGTGCGCCGGGCCCTCGAGAGCCGGGGCGCGGGCATCCTCGAGGTCCCGGAGGGCGACGCCGACCTCGTGGGCATCTACGCCCCGGTCGGCGCGACGGGTTGGTCCGGGGTGAGCCTGCAGTCCCAGTCCGCCTTCGAGGGCGACATCGTGAGGTCGGGGCGGATCCGCCAGGGAGCCGCGGTGGCGCTCCTGCTGATCGCCGGCGGGACGCTCGTGGCGATGCACCGCAGGCGGGAGGCGGTCCTGCGTCACCACGCGATGCACGACGAGCTCACCGGACTCTGCAACCGTCGCGGCTGGCTGGCCCTCGCCGAGCGCGAGCTGGAGCTGGCGAGGAGGCAGGGGACGACGCGGGTGGTGGTGTTCGTCGACCTGGACGGGCTCAAGCAGGTCAACGACGCGTTGGGCCATCGTCAGGGCGACCGGGCCCTGACGGCCCTTGCCGCGGTCCTGCGGGCGGCCTCCCGCCGGTCGGACCTGCTCGGGCGGATCGGCGGGGACGAGTTCGTCCTGATGCTCCGGGACGGGGACACGGTCGACACCGCCCGCCGACGCCTCGAGGAAGCGCTCGCGGAGCACAACGCTGCCTCGGCGGAGGGGTTCGAGCTCCGGATCAGCATCGGGGCGGCCCTGTGGACGCCGGACGACGACGGCGGCGACCTCGACGACCTCGTCCGGCGCGCCGACGTGCAGATGTACGAGGAGAAGGCCCGGCGTCCGGAGCGGTCCGAGGGGGTCGTCCGCAGCCGGAGCGGTTGAGCGAGCTCTAGGTCGGCTCGGGCGCCGTCCGCACCAGCACGGCGACCGGGAAGTCCCGGAGCAGGTCCGCGAGCCGGACCGGCCGGCCGCCGGAGAGTTCGGTCCCGCCGAGTACGTCGACCCAGGTCCCGGCAGGCACCTCGACGGCGTCGTCGGCCCAGCCGGTCTGCTCGATGGCGAGCGCCCGCACCGGCGCCACCGTCAGGACCTCGTCGCTGCGGAGGAACGCCAGAGCGCGTCGGCCCGCGTCCACCGGCGTGTAGGTGGCGCTCGCCAGGAAGAGCTCGGGCCGGTCCCTCCGCAGGCGCAGGAGCGTCGCGACGACGTGGAGCTTGGCGCGGCCCGAGGCGTCGACAGGAGGCGGCCCGGCGCCCTCGTCCAGCTCGCGGAGCATGGCCGCCCGGGTCTCGAAGTCGACGGGGCGGCGGTTGTCCGGGTCCACCAGGGACAGGTCCCACAGCTCGGTGCCCTGGTAGGTGTCGGCGACGCCCGGTGCGGTGAGCTGAACGGCCTTCTGCGCCAGGGAGGTGGTCCGGAAGGCCCCCTCCAGCTCCGCGACGAACCCCTCGATGTCGGCGACGAGCCGGTCGTCGCTCAGCACGAGCTCGACGAACCTCGTGACGGCCTCGTCGAAGGCCGGGTCGGGGTCGACCCAGGACGTCCGGTCCTTGGCCTCCCGGGTGGCCTTCTCGACGTAGGCGACGGCCCTCTCGGGCCCGAGCGGCCAGGCCCCGACCAGGCTCTGCCAGAGCAGCTGCTCCGTGGCGGGGTCAGGCCCGGCGGGACGGCGGTGCTCTGCGGCCAGCTCGCTCCAGCGGCTGACCGACTCCCGCCAGCGGTCCGGGCACTGGGCGAGCAGCACCAGGCGGGCCCGCACGTCCTCCGAGCGCTTGGTGTCGTGCGTGGACAGCGCCGTCATGGCCAGCGGCCAGTCCTGCTGGCGGGCGAGGCACGCCGCGTGGAAGGCGTCCTGCGACAGGCCGAAGCGCCCGGGGTCGCCGCCGACCTCGTTGAGGGCCGTGAGCCGCAGGTAGCGGTAGAACGCCGTGTCCTCGACCCCCTTGGCCATCGCGGGCCCGCAGGTCTGCTGGAAGCGGGTGACGAACTCCTGGGCTGCCGGCGTGCCCGGTCCCTCGGCCAGGACGAGCCGCCGGAGCAGGGCGAGGACCTCGGCCAGGTGGGGGCTCGCTGCGCGGGCGGCCTCGACCGCCTGGTCGACGTGGTGGCGGGCGGTGGCGTCCGCTGGCCCGGCGGGGGCCAGGTAGGCGCGGTAGACGCCGAAGGAGGCCAGCAGCTCGACCAGGGCCTCCCGCAGCAGGGGCGCCTCGGGGGCCTGCTCGCCCAGAGCCTGCGACGCCAGTGCGGCGAGCCGGTCCACCTCGGGGACGAGCACCTCGCTCAGGACGAGCCGCTTGGTACGGGCCACCACCTGCTCGTAGCTCGCGCTGTCGCCGGTGAGCGTCTCCCACAGCTCGGTCAGGGGCGCCTCCCCAGCCGGGTCGACCAGCACGCCGAGCACGTCGTTCAGAGCGTCGTAGCCCGTCGTGCCCGCCGTCTGCCAGGTGCCCGGCAGCTCCTCGCCGGGCTCCAGGATCTTCTCGACCACCACCCAGGCACCGCCGGTCGCGGCAGCCAGGCGCGCGAGGTAGCCCTCGGGATCGGCCAACCCGTCCGGGTGGTCGATCCTCAGCCCGTCGACGACGCCCGTCCGGACCTGCTCGAGCACCAGCCGGTGAGTGGCCTCGAAGACCGCCGGGAGCTCCACCCGTACCCCGGCCAGCGTCGTCACGTCGAAGAAGCGCCGGTAGTTCAGGGCGTCTCGTGCCTCCCGCCAGTCGGACACGCGGTAGGACTGGGCCGCCAGGGTGGCGAGGACGTCCCCGTCGACCCGGGTCCCGGGGGCGATGGGGAACTCGTGGTCGTAGTAGCGCACCCGGTCGTCGAGCAGCTCCAGCTCGCCGGTGACCTGCTCGAGCGGCGCGCCGAGGACCGGGACCAGCACCTTGCCGCTGGACCAGTCGACGTCGAACCAGTCGGCGAAGGGGGAGGAGGCCCCCTCGGTCAGGAGCGACCACCAGGCCGCGTTCTGCGACTCGGGCTCGCTCACGGCCATGTGGTTGGGGACGACGTCGAGGATGATCCCGAGGCCCGCCGCCCGGCACGCCTGGGCCATGCGCTCGAACGCCGGTCGCCCTCCGAGCTCGTCGTTGAGCCGGCCGTGGTCGACGACGTCGTAGCCGTGCGCCGACCCCGGGGCGGCCTGGAGGTAGGGCGAGCAGTAGAGGTGCGTGACGCCCAGGTCGGCCAGGTACGGGACGGCGCGAGCCGCGTCGTCGAAGGTGAAGCCCGGATGACCGTCCGCAGGACCCCGCAGCTGGATGCGGTAGGTGGAGACGGGGACGGGACGGCCTTCGCCGGGGAGGTGCGGCACGCTCAGAAGACCTTGCGGAGGACCTGGATCGAGCGGGCCTCCACCTGCACCTGCTCGCCGGTCTTGACGGTCTGCGGCTCGAGCTCGCTCAGCATGGGCGCGGCCGTGTCGATCTCGAGCTGCCACCGCTCCCCGGCGCCGAGGTCGGGCACGAGGAACTCGATCGGCTCGTGGTGGCCGTTGAAGAGCAGGAAGAACGAGTCGTCGGTGACCCGTTCGCCGCGTGCGTCGGGTTCGCGGATGCCCTCGCCGTTGAGGAAGACGTTCACGGACTTCGCGAAGCCCGACTCCCAGTCGTCCTCGCTCATGTGCTCGCCACTGGGCGTGAACCAGCCGATGTCCTCGATGGTGCTGCCCTTGACCGGGCGGCCCCGGAAGTGGCGGCGGCGCCGGAACACCGGATGCTCACCGCGCAGGCGCGACAGCTTCGAGACGAAGTCGGTCAGGACGCCGAAGTCCTTGGCCCGCTCCCAGTCGATCCAGGCGATCGGGTTGTCCTGGGCGTAGACGTTGTTGTTGCCGCCCTGCGTGCGGCCCAGCTCGTCGCCGTGCAGCAGCATCGGCACGCCCTGGCTGAGGAACAGGGTGGTCAGGAAGTTGCGCTTCTGCTGCTCGCGCAGGGCGATCACGTCGAGGTCGTCGGTCTCGCCCTCGACGCCGCAGTTCCAGGAGCTGTTGTGGCTCTCGCCGTCGTTGCCGCCCTCGCCGTTGGCGTCGTTGTGCTTGTCGTTGTAGGACACCAGGTCGTGCATGGAGAAGCCGTCGTGGGCCGTGACGAAGTTGATGGAGGCGTACGGGCGTCGTCCGTCGTTCTCGTAGAGGTCGGCGGAGCCGGTCAGGCGCGACGCGAACTCGGCCAGGGTGGCGGGCTCGCCTCGCCAGTAGTCGCGCACCGTGTCCCGGTACTTGCCGTTCCACTCCGTCCACAGCGGCGGGAAGCCGCCCACGTTGTAGCCGTCGTAGCCGATGTCCCACGGCTCGGCGATCAGCTTGGTCTGGCTGACGACCGGGTCCTGGTGCACCAGGTCGAAGAACGCCGAGAGCCGGTCGACCTCGTGGAACTGGCGGGCCAGCGAGCTCGCCAGGTCGAACCGGAAACCGTCGACGTGCATCTCGGTGATCCAGTAGCGGAGCGAGTCCATGATCAGCTGCAGCACGTGGGGGCTGCGCATCAGCAGGGTGTTCCCCGTACCCGTCGTGTCGTAGTAGTGCTTGCAGTCGCCGTCGACCAGCCGGTAGTAGTTGGCGTTGTCGATGCCCCGGAACGACAGCGTCGGGCCGAGCTGGTTGCCCTCGGCGGTGTGGTTGTAGACGACGTCGAGGATGACCTCGAGCCCGGCTTCGTGGAGCGCCTTGACCATGCCCTTGAACTCCTGGACCTGCTGGCCGCGGGTGCCGGAGGAGGAGTAGTCGTTGTGGGGGGCGAAGAACCCGATCGTGTTGTAGCCCCAGTAGTTGCGCATGCCGCGGTCGGCGAGGTGGCTGTCGTGCACGAACTGGTGCACGGGCATGAGCTCGATCGCCGTCACGCCGATCTTCGCGTAGTGCTCGAGCATCACCGGGTGCGCCAGCGCCGCGTAGGTGCCGCGGATCTCCTCGGGGATGCCCGGGTGGGTCTGGGTCAGGCCCTTGACGTGGGCCTCGTAGATGACCGTCTCGTTGTAGGGGGTGCGGGGCGGCCGGTCGTTGTCCCAGTCGAAGAACGGGCTGATGACGACGGACTTGCTCATGTGCGGTCCGCTGTCCTCGTCGTTGAACGAGTCCTCGTCGCCCCAGGTGTAGGAGAAGCAGGCCTGGGCCCAGTCGATGTCGCCGTCGACGGCCTTGGCGTAGGGGTCCAGCAGGAGCTTGTTGGGGTTGCAGCGGTGGCCGGAGTCCGGGTCGTAGGGCCCCGTGACGCGGTAGCCGTAGCGCTGTCCGGGACCGACGTTGGGCAGGTAGCCGTGCCAGACGAAGGCGTCGCGCTCCGGCAGGGGGACGCGGTGCTCGGTGCCGTCCTCGTCGAACAGGCACAGCTCGACCCGCTCAGCGACCTCGGAGAACAGCGCGAAGTTCGTGCCGGACCCGTCGTAGGTCGCGCCGAGCGGATAGGCCGATCCGGGCCAGGTGCGCACGTGTGGAGGTCCGATCGGGAGAGGGGCTGTCAGGGGTTCGTGCTCCGCTCGTTACTACCTCAACCACGCTCCTGAGCACCTTCCGCGTGGGCCTCGTCACGCTGCGGAGCGGCCCGCTGCGGTCTGCGTGATCTGTGGACGAGCCGGACGAGTGGGTCTACCTTCGCCGCGAGATGGGCATCACCTCGGAGGTGCCTGTCCCGCGGCCTGGACCTTGCTGCTGACCGGAGGTGTGCCATGACTCAGGCGAGAGATTTCGTCGAGTCCCGCACTTCGACCTGGCAGCCGCGTCCGCAGGTCAGGGTGGTGCGCGACCAGCTCGTGGCGATCGACCGGTGGAACCATGACCGGCGCAGCTCCTCGTTGGCCTCGGCGACGCCGGCCCAGTCCCGTGAGGCCCGTCTGGACCAGGCTCGGCGCCTGGACGTCGTCCGGCGCCAGCACGAGGCACTGGTCGCGCGGACCGCGCAGCACCTCGGCGAGAGCGCCAACCCCTTGTGGAGCACTGCCGCCCGTCGGGCGGTCCTGGTCCATCGCAACGAGTGGTTCCGTGGCCGCATCGCTGCGGCGCTCGCCGACCGCGGCGTGGACGTCGTGACCCAGCTGGACAACGGCGCTGAGGCCGTGGGGTGCGCCGTGGCCGAGCAGCCGGACCTGATCCTGGTCGAGGACAGCCTGTCCATGCTCACCGGCACCGAGGTGCTGCGGGCCGTCCGCGACTACGCCCCGGCCACGCTCTGCGCCGCGCAGGCCAGCAGCCGCGACCGGATCGCCGAGCTCGAGCAGGCAGGTGCCGACCTGGTCTTCACCCGTCAGACCGCACCGCTGGACGTGGCTGTCGAGCTGGGGCACCTGCTCGGCGTCTGAGCGGGCCGACGCCACGTCGTCCACCTGCTGCCCCACCTGGGGCTCCGCCTCCTCGCCGGGGTCGTGGGCGCCGGCGGGATCCTGGTCCAGGTCGTCGACGACGCGTCGCGCCACCACCGCTGACGGCCATCTGCAACGCGCTGGACTGCCAACCCGGTGACGTGCTGAGCGTGGCGGGCCGGGGACCGGCGCGGCGCCCCGCGGGTCTAGTCTCGGAGCACCAAGGGGACCGCGTGTGGTCCTCAGCCTTCCTGCGAGGTGAGCCGTGCGCCCGGACGACAGGGCCTTTCGCGAAGCGTTCGGGACCGCCGTCAGCGGCGGCCCCCGTGGTGTCGCCGCGGCGGACCGGCTGTGCGACGCCTGCGTCGAGTTGCTCGACGTCGACGGAGCTGCCCTGTCCATCGTCGGCAACCCGTCCGCGCAGGGCACCTACGGTGCCAGCAGCGACCTCAGCCGGCGCCTGGACGAGTTCCAGTTCACCCTCGGCGAGGGACCGTGCATGGACTCGGTCCGGCTGGCCCGCCCGGTCCTGATCCCCGACCTCGACAGCCCGCTCGAGAACCGGTGGCCGGTGTTCGCCGCGGCGGTGCTCGGCGAGGGCGTTCGTGCCGTCTTCGCGATCCCGGTCGCGATCGCCACGTCGTACGTCGGTGCCCTCGACCTCTTCCGGCGTGCACCGGGCCCGCTCAGCGACGAGGGGCTGACCGGCGGCCTGCTCGCCGCACAGCTGGGCGCGCTGCCGCTGCTCGACATGATCGCCGAGGACAGGACGCAGAACTCCGACAGTCCTGACGACGACGGGTGGTCCGAGCTGGCGACGCTCGCTCGGGTCGAGGTGTACCAGGCCACGGGGATGCTCATGGCGCAGCTCGACGTCGGACCCGCCGAGGCCCTCGTGCGGCTGCGCGCGCATGCCTTCGCGGAAGGCGTCCCGGTGAGCCAGGTGGCCTGGCGCATCATCGAGCGCGAGCTGACGCTCGAGGCGGACCCGCCCCACCCGGAACGTGGTGCTGGACAGGAGTCCGCGACGTGACCGACCGTGAGCGCGACGTGAGCCGGGCCTTCGTGGCCCTGGCCAACCACCTGGTCGACGGGGTGGACCCGGTCGACCTGCTCAGCGGCCTGACAGCCGACTGCGCCCGGCTCCTGGACGTCGCTTCAGCCGGCCTGCTCCTCGCCGACCCCCGTGGCGTGCTCCACGTCGTCGCCGCGTCGTCGGAACGCACCCGCGACCTCGAGCTGTTCCAGCTGCAGCGGGACCAGGGCCCGTGCCTCGACTGCTACCACGGGGGGGAGCCCGTCACGGTCGTCGACCTGAGGCAGGAGCGGGAGCGGTGGCCCGAGTTCGCCGACGCCGCTGAGTCCTTGGGCTTCCGGTCGGTTCACGCCCTGCCGATGAGGCTGCGCGAGAACGTGCTCGGGGCTCTCGGCCTGTTCGGCAGCGAGGTCGGGGAGCTCAACGCCGACGACCTCGACCTGGGCCAGGCGCTGGCCCACGTGGCGAGCGTGGTGCTCGTGGCGGACCGCACCGCCTCGGACCAGTCGCAGATCAACGAGCAGTTGCAGCAGGCCCTGACGAGCCGGGTCCTCATCGAGCAGGCGAAGGGGATGCTCGCCCAGGTGGGCGGCCTCGACATGGACGACGCCTTCGCGGTCCTGCGGCGCTACGCCCGCGACCACAACCTGCGACTCGGCGACCTGGCCGGTGCGGTGGTGCGTCGTGCCCTTCCGACGCAGTTCCTGCTCGACCACGCCGACACCAAGCCTCGTTGAGCGCCTGAGCCGGCCGTGAGGTCCGAGCCCCCTACCCCTCTCGGTCGGGGCGGCCGAACGGCATCGGCGGCCGGCGGTCCGGGAATCCCGTGGCCTGCTGCACCTGCGCGGCCAGGGCGAGCAGCAGCTGTTCAGCCCCGGGGCGCCCCACGAGCTGCACGGCCAGCGGACGCCCGTCCGGGGTGTGCCCGGCAGGCAGGCTGATGGCGGGCTGGCCCGTCACGTTCGCGGCGGGGGTGAACGACGCCACCCGGCCGGCCAGGACCAGCGCCCGCCATCCCGAGAGCGCACCGATGGCCATCGGGGGCGCCGCGGTGACGGGCAGGACCAGCACGTCGGTCCCTGCGGGGACGATGTCGCCCTCCCCGCGCTGGACCGCGCGCCGCACCTGGCCCCGGGACACCAGCCGTCCCAGCATCCCGACCACGCGGGTCCTGCGCTCGGTGCGGTGGGGGTGGGCCAGCGCCCGCAGGTCGTCCCGGGCGCCCGCGAGGTAGCGGACGAGGAAGGACAGCTGCACCGGTCCGTAGACCGGTTCCCCCGGTTGCACGTCGTGGCCGAGGCCACGCAGGACCTCGAGAGCGCCCTGCAGGGCGGTCTCGACCGCGGGGTGCACAGGCGTCCTCACGGGGGCCCGGGTCGACCAGGCGATGCGGAGCTGGTTCGGTGCCGGGGTCTGGGCCGAGAGCGCGCCGTCGGTGAGCACGGAGAGCACGAGGGCGGTGTCCTCGACGGTCCGCGTGAGGACTCCTGCGACCGACAAGCCGTGCCAGTGCTCGGAAAGCGGCGCCAGGGGGACGCGGTCGCGCTGCGGCTTGAGTCCGACGAGGCCGCAGGCGGCCGCCGGGATGCGGATGGAGCCACCCCCGTCGGAGGCGGTCGCGGCGGCCACCATGCCCGAGGCGACGGCTGCCGCGGAACCTCCCGAGCTGCCTCCCGTCGTGTGCTCAGGGCTCCACGGGTTGCGGGTGGCGCCCCAGGTCCTGGACTCGGTGAACGGCCACAGCGCGAGCTCGGGCAGGTGGGTCGTGCCCACGATGACCGCGCCGGCCGCGCGCAGCCGCCTGACCTGCTCGGCGTCCCTGGCCGCGACCGGCTCCCCGGATGCCGTCCCCATGGACGGCGCGTGCCCGGCGACCTCGACGTTGTCCTTGACGGCGACCGGGACGCCGAGCAGGGGACGCTCGTCGCCACTCGCCCGGGCGGCATCGGCCGCCCGCGCCTCAGCGAGGGCCTGGTCGCGGAAGACGACCCGGAAGGCGTTGAGCCTCCCGTCGAGCCGGTCGATCCGGGCGAGGCACAGCTCGAGCAGCTCCACGGCGCTGATCCGGCCCTCCCGCATCAGCGCCAACTGGCCGGTCACTCCCGCGTACGCCACGTCGTCCGGCAGGAGCGCGGAGGACGGAGGCTGCTCGGTCTCACGGGGCTCTCTGGGGTTCGCCACGCCGCGACCCTAGCGGGAGGGAAGCCGGGGGACCGGCAGCCCCAGGGCGCCGGACAGGCCGGCCCAGGGAGCGCCAGCGGGCGCTGGCGGCAGGGCCCAGCGGGACCTGGCGACCCGCGCCTCGAGCTCGGCCACCACGAGCTGCGGGTCGCCGTACCGCGGGCTGAAGGCCCCTCCCGCGATGCGCTCACGCGTGTTCGCCAGCTCGAGCAGGTCGGCCGCGAGGGCCTGCGCGGCGGCACCTGCCTGCGGGTGCAGGGCCTTGGCCGCCTGGATCAGCAGCTTGCGCGGCCGGACCTCGCTGAGCACGGCGACGTCGGTCTCGCTGAGCACACCGGCGCTCACCTCCGGGCGCAGCTGCTCCCGGAGGGTGCGCTTCTCCCGGCCGGCCTCCTTGCGGCACAGGACGAGCAGCCCGCAGAAGACCGGGACCATCACGCCGAAGAAGACGCCGAGCACGCCGAGGGCTCCGAGCTGGGTCGAGCCGTTCCACAGGCCGTGGGCGAGCATGGCTCCCAGGACGCCGAGCACGGGCGCGAGGACCCCGAGCCGGGTGCGTCCGGCGGCGAGCAGGCCCAGGCCGATGCCGGTGAAGGCCGTGAAGACCGGGTGCGCGAACGGTGAGAGCACACCGCGCAGGACGAAGACCAGCGGCAGGCTCCCGTCGGCCACGGAGCTGCCGTAGTAGAGGACGTTCTCGACGGTCGCGAAGCCGAGGCCGACCATGGCCGCGTAGATGATGCCGTCGAGGGGTCCGCTGATCTGGTGCCGGAACCGCCGGTACAGCAGCACCAGGACGACCGCCTTGCCGGACTCCTCGACGACGGGGGCGACCACCGTGGCGGTCAGCGTCTGGCTGGCGGTCGAGCCCACCGTCCCCAGCAGGACCGCCTCCACGAGGGTGTTGGCGATCAGCGCCCACAGGACGACGACGGTCGCGCCGGCCAGGAACGTCCAGATCAGCGCCGACCTCGGCTCCGGGTGGAAGCGGTCCAGCGCGAGGACCGCCCACGCGTACAGCGGCAGGGGGAGCACGGCCACCACGGTCGCGACGGCGAAGGCGACGAGCCCGGTGGAGGCCACGAGCAGCACGAGCGAGGCGACGCCGGTCACCGAGAACGCGACGACGGCGCCCGGTCCGAGAACGCGGGCGGGGACCGACATCCGTGAGGCTGCCGTCCGCGGCGCGGGCGGCGAGGTCTGCGCGGTCCAGGCGCGGCCGTCCCACCACCGCAGCCGGCCGGGGTCCCACGGGTCCGGATAGGCGCCGGGCGCGATGGTCGGGGCAGCGGGGACGGGGACGGCGCCGGTGCCGCCGGGCCAAGGGCTCTGCATCGGTGCATGATTCCGCACCTCGGGGCGCCGGGCAGGCCGAAGGTCACACCCGGTCGGGCCCGGCCGGCACCCGGGCAGGCGAGCTGGAACGAAGTCGCGACCGCCGGGGCCTTGCTGCGACTGGGGAGGGTTCGCTACGTTTCGTGACTGACCCGGGGGGGTGGGACACGATGAGGGTCCTCGTCGTCACCGAGATCCGGCTCTACCGGGACGGCGTCGCCGACGCGCTGCGTCAGCTGCCCGACGTCGAGTCGGCGATCTCGGCGGCGAACGGCGCCCAGGCCGTCGTCGCGGCGCGTGACGGCCGCTGCGACGTCGCCCTCGTGGACATCGCCCTGCCCGACAGCATCGCGACGGCCCGTGCCCTGGTCACGGCCCGGCCGGTCCTCAAGGTCGTGGCGTTGGGCGTGGCCGACGACGCCCCCGAGCTGGTGGCCTGCGCCGAGGCCGGCATCTGCGGCTACGTGCCACGGGACGCCACGCTGGCGGAGCTGGTCGACGCGCTGCGCTCGGTGCTCAGGGGTGAGGCTGCGTGCTCGGGCCGGGTGGCCGCAGGACTCATCCGCCACATCGCCAGGCAGGCGAGCACCCAGCACCGCGGTCCGGCCCGGACCGGCCTGACCCGGCGCGAGCACGACGTGCTGGAGCTGGTCGAGAGAGGGCTCACCAACAAGGAGATCGCCCGGGCCCTCGACCTCGAGCTGAGCACCGTCAAGAACCACGTCCACAACCTCCTGGCCAAGTTCGGGGTCGCCGACCGCGGCCAGATGGTCGCCAGCCTCGCCCCCAGACCGGATCCGTACCCGCCGGCGCGCGAGGCGCCGGTCCCGCGGCCGCCCGCTCCCCGGGCGTCCGGGACGCCTTCCACGGTCACCCGGGTCTGAGCCGACCTTCCGCGCGGACGGGGGCCCGGACCCGCCCCCGGCCTGGGCCCAGGCCCGGACCGGATCTGACCCGGGACCTGCCGAGCCAGGCCGGGGCGACCGGCGAGGCGTGGGACCGCCTGCACGCCCGGCACCGCCGCCAGGTGCCGGGGTCCGGGCCCCGGAGGGCCGAGCCCTCCCGTCGCCGGCCCTCCTCCGCACGGGACCGGGTCCCGGGTCCGCAGTCCCACCCCCGGGGGTGGTTGCGGGCCAGGGACGCCCGGCGCCTACTGCTCTGGCCGAGGTCGTGCTCACGGCCGCGGCGGCCCGGGGGGAGGTTCGGTGGAGCTCGACGCGAGGTCGCCCGGGCTGGCCCCGGTGCGGGTCGCCCTGGTCGGGTGCACCGGCCTGCTGGGCGACATCATCTCGCGGGCGGTCCTGGGCGAGGACGGCGTCGAGGTGGTCGCCGACCTCGAGGCGCCGCCGGTGGGCGGGCTGGCCGAGCTCGAGGCCCTCGAGGTCGACCTCGTCCTCTGGAACGACGCCGACGAGCTGCGGGTGTCCCGGTGGATGGACGAGGTGTCGGCCCGGTGCCTGCCCCGCCTGCTGACCACGGTCGGTGACGGGCGGGACGCGTCGCTGTGGCAGGTCGTACCCCACCGCTCGTGCCTCGGGCAGCTGTCGGTCGACTCGCTCCTCGCCACCATCCGCGCGTCGTCCGCCGCCCCGGCGCCGTCGTGATCACGGCGATCCGGGCGACGAGCCGGACCCTGGCCGACTTCCTGCAGGCCGAGTTCGAGGCCGACCCGGACCTGGGCAGCTCGTTCTCGGGCGGCGGCACGATGCGCGTGCTGCTCAACACGCCGGCCGAGATGACGGGGGCCCGGTCCGGCCTGTCGGTCTGGCTCTACCGGGTCACGCGCGACGCAGCGACCTTGAACCGGCCCCCCGAGCGGATCTCGTCCACCCGGATGAGGCCGGCGCCGCTGCCGGTGCGCTTGCACTACCTGGTGGCTCCCATCACCGGCTCCACCGCCGACGACGCACCCGAGACCGAGCAGGTGATCCTCGGCAAGGCCCTGCAGGCGCTGCACACCCACCCCCAGCTGAGCGGGACCGACCTGCGCGACGACTTCACCGGGACCTCCACGGTGATCACCAGCCGGTTCGAGAGCCTCGGTCTGGACGACCTGGCGCGCATCTGGGACGCGCTGGCCACCTCCTACCGGACCTCGGTGTCGTACGAGGTGACGGTGGTCGACATCGAGGCCCCGGTCGGCTCGCCG
>JAOPWP010000266.1 GCA_025965615.1 Frankiales bacterium
GCTGACCTGGACGACCCGGGCGGTCGCAAGGCCCTCGGCCGTGCGCTGCGCCGCCGGGCCCCTGAGGTGGGTGAAGCCGTCGTCGAGAGCTGGCGCCGGCGCTTCATCTCCCGTGGCGTGTCGCTCAACGTGCTCTCCGGAGTGGTCACCTACACGAGCACGCTCGGGACCGAGCTGGTCGGTCGCTACCTCGAGGTCGGCGAGGGTGCCACCCCCGAGGAGGCGCAGCGGCTTGCCGAGCGATCGACCCGCGTCGTCGTCAACCAGTTCGAGATGTCGGAGTCGGTCAAGAACTACCTGACCTGGCGGGACCAGACCCTGCGGGTCGTGCGCGAGGAGGCCGGCAGACTGGGCGTGGCCCGCGAGGTCGTGGCCGAGACGTCCGCCATCGTCCGGGCCAGCGCAGACGTCAGCATGATCCGCATGGTCAAGGAGTTCGACGTCCAGCGCCGGGACCTCCAGCGCACGCTCGAGCAGGAGCGGGCCAAGCTGACCCACCTCGCGCTCCACGACCCGCTGACCGGGCTCGCGAACCGGATGCTGCTGCTGGACCGCCTGTCGCACGCCATCGCGGGCACCGCGCGTCGTACCGAGCAGGTCGGCGTGCTCTACCTCGACCTCGACGGCTTCAAGGGGATCAACGACACCCTCGGGCATCAGGCGGGGGACCGCCTCCTGGTCGCCGTGGCCGACCGGCTGCAGGGGCTGGTCCGTCCCTCCGACACCGTCGCCCGGCTCGGCGGCGACGAGTTCGTCATCGTCTGCAACGACCTGCTGGCCGGCGAGCAGGCTCTCGGGGCGTTCGCCGAGCGGATCCGCGCCGGGGTCGCAGCTCACAGGGCCGACGTCGAGGACATCCCCGTCTCGGTCAGCATCGGCGGCACCATCGCTGTGCTGGGCGACGAGCCCGAGCACGTGCTGGCCCGGGCGGACGCCGAGATGTACGTCGCCAAGCAGCGCCTGTCACGCGAGGGACGGGCCGAGGCGACGCTCCGACGGCAGGCGGACGACGCCGCTGCCCTCGCGGACTCGATGCGGACCGACGAACAGCCCGACGCCTGATCCGAGCGCTCAGCCTGCGGTGCGGTCTCCGCCCGGCCGCCACAGCACGTCCCCACCGGGGTTCGCCACGCGAGCCAGGATGAACAGCAGGTCCGAGAGCCGGTTGAGGTAGAGCGCCGGTTCCTTGCCCGTGGCCTCGGGCTCCTGCTCGATCAGGGCCCAGGTGGACCGCTCGGCCCGCCGGACCACGGTGCGGGACACGTGCAGCAGCGCAGCCGCGGGCGTGCCTCCCGGGAGGATGAAGCTCGCGAGCTTCTCGAGCCGCCCGTTGTACTCGTCGCAGGCGGCCTCGAGCCGCGCCGTGTAGGTCGGCGTCACGCGAAGGGGTGGATAGGCCGGGTCACTGACCACGGGCGTGCAGAGGTCGGCACCGACGTCGAACAGGTCGTTCTGCACCTGGAGCAGGACCTGGGCCACGTCGTCGGCCGGGCGGCCCAGGGCGAGCACCACCCCCAACGAGCTGTTCGCCTCGTCGACGTCGGCGTACGCCGTCAGCCTGGCTGCTGTCTTGTGGACGCGGCTCATGTCGCCGAGGGCCGTGGTGCCGTCGTCGCCGGTCTTCGTGTAGATGCGGGTCAGGTGAACGGCCATGGGAGGAACCCTAGAGCAGGCTGAGCAAGGCGGCCCCGGGGCATTCAGGAGGAAGCCGGAACCGTCGATGCCTGTGACGTGACGGTGCCCGGTCCTCGGCAGGCTCCCGACTCCGGCGCGCCCGCCGAGAGGGTAGCGCTCGGGGACGCCGTCTCCGGGCGTGCCGTCGAGGTCGCCGACCAGGTGCTGCGGGCATGTGCCGAGCGGTACGCGGCGCAGGACCTCCCGTTCGAGGTGATGGGTCCGGTCATCTCCGAGACGTGCCGGCTCGCCACCGTCCTGATCGGTCGCTACCTGGCCACGGGCGAGAGCGCGACCGCCGCCGAGACCCACCACCTCGCCGAGCGTTCGACCACCGTCGTCGTCTCGAAGCGGGCCCTGGCCGACGTCACCAAGAACTACCTCACCTGGCGCGACGAGACGCTGCGCGTGGTGCGGGAGGAGTCGGAGCGGTTGGGTTCCAGCCGCGCGCTGATCGACGAGGCGTCGGCGGTGGTGCGGTACAGCTGCGACGTCAGCATCGTGCGGATGTCCAAGGAGTTCGACGCGCAGCGGGGCGAGCTGCAGCTACGGCTCGATGCCGAGCGGGACAAGCTGACCCGTCTGGCGCTGCACGACGGCCTGACCGGACTCGCCAACCGCGCCCTGCTCCTCGACCGCCTGAACCACGAGATCGCGGGGATGGATCGCCGCTCGCGCAGCGTCGGTGTGCTCTACCTGGACCTCGACGGCTTCAAGGCGGTCAACGACGACCAGGGCCACGAGGCGGGGGACAGCCTGCTCGTGGCCGTCGCCGAACGGCTCTCGGAGCTGGTGCGACCCACGGACACGGTGGCGCGGCTGGGTGGTGACGAGTTCGCCATCCTCTGCGTGCAGCTCGAGCGCGGAGCCGAGGACCTCGAGGTCCTGGCGTGCCGGGTCCGCGACGGCTGCGGCAAGGGCCTGTCCGGTGGTGTGCGGCTCGGGGTCTCGATGAGCGTGGGCGGCGCGATGGCGGTCGCGGGTGACGACGCGAAGCAGGTGCTCGCGCGGGCGGACGCAGCGATGTACGGCGCGAAGCGGGCCACTCGTGACGGGACCGAGGCGCCGTCACCGGTGCGGGTGGTGGGTCGCCGCCGCTCCTCAAGAGTCCTGCGGTGGGCTCGTGCGGTGAGCCGCGCCTCCACGGGCATTCCACGCGAGCCGTTCAGGCGTGACCCGGAGCCGCCGATGTCGAAGGGGTGACCGGCTCCGCGCGGCTCGACGGCTTGCCGCTCGAGGACGCCCGGTGCCGGGTGGCCCTCGGGCAGGCGCTGATCCGGCGGGCCCCGGACGTCGCGTGCGCCGTGGTCGCCGAGTGGACGGCACGCTTCGTCTACCGGGGCATCCCCTTCGAGACCCTGCGGGGGACCCTTGCCGGTTCCAGCCAGCTCGGCACCGAGCTGGTCGGCCGCTACTTCGCCACGGGGAAGGGGGCGACGCCCGAGGAGTCGCGGGCGATGGCTGACCGCTCCTCGATGGTGGTCCTCGGCACCGCCATGACCGCCGTCGTGAAGAACTACCTGCGGTGGCGGGATGCGACGATCCGGGTGCTGCACGAGGAGGCCGCGCGCCTCGACTCCCCGCCCGCGCTCGTCCGCGAGGTCGTGAGCGTCGTGCGCTTCAGTGCCGACGTCACCATCATCACGATGATCCGGCAGTTCGACGTGCAGCGACGCGAGCTCGAGAGCAACCTCGAGCAGGAGCGGGCCAAGCTCTCCTACCTGGCGCTGCACGACTGCCTGACCGGGCTCGGCAACCGGGCGCTCCTGCTCGACCGGCTGGCCCACGCGATCGCCGGCACCGCCCGGCGGCAGGAGCAGGTGGGAGTGCTCTTCCTCGACCTCGACGGCTTCAAGGCCGTCAACGACAGCCACGGGCACGAAGCGGGGGACCGCCTGCTCGTCGCGGTCGCCCAACGCCTGACGCGGATCGTGCGCCCCTCGGACACCCTGGCCCGCGTGGGTGGAGACGAGTTCGTCGTCGTCTGCGACGATCTCACGGACGGGCAGCGGGGCCTCGACGCCTTTGCGCAGCGCATCCAGGTGGGGGTGTCGGGCCCCGTCGCGGCCAGTCCCGACCTTCTCGTGTCGGTCAGCGTGGGCGGAGCCGTCGCGGCGTTCGGAGACGATCCGGAGAACGTGCTGGCCGCAGCCGACGCCGCGATGTACGAGGTCAAGAAGCGGCGCCGCGCCTCGGCGTGAGCACGTCACCCGTACCCGCTCCGCCCGCCGGACCGAGGTCGCTTCCCTAGACTGCCGGCATGGATCGCTTCCTGGTGCAGGGCGGCGCGCGACTCGCTGGCTCGGTCAGCGTGGGCGGGGCCAAGAACAGCGTGCTCAAGCTGATGGCGGCCTCCCTGCTCGCCGAGGGCACGACCGTCCTGACCAACGTCCCGGACATCCTGGACGTCACGATCATGGGCGAGGTGCTGCGACGGCTCGGGTGCGACGTGGTGCGCAACGAGGCGTCCGTGGCCATCACGGTGCCAGCGGTCCCCGGCCACGAGGCCGACTACGACCTGGTCCGCCGCATCCGCGCCTCGATCGCTGTCCTCGGCCCGCTGGTGGCTCGGTGCGGGGAGGCGAAGGTCGCTCTGCCGGGCGGCGACGCGATCGGGTCACGCGGGCTGGACATGCACGTGGCCGGGCTGATCAAGCTGGGGGCCGACGTGGTGAGCGAGCACGGCTACCTCATCGCTCGGGCCGCTCGCCTGACCGGGGCCTCCGTCTGGTTGGACTTCCCCAGCGTGGGCGCCACGGAGAACCTGCTGATGGCAGCCGCACTGGCCAAGGGCACGACGGTCATCGACAACGCGGCCCGGGAGCCGGAGATCGTCGACCTCTGCCACATGCTCCAGCAGATGGGGGCGCAGATCGCGGGAGCCGGCACCAGCACCCTGACCGTCGAGGGCGTGGAGTCGCTGCGCCCGGTCGAGCACGAGACGGTCTCGGACCGCATCGTGGCCGGCACCTGGGCCGTCGCGGCCGTCATGACCCGGGGCGACGTCACCATCCTGGGCGGCCGGCCCGAGCACCTCGAGATGCCCCTCGAGAAGCTGGTCCGAGCAGGTGCCGTGGTCGAGGCGTGCGACGGGGGGTTCCGGGTCTGCATGGACCGCCGCCCCACGGCGGTGGACCTCGTCACCCTGCCCTACCCCGGCTTCGCGACCGACTTCCAGCCGCTGTTCCTCGGGCTGAACACGGTGGCGGAGGGGACCTCGATGATCACCGAGAACGTGTTCGAGTCACGGTGGATGTTCGTCAACGAGCTGGTCAGGCTCGGAGCGGACGTACGCACCGACGGCCATCACGCGGTCGTGCGAGGTCGCGAGGTGCTGTCCGGCGCACCGGTCACGGCGCACGACATCCGGGCCGGTGCCGGCCTGGTCCTCGCGGGCCTCGTGGCTGAGGGGGTCACCGAGGTGGGCGACGTGCACCACATCGACCGGGGCTACGAGGGCTTCCTCGACAAGCTCACGGCGCTGGGCGCCGACGTGCAGCGGGTGAGCGTGCCGGACGACTCCTGGCTCAGCTGACGGTGAACTGCGAGATGCTGCCTCGCAGGTCCTTCGCGAGCTGGTCGAGCTGCTCTGCTGCTGCCGCGGACTGGGTCGAGCCGATCGCGTACTGACGCGACACGTCAGAGACCTGGGTCATGGCGGCGACCACCTGGTCGGAGGCGGAGCGCTGCTGCTGGGTGGCGACCGAGATCTCCTTGGCCGCGGTCGTGGTCTCGTCCACCATGCTGCTGATCAGCTGCAGGGCCTCCACGACGGCGTGCGCCAGCAGCGTCCCGGTCCGGACCTCCTTGGCACCCTCCTCGGAGGCGATGATCGTCGAGCTCGTCTCGGACTGGATCTCCTGCACGATGGCCTGGATCTGGCCCGCGGAGGCCTGGGAGCGCTCTGCCAGCTTGCGCACCTCGGAGGCGACGACGGCGAAGCCCCGCCCGTGCTCGCCGGCCCGTGCCGCTTCGATGGCGGCGTTGAGGGCCAGCAGGTTGGTCTGGTCGGCCAGGTCGTTGATGACGTCGAGGATGCGTCCGATCTCGTGGCTCTTCTCACCCAGCGACAGGGCGCGAGCCGCGATGCCGTCGACCCGCTCCGCGATCGTCGCCATCGAGTCCACGCTGGCGGAGACCGCCGTGTGGCCCTGCTCGGCGTAGCGCAGGGTCTCGGACGCGTAGCGGGCGACGGCCTCGCTGGTCTCGGCGATCTGGGCCGCGGTGGCCGCGAGCTCCTCGATGGTGGACGTGGTCTGCGAGACGGCGCTGGACTGCTGGCTGGCCGAGGCAGCGTGGTCCTTGGCCGTCGCCAGCAGCTCCGCTGCGGAGGCGCCGATCTGCTCGCCGCCGCCGCGTACCGAGGTCACGAGGGTCCGGAGGCTGCCGAGGGTGTGCGAGAAGGCGTCGGTGAGCTGCTCGAGCTGCTGGTTCTCGACTGCGCCCATCTCGACGGTCAGGTCCCCGCCTGCGGCGCGGGCGAGGTGCTCGGACAGCGCGCCGAGCTGGGCCTGGAGCTCGTCGCGCTCGCCCTGGGCCTGGTTGCGCAACCGGTCGAGCGCCTTGCCCAGGCGGGCGGCGTACCACGCGATGACCGGGAAGATCGTGCCCGCGACGATCAGCGTCGCGGCCCCGCGGCCGTCGACGTCGTGGGTGATGAAGGCCGTCAGCAGCAGGCACAGGCTGGTCAGGAAGCCGAACGCGATGCTGACCGCGGAAGGGATCGACATCCCGGCGAACAGCAGCCCTGTGACGTACAGCAGCCACATGGGTCCCTGGACACCGCCCGTGACGGCGACGGTGCCGGTCGTCTGCGCCAGCGTGCACAGCAGCAGGACGCCCATCACGCCGTTGACGGCGTTGTCCTTGCCCTCGAGCCGGCTGTGCATCGCCTGGACGGCGGCGATGGCCACGGCGATCGCGACGCCGATGCCGGTCCAGATCAGCAGCGCCGGTACACCGACGTGCAGGTCCGGGTCGCCGTACTCGGCGAGGAGCAGCCCTCCGCCCAGGCCCAGGCCGATGCGCAGGACGGTCGAGACCGCGGCCGGGGAGGCCAGGTCCTTGGTCGTGTCGAAGTCCACGGGGTCCCTCAGGTAGGAGTGCGTCTGAGGGGCATCGACAGCCGGAGCCCAGGACTGGAGCCTCACGGCCCGTATCTCGCGTCGCGGGCAGCGGGCTGCGGCCTCGAGCCGGAGCCGGGCCCAGATCAGCTAGCTAGGTGCTGACCAGCTGACGGGCCCGCAGGGCGTCGTCGCGGAACACGAGCACGACGTGACCGGCACCGCCCGCGTCCACCGAGACCGTGCAGCGGATGCCCGCTTCGGCGAGGACCGATCGCAGCATCGCGGCGTCAGCCGACGTGCGCGTCGTCGCGACGGGCGCGAGCAGGCCGTAGTCGCCCTGTGACTGCATCTTCGCGAGGCGGCGGGCCGTGCGCTCGTCACGGCCGTCGGTGGCGAAGACCCACCGGCAGATGAGGATGAGCACGACAAGAGCGGCGGCGGCGATGAGTGGAGCGACCAGGTAGTGGTAGCTCGACACGGGCACGCATCCATTCTGCCCGCGTGAGGCGGCAGGCGCACCCCGGTCCCCGGCGAGCCTCCCCGCTGGGTGGCTGGTCTGTGGCACAAAGGCAAACACGCGCCGCGCTGGTGCTCGCCCCGGCAGCAGCCTGACCGGGGACCTGCACCCAGCGCAGGAGGGAGGGCCCGTGGACCAGCCGTTCGCCATGACCGCCGTGGCCCGGGGCCACCTGCTGGCTCTCACCGGCCGGCTCGACGTCACCGCCGCTGCGGATGCCCGGCTGGCGCTGCAGGAGGCTCTCGACGAGGGCGAGGGCGACCTCGTGCTCGACCTCACGGCCCTGGACGCCGTGGACGCGACGGGTCTGGGGGTGCTCGTCGGTGCCCACCGACGAGCGGGGCGGTCCGGCCGGGTGCTCGTCCTGCACGACGCCTCGCCTGCCGTCGGGCGGGTGCTCCAGCTCACCCGGTTGGACAAGGTGCTGCGGCAGACCCGGTCGTCGGTCGCCTGAGCCGCTGAACGCCTGACCGGCGCAGGGGTCTAGTCGGGCGTCCCCCGTGCCGAGGATCATGGCGTGGACGGGGACAGCGGGACGGACGCGGCCCGCCGCGCCACCCCCGGGGCGGACTACTGGGCCCCCGTCGTCCTGGTGCCGAAGCCACAGCCCCTCGTGGCCGCGGCACCACCGCGCCGCCCCGGCCGGACGCCGACGGCCGTCATGATCACAGCGGCGGTCGTGGTCGCCGGCGGGCTGGCCGTCGTCGCCTCACGGGCGCAGGCCGTCGCCACCGGTCAGGTGATCGCCGTCTCGGAGCCGGCGGAGCCCGTCGCGGGCTGGGGCCCCACCTACGTCGACGAACAGGGCCTGCCGGCCCGCTGGGACCCGTGCGTCCCGATCAGCTACGTCATCCAGCCAGGGTGGATCCCGGACGCCGGCCGGGCCGACCTCGACGAGGCGCTGTCCCGCCTCACCGCCGCCAGCGGACTGCAGTTCAGCTACGAGGGCGACACCGACGAGATGCCGTCCGCCCACCGGCAGCCCTACCAGCCGGTCCGTTACGGGGAGCGCTGGGCCCCGCTGCTGATCGGCTGGGTCCCCCCGGAGGCCACGGACCTCGGCATCGGCGCAGGCGCCCAGGGCCTGTCGCTCTCGGTGGCCGTCCCTGGCCGGGGCGGTCCGTCGCTGGTGAGCGGCCAGGTGGTCCTCGACGCCGGCAACCGGCTCGCCTCCGGGTTCGGTGCAGGGACGACCGACGGGGAGGTCCTGCTGCACGAGCTCGCCCACGCCGTCGGTCTGGGTCACGTCCTCGACCCGACGCAGGTGATGTATCCCCAGACCACGAACAGCGAGTCGCAGTTCGGTGCCGGGGACCGGGCTGGGCTCGCTGCCGTGGGTGCTCCGGCCGGGTGCCACCCGGTCCCTCGCGCCCGCTCGCTGCGGCTGTCGGCAGGCCCCTGAACGCCTCGCCGTACGATCCGGCCATGACTGATCGAGTGACTGATCGAGTGACTGATCCAGCGACTGCTGCAGCGACGACCGAGCAGGTGCCGTCGATCGGCTCCGAGGTCCCCGCCGCCGAGGGAACTGCCTCGGGCAGTCCTGCCGGTGCGGGCCAGCCCCGACCCGCCGAGGTGGACCGTCCTCCGCGCGACAAGCCGTGGGTCATGCGCACCTACGCGGGGCACTCGACGCCGAAGGACAGCAACGCGCTCTACCGCAACAACCTGTCCAAGGGGCAGACGGGGCTCTCCGTGGCCTTCGACCTCCCGACCCAGACCGGCTACGACCCGGACGACGAGCTGGCTCGTGGCGAGGTCGGCAAGGTCGGCGTCCCGGTCACCCACCTCGGTGACATGCGGGCCCTGTTCGACGGCATCCCGCTGTCGGAGATGAACACCTCGATGACCATCAACGCCACCGCCATGTGGCTGCTCGCGCTCTACCAGGCCGTCGCCGAGGAGCAGGGCGCCGACCCCTCGCAACTGGCCGGGACGACCCAGAACGACATCATCAAGGAGTACCTCTCGCGCGGGACCTACGTCTTCCCGCCCGGGCCCTCGCTGCGCCTGATCACGGACATGGTGGCCTACACCGTCACCGAGGTCCCCAAGTGGAACCCGATCAACATCTGCAGCTACCACCTGCAGGAGGCCGGCGCGACGCCCGTGCAGGAGATCTCCTACGCGCTGTGCACCGCCATCGCAGTGCTCGACGCGGTCAAGGCCGCCGGGCAGGTGCCCGTGGAGCGGTTCGGCGAGGTCTGCGCCCGGATCTCGTTCTTCGTCAACGCGGGCGTGCGCTTCGTCGAGGAGATGTGCAAGATGCGCGCCTTCACACAGCTGTGGGACGAGCTGCTGCTCGAGCGCTACGGGGTGCAGGACGCCAAGCACCGCCGGTTCCGCTACGGGGTGCAGGTCAACTCGCTGGGCCTGACCGAGGCGCAGCCGGAGAACAACGTCCAGCGCATCGTGCTCGAGATGCTCGGAGTCACCCTGTCCAAGGACGCCCGGGCCCGGGCCGTGCAGCTGCCGGCGTGGAACGAGGCCCTCGGTCTGCCGCGGCCGTGGGACCAGCAGTGGTCCCTGCGCTTCCAGCAGGTGCTCGCGTTCGAGACCGACCTGCTCGAGTACGACGACCTGTTCGAGGGATCGGTCGTGGTCGAGCGCAAGGTCTCGGCGCTCGTGGAGCAGGTGCGGGCCGAGGTCGACCGCGTACAGGCCATGGGTGGCGCGGTCGCGGCGGTCGAGACCGGCTACATGAAGAGCGCTCTGGTCGCCTCGCACGCCGAGCGCCGCCGCCGCATCGAGGCCGGTGAAGACGTGGTCGTCGGCGTCAACCGCTTCACCACGACCGAGCCCAACCCGCTGCTCGCCGACATCGACGGCGCGATCATGACGGTCGACCACGCCGTCGAGCAGCACGCGATCGACGCGGTCCGGCAGTGGCGGGCCGAGCGCGACGCCGGGGCCGTCGACGAGGCTCTCGCGGCCCTGCGCGACGCGTGCAAGACCGACGTCAACCTCATGGCCGCGACGGTCGCCTGCGCCAAGGCCGGGGTCACGACCGGCGAGTGGTCCGGCGCGCTGCGGGAGGTCTTCGGCGAGTACCGCGCTCCCACGGGGGTGTCGGGCGCGTCCGCGCACGGCGAGGCAGGCGAGGCGATCGGCGCCGTCCGCCGGGCCGTGAAGCAGACCGGCGAGCAGATGGGCGTACGCCTGCGCTTCCTGGTCGGCAAGCCCGGCCTCGACGGCCACAGCAACGGGGCGGAGCAGATCGCGGTCCGCGCGAGGGACTGCGGCTTCGAGGTCGTCTACCAGGGGATCCGCCTCACCTCCGCGCAGATCGTCGCCGCCGCGGTCGAGGAGGACGTCCACGTCATCGGGTTGTCCATCCTGTCCGGCTCGCACATGGAGGCCGTCCCTTCGGTCCTCGCCGGGCTCGAGGCGGCCGGCATCGGCGACGTCCCGGTCGTGGTCGGGGGGATCATCCCGGACTCCGACGCCACCCGGCTGCGCGCGCAGGGCGTCGCGGCCGTCTACACCCCCAAGGACTTCGAGCTCACCGAGATCATGCGCTCAGTCGTCGAGGTCATCCGCGCGGCCAACGGCCTCGACCCCCTCCAGGCGACGGATCCCGCCTGACCCAGGCCTACGGACGCGGTCGCCGGGCGCCGATGGACTCCGGGACGACCGTCGACCCCGGAAGGCCACCTCGTGAGCAGCTCGCCCGTCCTCGCCCTGTTCGACGCCGCCGAGACAGGCCTCGGTGAAGACGCGACTGCGCTGACCCGTGCCGACGCCGCGGGGACCGCGCGCCGCCTGGTGAGGAACGTCGAGCTGGTCGTGCACGGACGGCGCAGGGCTGTCGAGGTCGTGACGTGCGCTGTGCTCGCCGGGGGGC
>JAOPWP010000002.1 GCA_025965615.1 Frankiales bacterium
GCGTCACTGACCCCCTGAGCGGAAAGCCGCCACTGCTCGTAGAGCTCGCTGAACCGCGCGGCGGCCTGACTGTCGGTCCATCCGTCCAGCACCGAGGTGTTGATGCCGCTGGACAGGCTCGTGTGCCGGGCGGCCGTCTCGGCTGCCTCGGATCGGCACTGTCCGGCCATCGACTGCAGGGTGGCGATGTCGACCTTCACGGGTCCTCCTCCGTCCGGGCCCTTCCCGGTCGCGGCGAACGGTAGGGCGCGGGGACACCGGCTGTTCCGCACTGTCCACAGGCGCTTCGTTCTCCACAGATCGGCGATCGGTCCCCCGCCAGGCCTCAGCCGACGGACAGGATCGCGCCGTGATCGCTCCCCCGACAAGCACCGCGCAGGCCCCCCGCTCCGCCCGCTGCTGGACGCTGCGCGGGGACGGGGTGGCCGTGGACGTCGAGGTGACCGCAGCCGACGACGAGACACTCGGCGCGGTCCGGCACGCACTGGCCCGGACTCTCGGCGGCCCGGTGACGGGCCTGTGGGCCGGATCGGCCCGGCTGGCCGACGACCTGCTGCTCGACGCACCGGAGCTCGTTCACGGCGCCCTCCTCGGGCTGGGGCGACCACTTCAGCGGTGCGAGGGAGGTCGCTCGTCCAGCGCACTGGAGCTGCACGTCGTCGGGGGGCCGGAGGCCGGGCGGACCGTTCCGCTCGGGCAGGGCCGGCACGTGCTCGGTCGCAGCAGGTCGGCCGGCGTCCGGCTCGACGATGCCGACGTCTCGCGCGAACACGTCGTGGTGCAGGTCGGCGGCGGGGCCATCACCGTTGCCGACCTGGGATCCAGCAACGGCAGCCGGCTCGACGAGGAAGAGCTCGACCGACGCCCGCGGGCCTGGCAGAACGGGGAGGTCCTGCGGCTGGGTGGCTCCGCGGTCACCATCAGCGGTCCCGCCGGCTCGACCGCCGCCGTCGAGGGGGGCAGCGGCGGACGCACCCGCCTCCGCCCCACGCCACGGATGACCACTCCGCCTCCCGAGGTGGAGTTCACCTTCCCTCGCCCGCCGCTGACTCCTCCCCGTCGCCGGCTGGCCTGGGTCGCCGTGGCCCTGCCCGCGATGGGTGGCGTGCTCATGGCCTGGCTGCTGCACACGCCGACGTTTCTGTTCTTCGCCCTGCTGAGCCCGATCGTGGCGCTGGGCACGTGGCTGTCGGAGCGCTGGTCAGGACGGCGGAGCGGACGCCGGGACGCAGCCGGCCACGCCCTCGAGGTGCTCGCAGCGGAGACCGGACTGGCCGCCGCGGTGCGCAGCGACGTCCGAGCCGCCGAAGCGGCCCATCCCGATCTCGCCGCGTTGGCCCGCGCGGCGCGCCGCCGCTCCCATCTGCTGTGGAGCCGGACCCGGAGCGACACGGGCGGACTTTCCGTCCGGATCGGCAGCGGTCCCGGTTCCACGCGCGTGACCCGAGTGCACCCCGACGGGGCTCGGTCGCGTGAGCAGGCCGCGCACGTGCCTGTCGTCGTCGACCTGACGCACGGAGGCGGCCTCGCGCTCGTGGGGCCGCGCGAGCGGACGACCGGGGTCCTCGGGGCGCTGGTCGTCCAGCTCACCGCCCTGTATGCGCCCGGCGAGCTGGATCTCCTGCTTCTCGTCGATGGCGAGCGACTGCCGGACTGGCGGTGGACCCGATGGCTGCCCCACCTGGCATCGGGCGCCGTGCACGTCCGTTCCCCGGGTCCGGAGCCTGCCCTCCCGCAGGACGACGACCTGCACGCCTGGTTGACCACTCTGGTGGCGCGCCGCCGAGCGGCCACGCCCGGTCCCGGTTCCACCGACGCACCCGCTGCTCCCGGCTGGCTCGTCGTCCTCATCGACCGTCCGCTCGACCGGCAGATCGCTGCCACCCTTCGGATCGGCCGCGACGTCGGCGTACTGACCGTTGCCGCGGCCGAGTCGGCCGAGGGGCTTCCGGTCGTCGTCGACACCGTCCTTCGGCTGACCGGGGAGACCGGAGACGTGGCGACCCTGGCTCGGCAGGACCACCCTGACCGCACCGGCGTCACAGTCGACCGGCTCCCGCGCGCCGTGGGCGCCGAGTTCGCCCGGGACCTCGCCGCGCTGATCCCGGTGAGCACGGCGAGCACTCTTCCGCGCTCCGTCCGGCTCCTGGACCTGCCGCCCACCGGCCTGCACCTGTCGGATGCCGGCACCCTGTCGGGGGCCTGGAACCCGACTCGGGACCGCCTCGTCACCACACTCGGGCGGACTGCGCAGGGCCCGCTCCGGATCGATCTCTGCCGCCAGGGCCCGCATGCACTGGTGGCCGGCACCACCGGCTCGGGAAAATCCGAGCTGCTCCAGACCCTCATTGCCGGCCTGGCCATGAACATCCGCCCGACCGCTGCTCCTTCCTCCTGGTGGACTACAAGGGCGGAGCTGCCTTCGCCGAGGCAGCGGAGTTGCCGCACACCGTCGGGGTGGTGACCGACCTCGACGGCCAGACGACGGTCCGAGCACTGCGGTCTCTCACCGCCGAGCTGACCCGCCGCGAGTCCGTCCTGGCCGCGCATCGGGTGGCCGACGTCGCCGCGCTTCCCGAGACGGTCGACCTCGCGCGACTGGTGATCGTCGTGGACGAGTTCGCCACACTGG
>JAOPWP010000007.1 GCA_025965615.1 Frankiales bacterium
ACCACACGATCGGGAACCTGCGGGGTCTGGTGGGTCAGATCCGGACGGGTGGGGAGCAGATCGGGGCGTCGGCGGGGCAGTTGTTGGCGTCGGCGGAGGAGCATGCGGCGTCGGCGACGCAGCAGAGCTCGGCGGTGTCGGAGACGACGTCGACGATCGAGGAGCTGGCGGCGACGGCGGCGCAGATCGCGGAGACGTCGGAGGCGGTGGCGCGGTATGCGGCGGAGACGTTGCGTTATGCCGAGCAGGGTCGTGCGGCGGTGTCGGCGTCGGTGGAGTCGATGGACTCGATCGCGGTGCGGGTCGACTCGATCGCGGCGCGGGCGTTGTCGTTGGGGGAGAAGTCGCACGAGATCGGTCGGATCCTGGATGTGATCGATGATCTGGCGGATCAGACGAATCTGTTGGCGTTGAACGCGGCGATCGAGGCGGCGCGGGCGGGTGAGCACGGTCGGGGGTTTGCGGTGGTGGCCTCGGAGGTGCGCAAGCTGGCGGAGCGTTCGCAGGAGTCGGCGGGTCAGATCCAGGCGATCGTGGGGGAGATCCAGGCGGAGACGAACTCGACGATCATCGCCTCGGAGGAGGGGGCGAAGGAGGTCCGGGCCGGGACGCAGCTGACGCAGGGTGTGGTGGAGGCGTTGGAGCGGATCTCGGGGATGGTCGATGAGACGACGACTGCGGCCAAGGAGATCTCGATCGCGACGCAGCAGCAGCGGTCGGCCTCGGATCAGGTGGTGGCGGCGATGACGCAGGTGGCGGACGTGAGCCGGCAGTACGCGGTCGGGTCGCGGCAGTCCGCGGCGGCGGCGGCGCAGCTCAACGAGCTCGCGGCTGACCTGCGTGGTTCCATCGCCCAGTTCAAGGTCGGCTGACCGGTCGCCGCCCGTCCGGCGTGCCGCACCACTGTGACGGGCGCCGTTCCGGCACAGTGCGCGAGGCACCACGGCGAGGTGCCGCACAGGGCGACCGTGCGGTCGATCATCACCCGTCCAAGCATTTGGGGCATAGTCACCTTCGCGAGGATGCACTGGGCGAGGAAGGACGCGGGATGATGCGGTCGAGCGGGGATGTGCCCGTGAGCCGCCCGCCCCGCGCGGTCGTCGTGTCAGGTCCCCGCGCGTGAGCATCGTGGCGCGGGTGCGTCCCGACGCCGACCAGGACGTCCTGGCCCGCCGCACCGGCGCCTTCGAGCCCCGGCTCAGCACCGCCGGGGAGGCGCGACAGCTCCTGACGGCCGCGCTGCGGGCCGCGGGCCGCGAGCGCTGGGCCGACGCCGGTGTGCTCGCCCTCAGCGAGGTCGTGTCCAACGCCGCCCTGCACGCGCACACCCGCATCGAGGTGCTGGTGGAGGTCCACGACGACCACCTCTGGGCCGAGGTCAGCGACGGCAGCGCCCTGCTCCCTCAGCAGCGCCAGTACGACCAGCAGGCCACGACGGGGCGCGGGATGGCCCTGGTCGCGGCGCTGACCGACGAGTGCGGGGTCTACAGCCTCGGACCGGCAGGCAAGGTGGTCTGGTTCCGGCTCGGAGACGGCGATCCGAGTGCCACCAGCGAGCAGGACCTGCTCGCCGCATGGGACCTCGACGGGGAGGACGAGGGCCCGGTCGACGACGCCGGCCTGGTGCCTCCCGAGCAGACCCGAACCGTCGTCCTCGACGCCATGCCCGTGACGCTCTGGCTCGCGGCCCGTCAGCACCACGACGCCCTGCTGCGCGAGCTCGTGCTCTACGAGGCCGAGCACACCGACGTGCAGGTCGACCTGCCTCTGGCCGACGCCGCCCGCAACCTCGTGATGGAGGCGGTGCTCGAGGCGGTGGACGCCGCTCAGCAGGCCGGCACCGCTACCCCGGCGGTGCCTCCGGGCCACCCGGCCCCCCTCCCGCCCGTGCCCGCCCGGTTCGCCCTGCACCTCGACGTCCCGCTCTCGCTCCGGGACGGCTACGTGGCGCTGCAACGGGCCCTCGACATGGCGGAGCGGCTGGCGCTCGCGGGCCGGCTGCTGGCGCGGCCTGGTCTGCCCGAGGTCGTGGCCGTGCGTGACTGGGTGTGCGACCAGGTCGTCTGCCAGCTCGCCGGGCAGCCGTCGCTGCCGTGGGGCGGTACGGCGCAGGCCCGCTTCGAGACGGCGGTCACCGACCGCTTCCACGAGGTCGCCTGGGACGACACCGCTGTGCGCGAGTCGCCGCGGGGAGTGGTGGCGGCCGACGACGCGAACCGGATCGTGGCGATGAGCCGCTCGCTCGCCGAGCTCCTGGGCTGGCAGGTCGACGACATCGTCGGCCGCCGGGTCGTCACCCTCATCCCCCCTGCGCTGCGCGAAGCGCACGTCGCGGGCTTCACCCGGCACCTCACCACGGGCGAGGGACACATCATCGGGGTCCAGGTGACCCTGCCTGTGCTCCACGCCGACGGTCACGAGATCCTGTGCCACTTCACGGTGGAGCGGGCGCCGGTCACCGGCGGACGGGCCGTCTACCTGGCCTTTCTCGAACCGGCGGACGAGCCGGGCGCCTGATGGCCGCTCCTGGCCCTCAGCCAGGCAGCGTGCGGGCGAGGACCGGGTCGAGGTCGACGCCACGGGGCAGGGTGCCGAACGCGTTGCCCCAGTCGCCAGCCAGTCGGCTCGCGCAGAAGGCATCGGCAACCGCTGCCGGAGCGTGCCGGACGAGCAGGGATCCCTGCAGTACCAGCGCCATGCGCTCGACCACCCGGCGGGCACCCGCCTCGACGTCCTCGGGATCGGCGAGGCTGGCGCGCAGGGACGCCACAGCGGCATCCAGGCGCGGGTCAGCGCCCCGCGCCCGGTCGAGCTCGGCATCGAGGGCCTCCAGGCTGGCCGGCTCCCGCGTCACGGCGCGGACCACGTCGAGAGCGTTGACGTTGCCCGAGCCCTCCCACACCGAGTTCAGCGGAGCCTCCCGGTAGAGGCGGGGCATGCCGGACTCCTCCACGTAGCCGTTGCCCCCCAGGCACTCGAGCGCCTCCGCAGCGACTGCCGGTCCGCGCTTGCACACCCAGTACTTGCCGATCGCCACGGCGATGCGGGCGAAGGCGCGCTCCTCGGCGTCCCCGGTGTGCCCCGGCCCCGGCTGGCCCCGGTCGACCGCCCCCGCGAGCCGCATCATCAGCGTGGACGCCGCTTCGGACTCGAGCTGCAGGTCCGCCAGCACGTTGCGCATCAGGGGCTTGTCGGCCAGCCGGCCACCGAACGCCCTCCGGTAGGACGCGTGGTGCGCCGCCGCGACGACCGCCGCCCGCATGCCGGCCGCGCTGCCGATCACGCAGTCGAGCCGCGTCATCGAGACCATCTCGAGGATGGTCCGGACGCCCCGGCCGGGCTCGCCGACGAGCCAGGCGACCGTCCCGTCGAACTCCGGTTCGCTGCTGGCGTTGCTGCGGTTGCCGAGCTTGTCCTTGAGCCGCTGGATCCGGAAGGTGTTCCGGGTCCCGTCGGGGAGCACGCGAGGGACGAGGAAGCAGGTGAGGCCCTGCGCCCCCGCGGCCGACTCGAGCTGTGCGAGTACCAGGAAGACGTCGCACATGGGAGCGCTCGTGAACCACTTGTGGCCGCGCAGCAGGTAGGTGCCGTCCCCCCCAGCGACAGCCGCGGTGGTGTTGCTGCGCACGTCGGAGCCGCCCTGCTTCTCCGTCATGCCCATGCCCGCGAGCAGTCCCGCCTTGGTCGCCGGCGACCGGAGACCGGGGTCGTACGCCCGGGCCGGCAGCAGCGGCTCGAAGACCTCGGCGAGGGCCGGCGTGGTGCGCAGAGCAGGGATGGAGGCATAGGTCATGGACACGGGGCACCCGTGGCCGGCTTCGACCTGGCCCCACACGAAGAAGCCCGCCGCGCGGGCCACGTGCGCGCCGGGCCGGGCATCGGCCCAGGGCGCACCGGCCAGCCCCTCGCTGACGGCCACGTCGAGCAGCGCGTGCCAGGCCGGGTGGAAGTCCACCTCGTCGATCCGGTTGCCGTAGCGGTCGTGGGTGCGCAGCTCGGGCTCGAAGCGGTTGGCCTGGTCGGCCCACGTCTGCGCCTGCTCGCTCCCGGCCAGCCGTCCGAGGCGGGAGAGGTCGCCCACGTGCCACCCGGCGCCCTCGCGCTCCAGGGCGGCCAGCAGGACAGGATCGTGTGACACGTCGTGACCGACCAGCCGGGGCACCTGGTTGGCCACCACGTGGGTCGCACCGGACAGGGGGACGTCGAGAGCGGTCATGCCGCCATCCTCCCCCCGCCCGGCGCCGCGTCGCTCGGACGGCCCGTCGTCACGGCCCGCTAGGGTCCGGCGGCATGGAACCCGTGCGCATACCGGTCGGAGGGGACCTCGTCCTCGACGCCATGGCCGGGGGGCCGACCGACGGGCCGGTCGTCGTCCTCCTGCACGGCTTCCCCCAGACCTCCTGGTGCTGGCGGGGGGTCTGGCCGGCGCTCGTCGAGGCGGGCTACCGGGTCGTCGCACCAGACCAGCGCGGCTACTCCCCCGGTGCCCGACCCGACGGCGTCGAGCCCTACGCGATGCCGCACCTGGTCGCTGACGTCCTCGCCCTGCTCGACGCGCTCGGCGTCGACCGCGCCCACGTCGTCGGTCACGACTGGGGGGCAGCCATCGCCTGGCAGGTCGCGGCGCGTCATCCCGAGCGCGTCCGCACCCTCACGGCCATCTCCGTTCCCCATCCGCGGGCCTTCGCCGACGCACTGCGGACAGATCCCGACCAGCGCGCCCGGTCGCAGTACATGCGCGACTGGCAAGACCCCGAGGCCGAGATCGCCTTGTTGGACGGCGAGCTGGAGCAGGTCTTCGGGGGGATCCCCGCGGTGGACGCAGCGCGCTACCTCGCCGTCCTCCGCGAGCCGGGAGTCCTCACGCGCGCCCTCGGCTACTACCGGGCGGCGTCACGCAGGGACGTCGAGGGACTCGGTCCTGTGTCCGCTCCCACCCTGCACGTGTGGTCGGACTCCGATCCCGCCCTCGGGCCGGTCGCCACGCACGCCACCGCGTCCCACGTGGACGGCCCGTACCGCCTCGAGGTGCTGCCGGGCGTCAGCCACTGGATCCCCGAGGAGGCGGCCGAGGCCCTCTCCGACCTCCTGCTGGAGCACCTGGCTGGCTCTTCGTGAGCTGATCCGCCGACCCGTGCAACCAGCGGGCACCTCCGTGCGTGTCCACAGTGACACCGACCGTGAGGAGCCTGCTGTGGCCGACCTTCTCCTTCCGCCACGCCAGCGGCAGGCCCTCCCCGGAGACAGCGTGCCCGGCACAGACATCCCCAGCAGTTTCGACGCCTTCTACACCGCCACCGCACCTCGGCTGGTCCGCCAGCTGCACGCCATGACGGGGGATCTCAGCGAGGCCCAGGACTGCGTCCAGGAGGCGTACGCCCGCGCCTGGCAGAGGTGGACGCAGGTCTCCTCGTACGCGGCCCCGGAAGCCTGGGTCCGCCAGGTCGCCTGGCGCCTCGCCGTGTCGCGCTTCCGCCGGGCCCGCGTCGGGGCTGGGGTGCTGCGGCGGCACGGCGGACCCGACGACGTCCCGGCCCTGAGCGGCGACCGGGTCGCCCTCGTGACCGCCCTGCGCCAGCTGCCCGCAGCCCAGCGCAGCGCCGTCGTGCTCCACCACCTCGTCGGGCTGTCCGTGGCCGAGGTGGCGATGGAGACGGGTGCGCCCGAGGGCACCGTCAAGGCCCGGCTCTCCCGAGGGCGCACCGCACTGGCCGCGCTCCTGCGCGACACCGACACCACCCGCCCCGACACCGACACCGACACCGACAGGGGAGCCCCCCGTGGCTGACGACCTGCCCGAGCTCCCCGACCTCGACCTGCTGGAGGACGTCGCGCTGCCACCCCTCGCCCCGCCAGAGCTGGTCCGCGCCCGGGGGGCCCAGCGCCAGGCCCGCAGCCGCGCCCTTCTGGCCGGCTCTGTCCTCGGCGTCATGGCCCTGGGCTTCGGGACGACCGTGGCGCTGTCCGGAGGTGCCGAGCGCTCGACCCTGACGCCGGCCAACCCGGTCTCCACCTCAGCCAGCCCGAGCGCACCTGCGCCGGCTTCCCCGAAGGCCAGCCCAGCGCCGGCGCCGTCCACCTCGCCGTCACCGGCGCAGCCGCCGTCTGCGGTGCCGTCGCCGGGTGCCGTCCCGTCGGCACCCGCAGGCGACCCCTTCATCCCGGTCGGGGCACTGCTCGCCCCGGCCGACCTCGGGACGTCCTGGGTCCGGACGGCGAGCAGCCGTGGACCGGTGGACCTGGCGCTGGACCCGTGCAAGGCCGGCGTCCCCGACGGGGCGTCCGTGGTCGCGTTCCTGTCCGGCCAGTACTCCCTGCAGGACGCGGACGGACCTGTGCCCGAGAGCCCCTTCTTCGACCAGCAGGTCATGCGCTACCCCAGCGCCGCGGCAGCGCAGGCTGCGGCGGACGCGATCCGCAGGTCGGTCGCGCAGTGCCCGACCACGAACGACGAGGGCGGCAGCTCCCGCGCCTTCCGCTCCGTGGGGACGCAGCCCTTTCTCGTCCAGGTGGACGACATCCAGGCCGGGGACGTCAACGACGCCCCCTGGTACGACTACGCCGGCGTCACCGTCGCGGGCGACCTGGTGAGCACCTGGATCCTGGGCGACCCGCACGGGATGTCCCGCTCCCTCGCCGACAGGACCGCCGCAGACGTCGTGTCCGCGGTCTGCACGGCGGCCGGCACCTGCTGACCGGCCGGGGCCGCGGGCTCGGGGTTCCGCCTCGGCTAGCGTCCGGCCGGTGCGCCTCGCGACCCTGAACCTGCTGAACGGGACGTCGCTGGCGGACCGCTCGGTGACGCCAGCGCGCCTCGCCGAAGCGGTCCGGGCCCTGCAGCCCGACGTCGTCGGGCTGCAGGAGGTGGACCGCGGGCAGCCCCGCTCCCACGGGGCCGACCTCACCCGTCAGGTGGCCGAGGCCCTGGGGTTCGAGCACTGGCGGTTCGTGCCCGCCCTGATCGGCATGCCGGGCGGCACGTGGCGGCCAGCGACCGACGCTGACGACACCGGGACCGAGCCGGCGTACGGGATCGGGCTCGTCTCGCGGTACCCCGTCGACTCGTGGCACGTGACCCGGTTGCCTGCGGCCCCGATCCGCTCACCGATCGTCCTGCCGGGCAGCCGGCGGCTGGTCCTGCTGGCGGACGAGCCGCGTGTCGGGCTCGCGGGGGTCGTCCGGTCGCCGCTCGGGACGATGACCGTCGCCACGACCCACCTGTCGTTCGTGCCGGTCTGGAACGGCACGCAGCTGCGCACGCTCGCCCGCGACCTGTCCCGGCTGCCCGGGCCGCGGGTCCTGCTGGGCGACCTCAACATGCCGCCGCCCTTCCCCCGGGTGCTCACCAGGTGGCGCTCGCTTGCCCGGCTCCCGACCTATCCGGCGTGGGAGCCCCGGATCCAGCTCGACCACGTCCTCGCCTCGGGGCGACTCCCCCAGGTGCGGGGCGTCGAGGCCCCCGAACTGGTCGTGTCGGACCACCGGGCGCTCCTGGTCGAGCTGGGCTGACCGTGGGCGGGGGGCCGCTGGGGTGCATCCACAGCACCAGGACGCCGGGGGATGCCCCCCGGCAACCCCGCTGGTCAGCTCAGGACTGCAGGAACTCCAGCAGCGCCCGGTTGAACTCCCCGGGGTGGCTCGCGTTGATCCCGTGCGGCCCGCCCTCGATCACCACCAGGGTGCTGCCGGGGATGCTCTCGGCCGACCGCTGGCCGCTGACCTCGAGCGGTACGACCGCGTCGGAGTCGCCGTGCAGCACCAGCGTAGGCACCGTGACCTTGGTCAGGTCCTCGCGGAAGTCGGTGCGCCCGAAGGCGGCGATGCAGTCGAGAGTGCCCTTCGGCGAGGCCCCGGCCGCGATGATCCAGCTGTAGTGGCGCAGCGGCTCGCTCACCAGGTCACTCTTGTCACCCGCCGAGAAGAACATGTGCGTGAACCCCTCGAGGAAGGCGAGCCGGTCGGTCTTCACACCGGTCTCGAACTGCTCGATCGTCGCGTCGTCCAGTCCGCCGTCCGGGTTGTCGCTGCTCTTGTAGAGGTAGGGCGGCACGGCGGCTGCGAGGACTGCCTTCGCGACGCGCCCCTCGCCGTAGGTGCCCAGGTAGCGGACCACCTCTCCCCCGCCCATGGAGAAGCCGACCAGGGTGGCCTGCTCGAGGTCGAGGTGCTGCATCAGAGAGTAGAGGTCGGCGGCGAAGGTGTCGTAGTCGTAGCCGCTCGTCGGCTGCGAGCTCTGGCCGAACCCGCGCCGGTCGTAGGTGATCACCCGGTGACCTGCCTCGAGAAGGGCCGGGACCTGCGCCTCCCAGGAGCGCCCGGACAGCGGCCAGCCGTGGATCAGCACGACGGGGGCGCCGCTCCCGTGGTCCTCGTAGTGCAGCTCGATCGGCGTGCCGTTCTCGGAGCCGACAGTCAGTCGTCCCATGGTGATCCTCCGCAGGGTCAGGTGCGACGGGGACACCGTGCGGCGTCCTCGTGCCGGGGGGGCCGGCCCGTCGGGCTCACCTCTTCCCGCGCACTCCGGGGGTACGCCTGGCATCGTCAGAGCAGCGTCAGGACCTCGACCTCCACAGGACCGCTGAGCAGGGCCGCCAGGTCGTGCTGCTGCGGCAGCTCGGCGCCGAAGCGGACGACCTGACCGGTCGCCACGTAGAGGAAGGCCGCGTCGACAGCGGAGGGGTCGACACCGGCGATCCGCGCCCACGCGAGGCGGTAGACGGCCAGCTGCAGGGGGTCAGCGCTCTCGGTGCCCGTCTTCCAGTCGACGACCTCCCAGCGCCCGTCCCCCAGGTCGTAGACGGCGTCGATGCGTCCGCGTACGACCCGGCCGGAGATCGGCAGGTCGAAGGACGCCTCGACCCGGAACGGTGCACGCTGGGCGTAGGGGCTCGCGAGGAAGGCCTCCTGCAGGAGCAGCAGCTCGTCGTCGTCGGCGAGGCCGTCGTCCTCGGCGCCCGGGAGCTCGTCCGGGTCGAGCAGAGGTCGCTCACCGAACAGCGTCTCGACCCAGGCGTGGAAGCGGGTCCCCCGGCGGGCCGCGGGGGCCGGCCGGCGAGGCAGGGGGCGCGACAGCTCGCGCGCGAACGTCTCCGGGTCGGCCTGCAGGCGCAGCAGCTGACTGGCCGTGAGCGCCGCCGGCAGCTCCACCTCGCGGACACCGCGCCTGGCCGTGCGCTCCTCCTCGAGCAGCAGCACCGCCTCGCGGTCGTAGCGCTCGAGCTGCTCGCGCTCCCAGGGCGAGAGCCCTGCGAGATCGTCGGCGGGGGGCGCGCTGCCGGCACGCAGGAGAGCCACGTCGCTGCGGACGTCGGCGGCCGCCTGCTGCCTGCGCCGCAGCGGCTCGTCGGCGTAGGGAGCCGGCCACGCGTGCTCGACCGGGTCGGTCAGCGCCGGGTTCGTCCGCTGCTCGGGAAGGGGCTCCCAGTGTTCGACGCGACCGCCCCCCTGCACCGCGTGGGCGCGCAGCTCCTCGAGAAAGGGCGAGGGTCCACGGGGCTTCTTCTGGGTCCCGCCCCACCAGTGACCGCTGCCGATCAGCAGGTGGCGGGCTCGGGTGAAGGCGACGTAGCCGAGGCGGCGCTCCTCGCGCTCCAGATGGTCGCGGCACTGCGAGACGTAGGCGGCGAGTCCCGCCTTGTCGTGGGACCCGACGCTCGGCTGGTCCGCCGCGTCGCCGCGGAGCGGCCCCGGAAGGACCGCCCCGGTGGTGGTCCACCCGCCGCGCAGCGTGGTCGACGGGAACACCTTGGCGGTGAGATCGGGACAGGCCACGACGTCCCACTCGAGGCCCTTGGCCCGGTGGGCGGTGAGCAGCTGGACGGAGTCGGAGCCGGAGGGCGTGACGGCGTCGAGACCCCGCTCGTGCTCCTGCGCCGCCCGTAGGAAGGCCAGAAAGGAGCTGAGGCTGCTCTCGCCGTCGAGGTCCGTGAAGTCGGCGATCACGTCGAAGAACGCCGACAGGGACTCCCGCCGGCGGGCCGCCACCGCCTCCGGTGAGGCGGCCAGCTCGACCTCGAGCCCGGTCACCGAGACCACCCGGTGGGCCAGGTCGAGCAGGGGCTCGTCGCGGAACGACCGCAGCAGCCGGAGCTCCTCGGCCAACGCGGTGACGCGCACGAGCGCCTCCGGCGACCAGCCGTCCTGACCCGGTCGGTCGAGGGCGTCGGTCAAGGCCACGACGTCGCACGGGTCGATGCCGGCGACGGCCTGCTCGAGGGCGTCGACCCCGGTCGCGCGGCCGGCACTCGGGCCGGCGGCGCCGTCAGCCGCGAGGACCTCACGGGCCCTGCGGCCGAGGACAGCGAGGGCCCGCGGGCCGAGTCGCCAGCGCGGACCCGTGAGCAGGCGGAGCAGGGCGGCGTTGGCCGTCGGGTCGTCGAGTACCTCGAGCACCGCGACGACATCGGAGACCTCGGGCAGGCTGAGCAGGCCGCCGAGGCCGACCACCTCCACCGGGAGGCCCGCGGCGGTCAGGGCGGCGTAGAGGTCACCGAAGTCACTGCGGGCCCGGACGAGCACGGCGCACTCCCCCGGGGGCGTCCCCCGCTCGACCGCCGCCGCGATCTGCCCGGCCACCCACGCGCACTCCTCGGGCCAGCTGGCGTGGAGCGCGACCACGACCTCGCCCAGGTCGGCCTTGTCCGGCGGGGCCTCGAGCTCGACGACGCGGTGGCGGAGCCGGAGCGAGGCCGCCACGGTGTTCGCGAGCTGCAGCAACCGCCCTCCGGAGCGCTGGTTGACGGCGAGGTCGTAACAGGCGGCTGGGGCGCCGGACGCGTCCGGGAAGTGGGTGGGGAAGCCGTCGAGGTTCGAGACCGACGCGCCCCGCCAGCCGTAGATGGCCTGGCACGGGTCGCCGACCGCCGTCACCGGATGGCCTGCTCCGAAGAGCCCGACGAGCATGCGGCGCTGCGCGACGCTGGTGTCCTGGTACTCGTCGAGCAGGACCACACGGAACCGGTCCCGCTCAGCGACGCCGACGTCAGGCACCTCCTCCGCCAGGCGCGCGGCGAGGGCCACCTGGTCCCCGAAGTCGATGGCGTCGAGGTCGCGCTTGGCGGTCCGGTAGGCGCGGACCAGTGTCGTCAGCTCGCGCCGCCGCCGGGACGCGACGGCGATCCGGCGCAGCTCGTCGCAGTGCCCCTTGCTCCCCTTCTGCCCGTCGAGGTCGCCGCAGGACTGCTCCACGAGGGCGCACCACTGCTCGTCCCAGCGGTCCAGCTCGTCGGGGTCGACCAGGTGCTCGGACAGCTCGCTGTCGAGGCCGACGAGGTCCCCGACGAGCATGGACAGCGGGCTCGTGAGGGAGGGGATCGGCCCACGGTGGGACCGCAGCACCCGGGCCGCCAGCTGGTAGCGGGTCGCATCAGCGAGCAGGCGGGAGCGGGGCTCGATCCCGAGCCGAAGGCCGTGCTCGGTGACCAGGCGCCCGGCGAAGGAGTGGTAGGTCGAGACGGTCGGCTCGCTCCCGTCGTCGTCGCTCGACGGCTGGTCGAGGGTGTGGCCCGCCCGGCCTGTTCCAGCCGTGGCCGCCCCCGCTCGCACCAGCCCGGAACGCAGCCGCCCCGCGAGCTCCGAGGCCGCCTTGTTGGTGAAGGTGAGTCCGAGCACCTGGTCCGGAGCCACCTGCCCGGTCGCCACCAGCCACACCACGCGGGCCGCCATGACGCTGGTTTTGCCGGACCCGGCGCCGGCGACCACGAGGCCGGGCCCGAGCGGGGCGGCAGCGGCGACCAGCTGCTGTTCGGTGAAGGGGATGCCGAGCAGGTCCCGCAGGTCGGACGGGATCACGAGACCACCTGCCGGCCCTCGGACTGCGCGGGGCAGCAGCTGCGGAACGGACAGCGGGCGCACCTTTCCTGCGGGGTCGGCGGGAAGCTCTCGCCGAGCACCCGGCGCACGGCGGTGTCGAGCAGGACCTCGACCCAGCTCGGGGACGGCTCGAGTGCGGCCTGCGCCTGCACCTTGGGCGCACCTGCGTCGTCGACCCGCAGCATGACGAGCTCGGCGCCGCCGACCTCGGGACGGGAGGGCAGGACCTCGTCGAGGGCGCCGGCGCGGACGGCCAGCTGGTAGGTGCCCAGCTGGGCGTGCTGGCCGATCTCGGCGCGGGTGAAGGGGGACTTGCCCGTCTTGAGGTCCACGACGTGCACCCGCCCGTCGCGGTCCAGCTCCACCCGGTCGAGGAAGCCCCGGAGCAGCACCGGGCCAGAGGGCGTCGGCACCTCGACCTCGAAGCCCCTCTCGGTCGCGACCAGGGTGCGCCCGCGCTCGGCGTCGTGCCAGGACAGGAACCGGCGCAGGGCGTCGCGCGCCTGGTCGTGCTGCTGGGCCGACTGCCACGGCGCGTCGTAGGCGAGCTGCCCCCACACGGTGTCAAGCCGTGCCATCAGGACGTCGAGGTCCGCTGGCGAACGGCCGGTCGCGACCTCGTCAGCCAGCGCGTGGACGACCCCGCCGAACCCCATGGCGGAGCTCGTGGCCTGCTGCGCGTGCACCTCGTGCTCGAGGAACCAGCGCAGCGGGCACTGCTCGAGCCCCGAGAGGGAGGTGCCCGACAGGGGTACGGGCCGGTCGGCAGCCTGGACGGGGGTGACGCCCTCCGTGACCGCGGCCAGCCCCCACCAGCTCGCTGGGTCCGCGGCGGGGGCCAGGGGGCGACCGCTGTCGTCCGTGCTCACCGCGAGGCGGGCCAGCCGCGTGGCGGCAGCCCGGCGGGCGGCGGGACTGCGGGACGGGTCGACGGAGGTCCGGCGCAGGACCGCCACCAGGGCGGGGAGCGAGAGCGGCCGGGACGTGCGGTCGTGGTGCTCCTGCACCTCGACGCCCAGCTCGGACAGGAACCGGCTGGGTCGGTCACCGTCCGAGTCGAGTCCGGCGACCGCGGTCACGACGACGCGACGTCGGGCCCGGGTGAGCGCGACGTAGAACAGCCGCCGCTCGTCGACGAGCAGCTCCGCGGCGCTCGACCGCTGCCGGAGCTCGGCCTCACCGGGCGCCCCCAGCCGCTCGGGCTCGAGCAGGGTGGAGCGTCGTCGCAGGTCGGGCCAGCCGCCCTCCTGCACACCCGCCACGACGACGACGTCCCACTCGAGGCCCTTGCTGCGGTGGGCGGTGAGCAGGCGCACGGCCTCACCCCGCACCCCCTTCTCGGCGAGGGTGTCCCCCGGGATCTGCTGGGCCTGGATCTCGTCGAGCAGGGTGCCGACACCCGCAGCGCGGCGCCGCTCACTGGCCCGGCCGAGGGTCGCGAACAGCGACACGACGGCGTCGAGGTCGCGGTCCGCCGACCGGCCAGCCGCTCCTGCCGCACGGGAGGCGTCCTCGAGGCGGTCCGGCCAGGGGCTGCCGTCCCAGAGCTCCCAGAGCGCCTGCTCGGGGCCGGCGGCGAGGGCCTGCCGGGCCCGGACGAGCAGGGCCCCCAGCCGGTCGGCCGACCGGGCCACACGC
>JAOPWP010000010.1 GCA_025965615.1 Frankiales bacterium
CCACGACGGTCACGCTCTACGAGGTCGGCACCGTCAAGGTCCTGCCGGGCCTGCGCACCTACGTCAGCGTCGACGGGGGCATGAGCGACAACATCCGGACCGCCCTCTACGACGCCCACTACACCGCCGTGCTCGCGTCCCGGTCCTCTGCTGCCGGGCCGGCCAACGTCACGCTGTCCGGCAAGCACTGCGAGAGCGGTGACATCGTCGTCCACGACGTGCCGCTGCCCGCAGACCTCTGCCCGGGCGACCTCGTCGCCGTGCCGGCCTCGGGCGCCTACCACCGGTCGATGGCCAACAACTACAACCACGTGCCGCGGCCACCCGTCGTCGCGGTCAAGGACGGCACCGCGCGGCTGCTGGTGCGCCGCGAGACCGAGGACGACCTGATCGGGCTGGACGTCGGATGAGCGAGATGACCGGTGCCGACTGGGCCCGCTGCGCGGGCCTGCTCGCCATGGCCTCGCTGGTCTTCCTGGTCATCTACGGCGACCGGGGGCGTGCCCTGCTGGCCCTGCTCGCCTTCTACGCGGTCCTCGCAAGCGTCGCGTTCGCCGTGGTGCGGCTCCGCAGGAGCCGGACGTGACGGGCACCAGGGCCCTGCGGGTCCTGCTGTGCGCGGCGGTGCTCGGGCTCCTGCTCGCCATCGGGCTGATCGTCGAGGCCGTCGGGGGCCTCGTCGCCACGACCGTCTACGCAGCCTGCGCTCTGGCGGTCCTTGTCGTCGCGGTGGCTCGGGGCCGTCGCCTGCTCGCCCCGCCGGCCCTGCCGCCCGGGCGGACCTGCCAGTGCTGCACCACGTCGCAGCACGACCCGGTGAAGGTGATCTGAGTGGCCACTCCCGCTGCCCCGCTCCGGGTCGCTCTGCTCGGCTGCGGCACCGTCGGCGCCGAGGTCGTCCGCCTCCTGCACACCTCCGGGGACGACCTCAGCGCCCGCATCGGCGCGCCGCTCGAACTGGCCGGCATCGCCGTACGCCGTCTCGGTCGGGCCCGGGACCTGCCCGTGCCGGACGAGCTGTTCACGACCGACGCCGCCGGGCTGGTCGCGCGCCCCGACATCGACCTGGTGGTCGAGGTCATCGGCGGTCTGGAGCCCGCGCGCAGCCTGATCGTCGCGGCGCTGACAGCGGGCAAGAGCGTGGTCACGGCCAACAAGGCCCTCCTGGCCGAGGACGGTGCGACGCTGCACGCCGCTGCCGCCCTGTCCGGGGCCGACCTCTACTACGAGGCGAGCGTCGCCGGCGCCATCCCGTTGCTCCGGCCGCTGCGCGAGTCCCTCGCAGGTGACCAGATCTCGCGCGTGACGGGCATCGTGAACGGCACGACCAACTTCGTCCTGACCCGCATGGACGAGACGGGCGCCGGCTTCCAGGACGCCCTCGACGAGGCGACCTCGCTGGGCTACGCCGAGGCCGACCCCACGGCCGACGTGGAAGGCTTCGACGCCGCAGCCAAGGCCGCGATCCTCGCCGGGCTCGCCTTCCACACCCGGGTCGTGGCGGCGGACGTGCACCGCGAGGGGATCACCGAGGTCACGGCGGCTGACGTCGCGAGCGCCAAGGCCATGGGGTGCGTGGTCAAGCTCCTCGCCATCGCCGAACGGGTCAGCGACGCCTCCGGCAACGGCGTCTCCGTGCGCGTCCACCCCGCCATGATCCCGAGGACCCACCCGCTCGCGAGTGTGCGCGAGGCCTACAACGCCGTCTTCGTCGAGGCCGCGAGCGCGGGACGCCTCATGTTCTACGGTCCCGGCGCTGGTGGGTCACCTACGGCGAGCGCGGTCCTCGGCGACCTCGTCGCCGTGGCTCGCAACACCCTGTCCGGGGCTCGGGGTGCCGGGTCCTCCGACTACGCCGACCTGCGCGTGCGCGCGATGGGCGAGGTCGTCACGAGGTACCACATCAGCCTCGACGTCGCCGACAAGGCCGGTGTGCTGGCGGCCGTCGCGAACGCCTTCGCCGACCACGACGTGTCGATCCGGACGGTCCGCCAGGAGGGCCACGGCGACGACGCCAGCCTCGTCGTCGTCACCCACACGGCCAGCGACGCGGACCTCCAGGCGGTCGTCGAGCAGCTGCGCGGGCTCGACAGCGTGCGCGCGGTCGCCTCGGTGATGCGCGTCGAAGGACAAGAGCCGTGACCGGGCCAGACACGGCCGAGCCAGCCACGACCGAGCCAGTCACGACCGAGCCAGCAACGACCGAGGCAGTGACGACGAGAGCAGAGGCCCTGACGTGACGACCACCCCCCTCGCCGGTGCACGGCACTGGGCCGGCTGGAACGGCCTCATCGAGCAGTACCGCGACCGCCTCCCGGTCACGGCGTCCACCCCGGTGGTCACGCTGCTCGAGGGAGCGACACCGCTCGTGCGCGCCCGGGTCCTGTCGGAGCTGGTCGGCGCCGACGTCTGGCTGAAGGTCGAGGGCGCGAACCCGACCGGGTCGTTCAAGGACCGCGGCATGACGATGGCGATCAGCAAGGCCGTCGAGGCGGGCAGCGAGGCCGTCATCTGCGCCAGCACCGGCAACACCAGCGCCAGTGCCGCTGCCTACGCCGCGAAGGGCGGGCTGACCTGCGCCGTGCTCGTGCCCGAGGGCAAGATCGCGCTGGGCAAGCTGGCCCAGGCCCTCGTGCACGGCGCCCGCCTGCTGCAGGTGCAGGGCAACTTCGACGACTGCCTGGACCTGTGCCGGGTGCTGTCGCAGGACTACCCCACGACCTTGGTCAACTCGGTGAACCCCGACCGCATCGACGGGCAGAAGACCGCCGCCTTCGAGATCTGCGACGCACTCGGCGATGCCCCCGACGTGCACTGCCTGCCGGTCGGCAACGCGGGCAACATCACGGCCTACTGGAAGGGCTACGGCGAGTACGCCGCGGACGGCACCAGCTCGCAGCGGCCCCGCATGCTCGGCTTCCAGGCCTCGGGCGCGGCGCCCATCGTCTCGGGCGTGAGAGTGCCTGCCCCGCAGACGATCGCGACCGCGATCCGGATCGGCAACCCGGCCTCGTGGCAGCAGGCCCTCGACGCGCGCGACGAGTCGGGCGGCGCGATCCAGGCCGTCACCGACCGACAGATCCTGGCCGCCTACCGCCTGCTCGCCCAGCGCGAGGGGGTCTTCGTCGAGCCTGCTTCCGCCGCGAGCGTCGCCGGTCTGCTGCAGGCGCACGAGGCCGGGCTCGTGTCTGCGGGCGAGCGGGTCGTCTGCACCGTCACGGGCAACGGCCTCAAGGACCCCGACTGGGCGATCGCCGGCGCGCCGAAGCCGGTGACGATCGCCAACAGCGCGGAGGCAGCGGCCGCCGCTCTGGGTCTGCACGCCTGAAATTGCCTGCCCTCCAGCGGCTTTGAGGCCCCACCTCGACCTGCGCCTTCGGCCTCGGCTACCTGGCGCTCGGGTTCACCAGCTGGTTCCGGCTCGTCCTCGTCCTGCTCGTCGTCGTCCACGCAGGTGGTGGTGCCCACTGGCTGTCGACGTACGGCTTGCAGGCTGCCGTGCCCGACGCCCTGCGGGGCCGGGTGTGCAGCGCCGACTGCACCCGGCCACCCCCGTCATCGGCGGAGCCAGGTCGTCTTCGGCCTGCCGTCGGACGCGGTGCCGCACGGACCCTGCTCGCCGCCGCAGGTGGCATCGTCTGCCTCTACGCAGCCGGGTGGTGGATGATCACCCGCCGCCTGCCCGCCCCGCTCAGCCCCTAGGAGTCCTCGTGCCGTCCTTCCGTGCCGCCGCGGTGCGCGTGCGTGTCCCCGCGACCAGTGCGAACCTCGGGCCGGGCTTCGACAGCGCCGGGCTCGCGCTGAGCCTGTACGACGACGTCCTCGTCCGGGTGACCGACTCCGGGCTGGCCGTCGACGTCGCGGGGGAGGGCGCCGACGACGTCCCCCGGGACGAGCGGCACCTCGTGGTGTCGTCCCTGCGGAGGGTCTTCGACCGGCTGGGGGGTCAGCCCCGGGGGCTCGACATCGTGTGCGCCAACCGCATCCCCCACGCGCGCGGCCTCGGGTCGTCGTCGGCGGCCATCGTGTCGGCGGTGCTGGCCGCCCGTGCCCTGGTGGTCGGTGGCAGCTCCGAGCTGGACGACGCCGCCTGCCTGGACCTCGCGAACGAGCTGGAGGGCCACCCCGACAACGTCGCCGCCTGCCTGCGAGGCGGGGTGACCTTCGCCTGGACGGCGGACGGCAGGGCCTCTGCGATCCGGCTGGACGCGCACGGCGCCCTCGCCCCGGTCGCCTTCGTGCCCTCCGACCGCTCCTCGACGGCCGAGGTACGCGGGCTGCTGCCGGCCACGGTCCCTTACGCCGACGCCGTCCTGAACGCCTCACGGGCCGCGCTGCTGCCGTACGCCCTCACCGTCGATCCCTCGCTGCTCCTGCCCGCCACCGAGGACCGCATGCACCAGAGCTACAGGGCGCCGGCGATGCAGGCGACCGCCGACCTCGTCGAGAGCCTGCGCGGTCAGGGCGTGCCAGCGGTCGTCAGCGGTGCGGGACCGACCGTGCTCGCCCTGACCACCGCTGCCGGCCGAGCTGCGCTCGTCGAGGCCGGCCGCCCCGGGTGGCGCGTCCTGCCGCTCGACGTCGACGTGCGCGGGGCCCACGTCGTCCCCGCTGCGTAGTCGCCGCCGCCCCGCACGGGGCCTCCGGATCGTGGTGTGCGGAGGGTCGTGTTGTGCCCGGCCTCCAGGCTGGCTACGCTGTGCGAGCACCCGTCGCCTCTCATGGGCCACGAGCTCGCTGCCAGGCAGCGCGACCAAGGGTCGCAGCTCCTGCCTCTCGCTCCGTCCGCTCCGCCACAGCGGTGCGTGCCGGGCAGCACGAGCCCGACCCGTGAGGCCGGGCGAGCTCTGCTCGCGTCGGCTCAGCGGCGGTGCCCCTCAGCACCTCGCCCTTCTGGCGAGGCTCACCGGTCGCCCATCCCACGGACCGGCTGCACCACATCTGCCCGCCCGCGCCCGCGGTCGGGCGGCCCACTAGGAGGACCCTCCTTGACCGACACCACCGACCTGCTGCAGGACAGCGGCGAGACCGC
>JAOPWP010000099.1 GCA_025965615.1 Frankiales bacterium
TGCGGCCGCAATGTTGGCGAGGGCTGCCCGGGTCGCTTCCGCCTTCGCGTGACGCTCAGCCTCCGTGGGCTCCGGGTGGAGAGCAACCGGTGCGGTCGGCGCTACCTCAGGTCCGCCCTGGCCGCCCTTGCCGCGTCGGCGGCCCTTGCGCTCGGTCCGGACAGGCGGCTGGATCTCGGTGCGGGGCACGTGGTGCTCGGCGGCGACCACGTTGGCGCGGCGGTGTTCCACCGGCTCGTCGTGCGTGACAATGCCGCGGCCGGCACAGACTTCGCACTGCTCGCCGAAGACTTCGAGAAGCCCGGTACCCATCCGCTTGCGCGTCATCTGCACGAGCCCCAGCGAGGTCACTTCGGCCACCTGGTGCTTGGTCCGGTCACGGCCGAGGCACTCGACGAGGCGCCGCACGACGAGGTCGCGGTTGCTCTCGAGCACCATGTCGATGAAGTCGACGACGATGATCCCGCCGAGGTCGCGCAGGCGCAGCTGCCGGGCGATCTCCTCGGCGGCCTCGAGGTTGTTCCGGGTGACCGTCTCCTCGAGGTTGCCGCCCTTGCCGACGAACTTGCCGGTGTTGACGTCGACCACGACCATCGCCTCGGTCCGGTCGATGACCAGGGACCCGCCCGAGGGCAGGTAGACCTTGCGGTCCAGGGCCTTGAGCAGCTGCTCGTCGACCCGGTGCTCGGCGAAGACGTCCTTGTCGGAGGTGTGCCGCGACAGCCGCGGGGCGAGGTCCGGAGCGACGAACTCGACGTACTCGCGGATGGTGTCCCACTCGCTGTCGCCCTGGACGACCAGCGAGGTGAAGTCCTCGTTGAAGACGTCCCGGACGACGCGGATGACCAGGTCGGGCTCGGCGTGGAGCAGGGCCGGTGCCCCGCCCTTGGCCGCCTTGGCCTGGATGACCTCCCACTGCGCCTGCAACCGGCGTACGTCGTCGGCGATCTCCTGCTCGGACGCGCCCTCGGCGGCCGTGCGGATGATGACGCCGGCGTCGTCGGGCACGACCTTCTTGAGGATGGACTTGAGGCGGCTGCGCTCGGTCTCGGGCAGCTTGCGGCTGATCCCGGTCATCGAGCCCTCGGGCACGTAGACCAGGTAGCGGCCAGGCAGGCTGACCTGGCCGGTCAGGCGCGACCCCTTGGAGCCGATCGGGTCCTTGCTGACCTGCACCAGGACCTCCTGGCCGGACTTCAGCACGGACTCGATGCTGCGCGAGCGCCCGCCCACGGAGGAGTTGTAGTTCACCTCGCCGGCGTAGAGCACCGCGTTGCGGCTCTTGCCGATGTCGACGAAGGCGGCCTCCATCGAAGGCAGGACGTTCTGCACGCGGCCGAGGTAGACGTTGCCGGCGTAGGACTGAGCGCTCGCGCGGGTGACGTAGTGCTCGACCAGCACGCCGTCCTCGAGCACGGCGATCTGGGTGCGGTCGCCCTTCTGGCGGACGATCATCGTGCGGTCGACGGCCTCGCGGCGGGCCAGGAACTCGGCCTCGGACAGCAGGGGGGTGCGCTTGCGACCGGAGTCCCGGCCCTCCTGGCGACGGACCCGCTTGGCTGCCATGCGCGTCGAGCCGCTGATGCCGCGCACGCCGTCCTCGTCGGCCGTCGTGGCGCCGCTGCCACCGCTGCCACCGCGGCTGCGGGGGGCGCGAGGCTCACGAGGCTCGCGGGCCAGGGCGGGAGCGCTGTCGTTCCCGTCCTCGTCGGCGCCTGCCGCGCCCGTGCGGCTCCGGCTGCGGCGACGGCGACGGCGGGTGCCGCTGGCCGTCTCGTCGTCGTCGTCGCCCTCGGACGGGGCCCCGGCCTCAGCCGGAACCTCGGCGTCGGTGTCGTCGTCGGTCATGGCGCTGTCGTCGCCGCCCTCGTCCTCCGGGCGGCGCGGACCGCGTCCTCGGCGGCCACGACGGCGCCGACGCGGGCGGTCGCCGTCCTCGTCGTCGTCGTCGGCGTCCAGCTCGGCGGTCGGGGCGTCACGCGGAGCGTCGTCGTCGAGCACCGCGGGCCGGGGCCGCCGAGGCGGCTCAGCGACCGGGATCGGCTCGATCAGCTGGAGCGCCCCGGGGGCTCCTGCACCGGCGGTGCCGGCACGGCGGCGCCGACGGGGGGCCGCGGCCTCGTCGTCGTCGGCCGCTGCGGGCGCCACCGGCTCCGGGGCCTGGAAGGTCACGACGGCGGCGCGACGGGTGCGCGTGCGCTTGACCGGCGCCTCGATGCTTCCCGTGGACACGTCGTCCGCGGCGTTCTCCTGGACGACCGGGTCGTCCTCGACCGCCGTGACGACTGCCTCGCCGGCCTCGGTCAGGGCAGCTGCCGCGGCCTCCAGCTCCTCCTCGGTCAGGGGCGTCTGGCTCGGAGCTGCTGCGGGGTCGGCCACAGCCTCTGCGGGGTCGTCACCGGGCTCGATCAGCGCGGGGGCGACGGCCTTGGCAGCCCGCTTGCGCGGGGCCGCCTTCTTCGCGGGCGCCTTGCGGACCCGCTTGGCCGGGGCGGCCGGCTCGTCGCCGGTCGCTCCCTCGGCCTCGGCCGTCGTGGTCACGTCGGTGCCGGTCTCGGCTGAGGCGGTGGCCTCGACCGACGGGCTGTCCCCGGTGGCGGCCTGCGCAGCAGCGCTGATCGCCTCGGCAGCCGGGGCGGCCGTCGCCTTGGTCGCGCGGCGGCGGCGTACCGCCTTCTGCGGCGCAGCCGGCTCCTGGTCGGTCGGGTCGTTCGGGGTGTCCTGGGTGGGCTCGTCGAGCACCGTGTTCTCCGGTCCGGTCGGCGCGTGACGCAGCGCACCGACCCGGGTGGGGGTCGACCGGTGCCGACCGGCTTGGCCGGCGCCGGGCAAAGTCTGGAAGTGCGCTCAGCCCTGAGGCGGGGCGCCGGCGGCAGCCTGCTCGAGATCGCCGACCGCAAGCGTTGCCCCGGACGTCGAGATCCTCGACCGATCGGGTGCGAGCGGGTCGCCGACCTCGCCGTTCTCGGTGAGCGGCCCCTGCGCGTACCGGGTTGCCTCAGGAGGCACCGGCGGTACGAGGTCGGCCACGGACCGGAGTCCGGAGAGGACGTCGTCGGGTCGAACGGCAGGCGTCACGTGCCGTACGACCAGGCGAAGTGTCGCACAACCGGCGTCGTCGGTGTCGGCGGACGCGCTCATGGAGATCACGGCGGCGCGGGCGTCGAGCGTGCGCAGGCCCTGCTTCATCAGCCGTTCGACGGGCACGGCGTCGGCGGCGAGGAACGCCGCCACTGCCGACTCGAGCGTCCCGAGCGGCACCTGGGGCAGGCGGATGCCCCACTGCGAGGCCTCGACCCGATCGGGCAGAGACGTGCCGACGGGCGCCTCGACGATCTCGACGACGTCGATCCCCGCGGGCAGGCTCTCGTCGAGGGCCGCGCGGAGCAGGTCCAGGTCGACCCGCTCGACCACGCTGATCTCGACGTACTCCGCCTCCGAGGCGACTCCGGTCGGAGCCGCCCCCACCCAGCTGATCTTGGGGTGCGGTGAGAACCCGGCCGAGTAGGCCATCGGCACCTGAGCCCGACGCAGCGCCCGCTCGAAGGCGCGCGCGATATCGCGGTGGCTGGTGAAGCGGAGCCGCCCCCGCTTGGTGTAGCGGAGCCTCAGCTTCTGCACCGCCAAGGGTGGCGGCGGACCGGTGGGCTCGCGCTTGGACACGGCCCGAGGCTAGCCGTCGTCCGGGTCCCGGGAGCTCCTGCGGCGACCGGCCAGCCCCGGCGTCGCCCGTGCGACCGGGACCCAGGCCCGTCGGACCAGCATCGCGAGACGGTCAGCCCCGCGCTCGATCGCGCCGACCACGCCGAGCAGCGCCTGCAGCGCGGGCTCCAGCCGGGCGAGCACCGCCTGCACCCGGGCGAGCAGCCGCACGAGGGCCGGCTGGACGCGCG
>JAOPWP010000125.1 GCA_025965615.1 Frankiales bacterium
GAGTTCACCAAGCTGACGCCGCTCTACCCGCAGGAGCGCCTGCGGCTGGAGACCGACTCGCACCTGATGACCACCCGGATCATGGACCTGGTCATGCCGATCGGTAAGGGTCAGCGTGCCCTGATCGTCAGCCCGCCGAAGGCCGGCAAGACGATGGTGCTGCAGTCCATCGCCAACGCGATCGCGGTCAACAACCCCGAGGTCCACCTCATGGTGGTTCTCGTCGACGAGCGGCCCGAAGAGGTCACCGACATGCAGCGCTCGGTGAAGGGCGAGGTCATCGCCTCGACCTTCGACCGGCCGCCGGCCGACCACACCACGGTCGCCGAGCTGTCCATCGAGCGGGCCAAGCGCCTGGTCGAGATGGGCCACGACGTCGTCGTCCTGCTCGACAACATCACGCGCCTCGGGCGCGCGTACAACCTGGGAGCTCCGGCCTCGGGGCGGATCCTCACCGGGGGTGTGGACTCGGCGGCGCTCTACCCGCCGAAGCGCTTCCTCGGTGCCGCGCGCAACATCGAGAACGGCGGCTCGCTCACCATCTTCGCGACCGCGCTGGTCGAGACCGGCTCGGCGATGGACACGGTGATCTTCGAGGAGTTCAAGGGGACGGGCAACGCCGAGCTCAAGCTCGACCGGCGCCTGGCGGACAAGCGCATCTTCCCTGCGATCGACGTCGACGCCTCGGGCACCCGCAAGGAGGAGATCCTGCTCGCCCCTGAGGAGCTCCGCATCGTCCTGCAGCTGCGCCGGGTGCTCCACGCCCTCGACTCGACCGCGTCGTTGGAGCTCCTGCTCGGCAAGATGAAGTCGACCCGTACCAACGTCGAGTTCCTCATGCAGATCCAGAAGACCACCGTCGAGCAGGCCACCGCCTCCGACTAGCCGGTTCGCGCCTCGGGCCGGCCCCCCTCACGGGTGCCGGCCCGGGGAGCGTCCAGCTGGCGCCGGGAAGGGCGGCCACCCGCTCGGCGTTGTGCAGTGCAGTGCGCCGCTCTGGCACACTGGTCACCACCTGAGCACCGGTTCCCCGCGCCGAGCACGTCGCGGACCCGGCGGCTCCTCCGACCGAGAGGCACTCCCCATGAAGGCCGACATCCACCCGACCTACATCGAGACGACGGTGACCTGCACCTGCGGGAGCACCTTCACGACCAAGAGCACCGAGAAGAGCGGCGCGATCAGCGCCGACGTCTGCTCGCAGTGCCACCCGTTCTACACGGGCAAGCAGAAGATCCTCGACACCGGCGGCCGGGTGGCCCGGTTCGAGCAGCGCTTCGGCAAGCGCTCCAAGTAGCGACCTCGCGGCGCCCTCCCCTGTCGGGGGTGGGCGCCGCTGTCGTGTCCGGAGCCCGCACAGATCCAGACGAGGAGCACGACCGTGGCTGAGGCAGTCGGGACACCGACCGACAACGCCCTGAGCGAGTACGCCGACCTCGAGGCAGAGCTGGCCGACCCGGCGGTGCACGCCGACCAGGTGCGCGCGCGCGACCTGGCCCGCCGCTACGCCGAGCTCGGACCCCTCGTCGCCGCGGTCCGCGAGCAGGAGGCCCTGTCGGCCGACCTCGCGGACGCTCGCGAGATGGCCGCCGAGGACCACGAGATGGCCGAGATGGCGACGCAGCTCGAGCAGCAGGTGGCCGAGCTGGACGTGCGCATCCGCGACCTGCTCGTCCCGCGCGACCCGGCCGACGGCAAGGACTGCCTGCTCGAGGTGAAGGCGGGGGAGGGGGGTGACGAGTCGGCCCTGTTCGCCGGGGACCTCGTGCGCATGTACACCCGCTACGCCGAGCAGCGTGGCTGGAAGACCGAGCTGATCAGCGCGACCGAGGGCGAGCTCGGCGGCTACAAGGACATCCAGCTCGCGGTGAAGAGCCGCGACCCGGCCAACCCGGTCTTCGGCCGGTTGAAGTACGAGGGCGGCGTGCACCGCGTGCAGCGCGTGCCCGTGACCGAGAGCCAGGGGCGCATCCACACCTCCGCGGCCGGGGTGCTGGTGCTCCCGGAGGCCGAGGAGGTCGACGTCACCATCGACCAGAACGACCTGCGCATCGACGTCTACCGCTCCTCGGGCCCCGGTGGCCAGAGCGTCAACACCACCGACTCGGCGGTGCGCATCACCCACATCCCGACCGGCGTCACCGTGGCGATGCAGAACGAGAAGAGCCAGCTGCAGAACAAGGAGGCCGGCATGCGCGTACTGCGGGCCCGCCTGCTCGCCCTGGCTCTCGAGGAGCAGGCGGCCAAGGACAGCGCCGTGCGCGGCGCGCAGATCCGCACGGTGGACCGCAGCGAGAAGGTCCGCACCTACAACTACCCGGACAACCGGGTCGCCGACCACCGCAGCGGCTACAAGGCCAACAACCTCGCCCAGGTGCTCGACGGCGACCTCGACGCCGTCATCCAGTCGCTGGTCGACGCCGACACCGCAGCCAAGCTCGCCGGGGAGGGCCGCTCGTGACCCGCCTGCGCACCGCCCTGTCAGCGGCGACCGAACGGCTGGCCGCGGCTGGCGTGGCCAGCCCCGAGCACGACGCCCGGGCCCTCGCGGTGCACGTGCTGGGGTTCGCGAAGCCCTCCGACCTGCTCATGGTCGACGACGTCGAGCCGGATCAGCTCGCGGCCTTCGACGACCTCGTCGCCCAGCGTGCCGCGCGCGTGCCCCTGCAGCACCTCACCGGGTCGGTCGGCTTCCGCTACATCGAGCTCGAGGTCGGGCCCGGGGTGTTCGTCCCGCGCCCCGAGACGGAGTCCGTGGTGCAGTGGGCCGTCGACGCCGTCAAGGCGGAGGGCTGGACCGCGCCCCTGTGCGTCGACCTGTGCACCGGCTCGGGCACGATGGCCTTCGCGCTCGCCAACGAGGTCCCGGGGGCCGTCGTCCACGCCGTCGAGCGCGACGAGGGCGCCCTCGCGTGGACCCGCCGCAATGCCGAGAACCGCGTACGCGCGGGCGATCCCGAGGTAGAGCTGCACCTCGGGAGCGTCGAGGGGTGCTTGCCCGAGCTCGACGGGCAGGTGGACCTCGTCGTGAGCAACCCGCCCTACGTGGCGACGACCGAGGCCCACATCCCCGACCCGGAGGTGCTCGACCACGACCCCGGCATCGCTCTGTGGGCGGGGGAGGACGGGCTCGACGTCGTACGCCTGGTCGAGCAGGCCGCGCGTCGACTGCTCAAGCCGGGAGGCCTGGTGGTGGTCGAGCACTCCGACCGCCAGGGCCGCAGCGCACCGGCCCTGTTCGAAGCGGCGGGGGGCTGGACGCAGGTCCAGGACCACCGTGACGCCGCCGACCGGGACCGTTACGTCACGGCGAGGTGGTCGCCGTGAGCACCTACGACGTGCGAGAGGACCCGGCCGAGGGGGTGGCCGCCGCTGTCAGCTGCCTGCGTCGCGGCGCACTCGCGGTCTTCGCGACCGACACGGTCTACGGCGTGGCGGCAGACGCCTTCTCCCCGGCGGCGGTCGCGCGCCTGCTCGCCGCCAAGGGGCGGGGCCGCGACATGCCGGTCCCGGTCCTGGTCGGCTCGTCGATCAGCATCTCGGGTCTGGCCGACCACGTCACGGACGACGCGCGCACCCTCGTCGAGGCCTTCTGGCCCGGACCGCTGACCCTCATCGTCCGGGCCGCGCCGTCGCTGGCCTGGGACCTGGGCGAGACGCGCGGGACCGTCGCGATCCGCATGCCTGCTCATCCGGTGGCGCTGGCCGTGCTCGCCGAGACGGGTCCCCTCGCGGTCAGCAGCGCGAACCGCAGCGGGATGCCTGCGGCCACGACGAGCTCCGACGCCCTGCGCCAGCTGGGCGAGGACGTCGCCGTCTACCTCGACAGCGGGAGCGTCGAGTCCGGCGTGCCGTCGACGATCCTCGACCTGACCGGGGAGCTCCCCCGGCTGCGTCGGCTCGGTGCCCTGACGACCGAGCAGCTGCGGACGGCCCTCCCGCACCTCGAGGAGACCGCGTGAGCGACGACGTGTTCCGCGTCCTCCACGTCTGCACGGGCAACATCTGCCGGTCGCCGATGGCCGAGCAGCTGATGCGGGCCGGGCTCGCCGCGCGGCTCGGCCCCGAAGCCGGCCGCTTCGTCGTCCAGTCGGCGGGCACCTGGGGTCACACCGGCTCACCGATGGAGCCGTTCGCGCTCCGGACCCTGTCGGCCTACGGCGTCGACGGCTCCGGGTTCCGCGCCCGCGAGCTCGTGGCCGAGCACGTCGCGGGGGCTGACCTCGTCCTCGGCGCGACGCGCGAGCACCGGGCTGCCTCGGTGGTCCTCCACCCGCGCGCGGCGAGGCGGACGTTCACGCTGCGCGAGTTCCACCGGCTCGCCGCAGCCGTCGACGGCGACGCCCTGCCGCAGGGCGACGTGGTGGAGCGCGCCCGAGCCCTGGTGGCGGCGGCTGCCGCGAAGCGCGGGCTGGTCCCGCCGCAGGACCCCTCGCACGACGACCTCGCCGATCCCTACCACGCGCCCGAGTCCGCCTTCACCGTCTGCGGCGACCTCGTCGAGCGGTCCCTGCAGGAGCCGCTCGACCTGTTGACAGGCGTCCGGCACGCCTAGAGCGGACCGCCGTAGAGTTCCCTGGAGACCGAGCGCCGGGGCCCGGGCTGCCGCGCGCACCGAGGAGCCCCTTCTATGAGGAGGACCGCATGACGTTCTGGGGACCGGACTTCGATGCCCTCCAGCAGGTCGACCCCGAGATCGCCGGCGTGGTCGTCGACGAGCTCCAGCGCCTGCGCGGGGGCCTGCAGCTCATCGCCAGCGAGAACTTCACAAGCCACGCGGTCCTAGCGGCGCTGGGCTCGACCCTGTCGAACAAGTACGCCGAGGGCTATCCGGGCAAGCGCTACTACGGCGGCTGCGAGGTGGTCGACGTCGCCGAGAGCATCGGGATCGAGCGGGCGAAGGCGCTGTTCGAGGCCGATCACGCGAACCTGCAGCCCCACTCCGGGGCGAGCGCCAACCTCGCTGTCTACGGGGCCTTTCTCGCCCCGGGAGACACCCTGCTCGCCATGTCCCTGCCGCACGGCGGGCACCTCACCCACGGGACCAAGGTCAGCTTCTCGGGCAAGTGGTTCAACGCCGTCCACTACGGGGTGTCGGAGAAGACCGAGGACATCGACTACGACCAGATGCGTGCGCTGGCCCGCGAGCACAGGCCCAAGATGATCATCGCGGGCGGGTCGGCCATCCCGCGGCTGATCGACTTCGCGGCCTTCCGCGAGGTCGCCGACGAGGTGGGCGCGGTCTTCATGGTCGACGCCGCCCACTTCATCGGGCTCGTGGCCGGCAAGGCCATCCCCAGCCCGGTGCCCTACGCCGACGTCGTCACCTTCACCACGCACAAGGTCCTGCGTGGCCCCCGCGGCGGCATGCTCGTCTGCAAGCAGGAGCACGCTGCGAAGCTCGACAAGGCGGTGTTCCCGATGATGCAGGGGGGCCCGCTCATGCACGCGATCGCCGGAAAGGCCGTCGCGCTCAAGGAGGCCGCGTCGGCCGACTACCAGGCTTACGCCAGGCAGGTGATCGCGAACAGCCAGGCCCTCACCGCAGCCCTCGCCGCAGAGGGCATGCGGCCGGTCAGCGGCGGCACCGACACCCACCTGGCCCTGCTCGACCTCCAGGGCCTCGGCATCTCGGGCAAGGACGCCGAGGCGCGGTGCGACCGGGCCGGCATCGTGCTCAACAAGAACGCGATCCCGTACGACCCGCAGCCTGCCTCGATCACCAGCGGGGTGAGGGTCGGGACACCGAGCGTGACCACCCAGGGCATGGACGAGGGCGACATGGCGGAGATCGGCTCGCTCATCGGCCGGGCCGTGCGCGACGAGGACGGCTCCGCGGCCGACGACGTGCGCAAGGGTGTCGAGGCGCTGGTCACGGCGCATCCCGCCTACGCCCGATAGCGTGCCCTCCCGATGAGGGAGTACCTGCTCGTCCTGTGCGTCGCCGCGGCTGTCACCTACCTGCTGACCCCCGTCGCGCGCCGCTTCGCCATCCGGGTGGGGGCGATGGCCGAGCCGCGGGACCGCGACGTCCACGCCATCCCGACCCCCCGCCTCGGAGGGCTGGCGATGTACGCCGGCGTCTGCGCGGCCTTCCTCGTCGCGAGCGCACTCCCCTCGCTGCGCCGGGTGTTCGAGTACTCCGACGTCCAGGCGGTGCTCATCGCCGGCGGGCTGATCATGCTCCTGGGAGCGGCGGACGACCGCTGGGGCATCGACGCCCTGACCAAGCTCGCCGGTCAGGTGGTGGCGGCCGGCGTGATGGTGCTCAACGGCCTGCAGGTCATCACGCTGACCCTCCCCGGGGTCGGCGCGGTGGGCCTCGGCCCCGAGAGCGTCCTGCTCACCGTGGTCATCACGCTGGTGACGGTCAACGCGATCAACTTCGTGGACGGCCTCGACGGGCTCGCAGCGGGGGTGGGGGCGATCGCCGCGCTGGCCTTCTTCACCTTCTCGTACTCGCTGTCGACCGGCCTGTTCACCAGTGGTGTGGGGCAGGACCGGATCAGCTCACCGACCCTGATCGCGGCGGTGCTCGCCGGGGCCTGCCTCGGCTT
>JAOPWP010000145.1 GCA_025965615.1 Frankiales bacterium
AGCCGACGGCCACGTGGGCGCACGGCCTGCACGCTGACGCCGAGGCCGACGCCGACCAGGCAGCCCGGCGGAGCGCGCACAGCGCACGTGAGCAGCAGAGGGCTCGCGAGCTCGCTGCGGTCGCGGCGGCGCTCGCGGCCGCCCAGGGTCGTCGCCGAGCCCTGCTCAGCGAAGCCGAGCGGCTGGCCGGGGACCGGGCCCGCGTGAGGCTGCTCCAGTCCGAGGACGAGGCGGCGACGAGGGCAGCCGAGGTGAGCGGCGTGCTCGATGAGGTCGCTCGGCGGGTGGAGGTGCACACGCAGGCGGCGGACGAGGTCTCCCGGGCTCGCTGGCGCCTCGCAGAGGCGGGTCTGCCGACGGGGGAGACGGCCGAGCAGCTCGCGTCCACCTCGAACCTGGCTCGCGAGCGCATCGGCCGCTTGGAGGGCCTCCGGGTCACCGCCGACGAGGTGGCCGAAGACGGCCGGATCGCGACGCACGCTGCGGCGTCGGGGGCCAGCGCGGCGCGTGAGCTCGTCACGGTGCGCCGGGCCCTGCTGCAGTTCCCGGCTCGGCGGGAGCAGGCCGCTGCGGCAGTGGCCCGCGGGCGGGCCGCCGCTACCCGCTTGCCGGTGGCCCAAGTCGAGCTGTCGGCGCTGCGGCAGGCCGCGGCGGACGAGGCGGTGCTGGCGCGGCTGACCCTCGAGGCGGCTGACCTGCGCGACGAGCTGCTCCTGGCCCGGGAGAAGGCCGTCTCGCTGCGGGACAAGGCCGCAGACGTGCGCGAGGCGCGGCTGGACGACGTGCGCTTCGAGCTGGCCTCCATGCTGGTCGACGGAGACCCGTGCGCCGTGTGCGGGTCGACGTTCCATCCTGATCCGAGCGAGGTCCGCGGCGAGCGGGTGACTCGCGACGACGAGGACGCTGCGCGCGGACACGCCGACGCGGCGCAGAGCGAGGTCGAAGCGCTGGGTGGCCGCCTGGCTGCCGTCGAGTCCGAGCTCGCCTCCGTCCGGTCCCGGCTGGGGGTGCTGGCCGGCGCCGCGCTCCAGGTCGAGCTGGCCCGCTGCAGCGGGGAGGTCACCGAGCTGGAGGCCCAGGTGGCCGGCCTTCCCGAGGCCGAGGCCAACGAGGCCGAGCTCGCCGCTGAGCTCGAGGCGCTGGACAAGCGGCTCGCCGCCCTCGAAGGACGCATCGCAGATCAGGAGCGGATCGAGGCCGAGGCGACGAGGCGGGCCGCCCAGCGCCGGGTGGCTCTCGACGCTGCGCTCGCCGGCGAACCCGATCTCGACACCGCCATCGCGACGGCGACCACGGCTGTGGACACTGCGGAACGCGTGCTGTCGGCTGAGCGGGCCGCGCAGCAGGCCGAGCAGGAGCTGGCCGACGCGCGCTCCCGGGCGGCCGCGTCAGTCCGCAAGGCCGGCTTCGCCGGGGCAGACCAGGCGCTCGCCGCACTCCGTACGCCGGACTGGCGAGCAGAGGCTGGACGGGCTCTTCGGGCCGACGCCGATGCACGGGCCGCCAACGCAGCCGCCCTCGCTGACCCCGAGGTGCAGGTCCCGCTGGAACCCGCGGCCGACGTCATCACCGCCGGCGAGCTCCTGGCCGCTGCCGACGACAGGCTCCGCGCCGACGACGCGGCCTTGTCGGCGGCGCAGAGCCGTACCGCAGCGCTGCAGGTCCTGGTGCCGCAGCTCCTGCGGGCGCTGGACGACCTCGGGCCGCTCGTCGAGCGGGCTGGAGCTGCCCGCGCGCTGGCCGACCTGTGTGGTGGCGCGGGCACCAACCAGCTGCGCATGACCTTGTCGTCGTTCGTCCTGGCGGCGCGGCTCGAGGAGGTGGCGAGGGCAGCCAGCGTGCGGCTGCTGCGCATGACGCAGGGCCGCTACACCCTTCTCCACACCGACGGCGCGGCGAAGGGCGGGGCGCGCTCAGGCCTCGGGCTGCTTGCCCGCGACAGCTGGACCGGACAGGACCGCGAGACCAGCACGCTGTCGGGTGGCGAGACCTTCCTGGCCAGCCTCGCGCTCGCGCTCGGGCTCACCGACGTGGTGGTCGCGGAGTCAGGCGGCGCCCGGATCGAGGCGCTGTTCGTCGACGAGGGGTTCGGCACTCTCGACGAGGACACCCTCGACGAGGTCATGGACGTGCTCGACGGCCTGCGCGAAGGAGGCCGAGTCGTCGGCCTCGTGAGCCATGTCGCCGAGCTGCGTGCCCGCATCCCGGCGCAGGTGCACGTGCGCAAGACGCGCACCGGCAGCGACGTCGTGCTGCTCGGCTGCTGACCTTCGCCCGGGGCGGGCCGCCGCGGGTCGGTGCTGCCGGACCCCCGGCCAGGTCGGGGCCTGGCCGGGCCCCGGGAGGTGAATCGCTGCTCGCGACACCGGCGCGTCCTCGCAGTGAACGCCCACGTGTCCTGGCGGTTCGGGCGGGTGCGGCCCGGCCGGAGCTGCCGGGGCCTGGCTGAGCCCCCGGAGGTGGATCGCTGCTCGCGACACCGGCGCGTCCTCGCACGGAACGCCCATTCGGGTCGGGCCGCCGTTCATGACGGCCGCCCGGGCCTGGCCGACCTGAGCCGACCTGCGACGAACGGCGGCTCAGCCGAAGCCGGACTCCCGGGCCACCGTGAGGCGGTCGGTCTCGTCGTGAAGCAGCGCGCCGGCGGCGACCAGGGCGGGGCGGTGCGCCGTCCCGTGGTGGCCGCAGACCAGCAGCTGGGTACCGCTCGGCATCGTCGCGCGGATGAACGCCTGCGCTCCGCAGCTGTCGCAGCGGTCCATCAGGGTGAGAGAAGGGGCGGTGTCGGTCAGAACGGGACGGATCGTGGTCTCCACAGCTGCTCCTCCACTCGTGCACTGCAGACCTGCTCCGGCCTGCCCCTCCTACAACGGCTCAGACTCGTCGGTACTACCCCACGAACGGGTGATCCAGCCGACACCACCAAGAGGGTTGCGCCTGGCTGCGAGCTCGCTGTGGTCCGGTGCCGAGGAGCCAGCGCTGCCGGGCGCCACCGCTCCTGGGGGTCAGCGCTCCAGGGGCCAGCGCTGCCGGGGGATCAGCGGTGCGGGCGTCCCACCGCGCTGGGCGGCTTGTCGATCACGGGACCCCCGGACCCGTCGCGCTTGCCGTACGTCGCAGGCAGGTCGATCGGGTCGCCGCCCGCCGCGGCGGCCCAGGCCGGGCCCCGGCCGGCCCAGCCGAGGACCATGAGCGCTTCGCCGCTCAGCAGCCGGTGGCAGCGGACCCCGCCCGTAGCCCGGCCCTTGCGGGGATAGTCCGACAGCGGCGTCACCTTCACCGACGAGACCGACGGGAGGGCAGCGCGGCCACGGCCCTCGCCCGGGAGCCCGCCAGCGGTCACCACGACCGGCTCGTCGACGACGTCCAGGACGTCCGAAGGGCCCGCGAGGTCGACCGCGCTGAAGCCGACCAGCACCGCCCCCGGGGCCAGCTTCATGCCGGCCATGCCTGCGGCGCTTCGCCCCTGCGGTCGTACGGCAGAGGCCGGGAAGCGCAGGAGGTCACCGGTCGAGGCGAACAGCACCAGCTCCTCCTCGCCGTCGCTCAGCTCGACCGCGCCCACGACCTCGTCGCCGGGCTTGAGCGTGAGGACGTCGACCGCCTCGCCCTTGCTGGGCCACTCGGGCGCAACCCGCTTGACGATCCCCTGGCGGGTGGCGAGGGCGATCCCGGGCCCGTCGTCGGGCAGGGCGGACAGGGCGAGGATCCGCTCCCCACGCTCGAGCGCGGCGAACTCCGTCGCAGGAGCGCCGCCCCGCAAGGACAGGGCGCCGGTCGTGACAGCGGGCACCGACGGCAGGTCGAGCACGCCGATCCGCAGCACCCGCCCCGCCGAGGTGATCAGGCCGACCTGTCCTCGCGTCGTGGAGCGGACGACCGAGACCGTGACGTCGTGGCGGGTCCGACCGGTGCGGCGCCGGCCGCCGCTGTCGGCCGGGTCGGCATGGAGCGGGGTGCGCGCCAGGAGCCCCGCGGAGGACAGGACCACGTCGCAGGCCTCGTCGGCGACCTCGAGCGACTCGGCCCGCTGAGTGACCAGCGCCTTGAGGTCGCCTCCGACGAGGACCGTGCGACGGGGGGTCCCGTGCTCGGCCGCCACCTCACCGAGCTCCTCGGCGATGACCCGGCGCAGCAGCGCAGGGTCGCCGAGCAACGACTCGAGGTAGGCGATCGTCTCCAGCAGCGAGGCGTGCTCGGCCTCCAGCTTGGCGACCTCGAGCGCCACCAGGCGCCGCAGCTGCATGTCGAGGACGTATCCGGCCTGTACGTCGGTGAGCCCGATGAGGGCGATGAGGGCGGCGCGGGCCTCGCTGACGTCCTGCGAGCCGCGGATGATGCGTACGACCTCGTCGATGTTCGCGAGGGCGATCAGCAGCCCCTCGACGAGGTGGGCGCGCTCCTGGGCCTTGCGCAGCCGGAAGCGGGACCGCCGGGTGACGACGTCGACCCGGTGGGCCAGGAACACCTCGAGCAGCGGCTTGAGGCCGAGGGTGCGCGGCTGACCGTCGACGAGGGCGACGTTGTTGATGCCGAAGCTCTCCTCGAGCGGGGTCAGCCGGTAGAGCTCGGCGAGGACCGCTTGGCCGTTGAACCCTGCCTTGACCTCGAACACCAGGTGCGTGCCGAGCTGGCGGTCCGTCAGGTCCTTCACGTCGGCGATGCCCTGGAGCTTCTTGCCGGTGACCAGCTCCTTCACCTTCGCGATCACGCGCTCGGCGCCCACGCCGTACGGCAGCTCGGTGATCGTGATCGAGCTCTTGCCCCGGGGGAGCGGACCCACCTCGGCGGTGGCCCGCATGCGCA
>JAOPWP010000175.1 GCA_025965615.1 Frankiales bacterium
TACCGCAAGGCCAAGGAGCAGCTGCTCCACTCGGCGACCTACGAGTACCGCGACCGCAAGAAGAAGAAGGGTGACTTCCGCCAGCTGTGGATCACCCGCATCAACGCGGCGGCCCGGCTCAACGACATGACCTACAGCCGCCTCATGCAGGGTCTCAAGGCCGCCGGGGTCGAGGTCGACCGCAAGGTCCTCGCCGAGCTCGCGGTGTCCGACGCCCCTGCCTTCGCGTCCTTGGTGGAGGTGGCCCGGGCGGCCCTGCCGACCGACGGCACCGGTGGCCCGGCTGCGCAGAAGGCCGGCTCCGCCGCCTAGCTCGGTGCCGCCCCGACCAGCACCGAGCAGCCCGGTGCTGACCTCGGTCCGCTCGCCGCGGGTCCAGGCCGTACGACGACTGACCCGCCGCTCGGCCCGCGAGGCCGAGGGGCGGTTCGTCGTCGAGGGCCCGCAGGCGGTGCGGGAAGCCCTCCCCTGGCTGCTCGAGGTCTTCGTCGACGCCTCGGCCGCCGAGCGTCACGACGAGCTGCTGGCGTCGGCGACCTGCCCGGTCACCCGCGTCAGCACCGCGGTGCTCGACGCCCTGGCCGACACGCCGTCTCCGCAAGGGGTCCTCGGGGTGGCCCCGCTGCTCGACGTCCCGCTGGAGCGGGCTCTCGGTCAGTCTCCCCGCCTGGTGTGCGTGCTCGAGGCCGTGTCCGATCCGGGCAACGCGGGCACGGTGCTGCGCACGGCCGACGCCGCCGGCGCCGACGCCGTCGTGCTGACCCGTGGGTCGACCGACCCCCACGGCAGCAAGTGCGTGCGCGCGAGCGCGGGGAGCCTGTGGCACCTGCCGGTGGTGAGCGGCCCGCCGCTCGTCGAGACGGTCCGCGCTGCCCGGGCGGCAGGGCTGTCGGTGCTGGCGACGACGGGGACCGGCGGCGACGACCTCGACGACCTGCTCGACCGGGGCGAACTGGCCGCCCCGACGGCGTGGCTGTTCGGCAACGAAGCGGCCGGCTTGAGCGATGCCGCGCTGCGCCTGGCCGACCGTGCCGTGCGGATCCCGGTGCACGGTCGGGCCGAGTCGCTCAACGTGGCTGCAGCTGCGGCGGTCTGCCTCTACGCTTCGGCGCGAGCACAGAGAGTGGGCGCGTGAGGACGATCAGGACATCCTGGACGTACAGTGATCACGTCCCGACCACCGCGAGGAGCTCCGTCGTGTTCGACAAGACGGCGTACGACGAGCTCCCCGACGGCGTCGTGGTGGCCGGTCCGGACGGTCGGGTCATCTGCCTGAACCCTGCCGCTGCTCGCCTGCTGGGCACCACGGTGGACGCCGAGCTGGGCCGGGACTTCCGGGATGTCCTGCCGCTGCAGGACGACCAGGGCCGCAGCTGGTGGGAGTGCACCCAGCCCTACGACGGCCTGCGCAAGCGCACTCGGCAGCCGGAGCGCCAGCTGGTGCTGCCCGGCGGCTCGGCCCTGCTGGTCACGGCCTCCTACGTGCGCCGCCCTGACCGCAGCCTGGCCCGGCTGGTCGTGGCCCTGCGCGACACGCATGCGCGGGAGCGCATCGAGCGCTCGCGCGCCAACCTCGTCTCGACCGTGGCGCACGAGCTGCGGTCCCCCCTGACCAGCGTCAAGGGGTTCACGGCGACCCTGCTCGCCAAGTGGGACCGCTTCAACGACGACCAGAAGAAGCTCATGCTCGAGACGATCAACGCCGACGCCGACCGGGTCACGCGCCTGATCACCGAGCTCCTCGACGTCAGCCGGATCGACGCCGGGCGCCTGGAGATGCGCAAGCAGGTCGTCGACCTGCCGACCGCCGTCCGCCGGGCCATCGCCGGGCGGGTGGCCGCAGGAGACCTGGCGAGCCAGTTCGTCCTGTCGGAGCTGGGGCCGCTTCCCGAGATGTGGGTCGACCCCGACAAGTTCCAGCAGATCGTGGGCAACCTGCTCGAGAACGCCGTGCGCCACGGCAAGGGGACGGTGACCATCACCGTCGCTCCCGACCCCGGTGGCGACGGCGCGGTCCTCACGGTGGCCGACGAGGGCGAGGGCATCCCGGAGGCGACGGCCGCTCGCGTGTTCGCCCGCTTCTGGCGGGGCGACCCGCGCACGGGCACCGGGCTCGGGCTCTACATCGTCAAGGGGCTCGTCGAGGGTCACGGCGGCGGGGTCTCCGTGGGGCGCGCAGCCTGCGGCGGTGCCGAGTTCACCTGCGTGTTCCCGGCCGGCACCCCGGACTTCCTGTAGGCAGGCTCTCTGCGAGAGTTCGTGCCAGACCCCCCGACCTTGGAGTTGCTGCCCCGTGTCCGGCCCTGACGAGCCTGCAGTCCCGAACGCATCCGAGAGCCCGGCCGGGCTCGCTGTCGCCGACCTCGCCGCGGCGCAGGAGCAGGGCCTGGCCGGGTTCGAGGCGGCGACGACGCTCGACGCCCTGGCCGCTGCTCGTACCGGGCACCTGGGTGACCGGTCACCGCTCGCCCGCGCGCGCAAGGCGATCGGCAGCCTGCCGGGGCCGCAGAAGGCCGATGCGGGTAAGCGCGTGAACGCCGTCGCCGGCGCGCTCCAGGCGGTGTACGACCGGCGACGCGGTGAGCTCGAGCGCGAGCGCGACGAGCGGGTCCTCGTCGAGGAGGCCGTCGACGTCACGGTCGTGCCCTCCCGGCCGCTCGGCGGACGGCACCCACTCACCACCCTGTCCGAGCGCGTCGTCGACGTGTTCGTCGCCATGGGCTGGGAGCTCGCGGAAGGCCCTGAGCTCGAGCACGAGTGGTTCAACTTCGACGCGTTGAACTTCCTGCCCGACCACCCGGCCCGGCAGATGCAGGACACCCTGTTCGTCGAACCCGAGGGCAGCGGCCTGCTGCTGCGCACGCACACCTCACCGGTGCAGGTCCGGTCGATGCTCGACCGGCGGCCCCCGATCCACGTGGTCTGCCCCGGACGCGTCTACCGGGCCGACGCGCTCGACGCGACCCACTCGCCGGTCTTCGCGCAGGTGGAGGGGCTCTGCATCGACGAGGGCATCACCATGGCGCACCTGCGCGGCACGCTGGACCACCTGGCGAGCGCGCTGTTCGACGAGGGCTCGGGGGAGGGCCTGACCACCCGCATCCGACCGAACTACTTCCCCTTCACCGAGCCCTCTGCCGAGATCGACCTCCAGTGCTTCGCCTGCCGTGGTGCGTCGGCCGTGGAGGGCGCCGAGCCCTGTCGGGTCTGCTCCAGCGAGGGCTGGATCGAGTGGGGCGGGTGCGGCATGGTCAACCCGGCCGTGCTGGTCGCCGGCGGCATCGACCCCGAGCGCTACAGCGGCTTCGCCTTCGGCATGGGCCTGGACCGTGCGCTGATGTTCCGGCACGGGATCACCGACATCCGGGACTTCTACGAAGGGGACCAGCGCTTCACGCTCGCCCTCGGTCGGGAGGCCTGAGGTGCGCGTCCCCGTCTCCTGGCTGCGCTCGCTCGTCCCGGGCCTGACCGCTCCGGCCGAGGAGATCGCCGGGGCCCTGGTCCGCCTGGGCCTCGAGGTCGAGCAGGTCCACCGCGTCGGCCACGACATCTCCGGGGTCGTCGTCGGCGAGGTGCTCGACGTCGAGGAGCTGACCGGCTACAAGAAGCCGGTCCGCTTCTGCCACGTGTCCGTCGCCCCGGCGGGGGCGCCCAGCCGGATCCACGAGGTCGTCTGCGGAGCGACCAACTTCGCGCCCGGCGACCGGGTCGCCTTCGCCACGCCCGGCGCCGTCCTGCCCGGCGACTTCCGGATCGCGACGAGGCAGACCTACGGCCGGACCTCCGACGGGATGATCTGCTCCGGAGCCGAGCTGGGTGCCTCCGAGGAGTCGGGCGGCATCCTGGTCCTCGCACCCGACGCGCCGCTCGGCGCCGACGTCGTCGAGCTGCTGGCACTGCGTGACGAGGTGCTCGACATCGCTGTCACCCCAGACCGGGGCTACCAGCTGTCCGTGCGCGGGGTAGCCCGCGAGACCGCGACGGCCTTCGGCCTGCCGCTCGCGGACCCGGCACTGGCCGAGGCACCTGCGCCGGACGCCGGGGGTCACCCCGTGGTGCTGGCCGCTGCTGACTGCGACCGGTTCGTCGCCCGGGTCGTGCACGGGTTCGACCCGACCGCGACGTCACCGGCCTGGCTGCAGCGGCGGCTGCTCCTCGCCGGCATGCGTCCGGTGTCGCTGGCGGTCGACGTGACCAATGCCGTCATGCTCGAGCTCGGCCAGCCGCTGCACGCCTACGACCGCGCGGCCCTGTCAGGTGCGATCGTCGTACGGGAGGCGGAGCCGGGCGAGCGGCTGCGCACCCTCGACGGGCAGGAGCGGACCCTCGCGGGGGGAGAGCTGCTCATCACGGACGACAGCGGTCCGATCGGCCTGGCCGGCGTCATGGGCGGCGGGCCGACCGAGATCACCGCGACGACCACCGAGATCCTGCTCGAGGCGGCGCACTTCAGCCCGACCTCGATCGCCCGTACGGCGCGCCGGCACCGGTTGCCCTCGGAGGCGAGCCGGCGCTACGAGCGCGGTGTCGACCCCGCCCTCCCGTCGGCGGCGGCGGAGGCTGCCGTGCGCCTGCTCGTGGAGCTCGGCGGGGCCACGGCCGGGGCTGTCACCGATCTGGGCACGAGCGCCGCGGCGCCCGTCCTCGCCCTGCCGCTCGACGCGGCCGGCCGCCTCGCCGGCCGCGACTACGCACCGGACGTCGTGCGTCGCCGGCTCGAGGACGTCGGGTGCGCGGTCACCGGGACCGACCCGCTCCAGGTCGTCCCGCCGAGCTGGCGCCCTGACCTCACGGGCACCGCCGAGCTGATCGAGGAGGTGCTCCGCCTCGAGGGCTACGACACCATCCCGGTGGTGCTGCCGAGGGCTCCGGCCGGGCGCGGGCTCACCCCCCAGCAGCGCTTGCGGCGCACCGCCTCCCGTGCGCTGGCCGCCACCGGACTGGTCGAGGTGGTCCTCCCGCCCTTCGTCACCCCGGAGGTGCTGGACGTCCTCGGCGGAGGGATGCAGGCGCCGCGGCTGCTCAACCCGCTGTCCGCCCAGGAGGCGCTGCTGCGGCCGACCCTGCTCCCGGGACTGCTCGGCGCCGCGGTGCGCAACGTCAGTCGCGGTCTGCCCGACGTCGCGATCTTCGAGACGGGACACGTCTTCATCGGCGCCGGGACCTCGGTTCCCGCCCCCGGGGTGTCGGGGCCGCCGACGCCTGAGCAGCGGGCCGAACTCGACGCCGCCCTCCCGCGCCAGCCGCGGCACGTGGGGGTAGTCCTGGCCGGGCGCCGGGCGTCGTGGCAGGCCGCGATCAGCGCCGTGGCCGACCTCGGCCTGGCGCTCGGCCTGGTCGTCGAGCCCCGGGCCGTCGCTCACGGGCCCTTCCACCCGGGCCGGTCGGCCGAGCTGCTGCTGGGAGGCCGCCGGGTCGGCGTCGCGGGGGAGCTCCACCCGCGGGTCATCGCGGCGCTCGGCCTGCCTGCCCGCAGCTGCGCCGCCGAGGCGAACCTCGACCTGCTCGTCGAGACGGCTGCCGCGGCAGGGCCGCCGCCCGCCCCCCTGGTGTCGCACTTCCCACCGGCCAACGTCGACATCGCGGTGGTGGTGGACGAGGTCGTGCCCGCTGCCGACGTCGAGGCGGCGCTGCGGGACGGAGCCGGCCCCCTGCTCGAGGCGATCGCGCTGTTCGACGTCTACACCGGACCGCAGGTCGGTCCCGGGCGTCGCTCGCTGGCCTACGCCCTGCGCCTGCGGGCGCCGGACCGGACCCTCACCGACGCCGACGTCCTCGCTGCGCGCGACGCCGCCGTCGCGGAGGCCGGTCGCCGGACGGGCGCCGCGCTGCGGTCCTGAGCGGAGCCACCACACTGCATATCCATGCAGGATCTTGTATGGTGACCGCATGGGGATCACAGCAGCCGTGGCGGGGGCGAGCGGTTACGCCGGCGGCGAGCTCCTGCGACTCCTGCTCGGGCACCCCGAGCTCGAGGTGGGGCCCGTGGCGGCCGGCGCGGCGGCCGGAAGGGCCGTCCCGGAGCTGCACCCGCACCTGCCCCAGCTCGAGCACCGCGTCTTCGCCGAGACCACGGCCGAGGTCCTGGGCGAGGCCGACGTCGTCTTCCTCGCCCTCCCGCACGGTCAGTCCGCGGCGCTCGCGGCAGCTCTCCCGGCTGGGCTCCCGGTCGTCGACCTGGGTGCCGACCACCGGCTCGGACGCGCCGAGGACTGGGTGCGCTTCTACGACACGCCCTACGCGGGGGAATGGCCGTACGGCCTCCCGGAGCTGTTCCGCGACGAGCTCGTCGGAGCCCGGCGGATCGCCGGGCCGGGGTGCAACGCCACGGCGATGACGCTCGCCCTCGGCCCGCTCCTGGCCGCCCGGCTCGTCGAGCCCACCGATCTCGTCACCACGACGGCCAGCGGGACGAGCGGGGCGGGGCGCGGGCTGGCCCCCTCGCTGCTCGGCAGCGAGGTCATGGGCGACGCATCGGCGTACAAGGTCGCGGCCCACCGGCACGTGCCGGAGGTGCGGCAGAGCCTCCGCCGGCTGGCCGGCGCGGAAGTGACGCTGTCGTACACGCCGACGCTGGTCCCCATGCCCCGCGGCATCCTCGCCACCTGCACGGCGCGCACCCGCGCCGGCGAGGACGAGCTACGCGACGCGCTCGTCCGGGCCTACGCCGACGAGCCGTTCGTCCACGTGCTCCCGGCCGGTCGGTGGCCGCACACCGCCGCGACGGTCGGCGGCAACGCCTGCCAGATCCAGGTGGCGGTCGACGTCGACGCCGGGCGCGTCGTGGTGGTCGCGGCGCTCGACAACCTCGGCAAGGGTGCCTCCGGCCAGGCGCTGCAGTGCGCGAACCTGGCCCTCGGGCTGCCGGAGACAGCCGGGCTCACGGCATGCGGGACCGCGCCATGAGCGTGACTGCTGCGAAGGGCTTCCGGGCGGCCGGCGTGTCCGCCGGGCTCAAGTCCAGTGGCGCACCGGACGTCGCCGTCGTGGTGAACGACGGGCCGCTGCGCTCGGGGGCAGCCGTCTTCACGAGCAACCGGTTCAAGGCCAACCCGGTGCTCTGGAGCGAGCAGGTCGTGCAGGACGGCTCGGTCGTCGCCGTCGTCCTGAACTCCGGCGGGGCCAACTGCGGCACCGGACCGGCCGGGTTCGCCACGACGCACGCGACGGCCGAGCTGGCCGCCTCGCTGCTCGACGACAGCGCCGGTGACGTCGTCGTCTGCTCGACGGGGCTGATCGGCCCCCTGTTCAGCCAGGAGCGGCTGCTCGCCGGCCTCGCCGCCGCCCACCCGCGCCTCTCGGCCGACGGGGGGTACGACGCCGCCCTGGCCATCATGACCACCGACACGGTCGCCAAGCAGGCTGTCGTGGCGGGGGAGGGCTGGACGGTCGGTGGTATGGCCAAGGGCGCCGGCATGCTCGCTCCCGCGCTCGCCACGATGCTCGTCGTGCTGACGACGGACGCCGAGGTCGACGCGGCCCAGTGCGACGCGGCGCTGCGGGCCGCCACCCGCACCACCTTCGACCGGCTCGACTCCGACGGCTGCCAGTCGACGAACGACACGGTGCTGCTCATGGCGTCGGGGGCGTCCGGTGTGCGCCCGGACGACGAGGCGTTCCACCGGGCGGTGTGGCAGGTGTGCGAGTCGCTGGCGCTGCAGCTGCTCGCTGATGCGGAGGGGTCGGCGCACGACATCGCCCTCCAGGTCGTGGGAGCCGCGACCGAGGACGACGCCGTCGAGGTCGGCCGGTCGGTCGCGCGGAGCAACCTGTTCAAGTGCGCCGTCTTCGGCGAGGACCCCAACTGGGGTCGCGTGCTCGCGTCGCTCGGCACGACCGCGGCGGCCTTCGAGATCGACGCGGTCGACGTCACGTTCAACGGCGTCCAGGTGTGCCGCGGGGGAGTCGCCTTCGCCGATCCGGCCGAGGTGCGCTTCGTCGGCCGGTCGGTGCACGTGCTGATCGACCTGCACGCGGGCAGCGCGACGGCGACGATCCGCACCAACGACCTCACGACGGCCTACGTGCACGAGAACTCGGCCTACTCCACATGACCGCGACCCGTACCTCCACGGCGGCCAGGGGCCACGTCGCCCTCCCCAAGGCTGCCGCCCTCGTCGAGGCCCTGCCGTGGCTGAAGTCCTTCTCCGGCCGCACGATCGTGATCAAGTACGGCGGCAACGCGATGACGACTCCCGCGCTGCAGCAGTCGTTCGCCGAGGACGTCGTGTTCCTGCGCTACGCAGGTGTGCGCGTCGTCGTCGTGCACGGAGGCGGCCCCCAGATCACCGCCCACCTCGAGCGGCTCGGCGTCGACAGCGAGTTCCGCGGGGGGTTCCGGGTGACCACGCCCGAGACGATCGAGGTCGTCCGCATGGTCCTGGTCGGCCAGGTCAGCTCCGAGGTCGTCGGGAGCATCAACGCGCACGGGCCCTTCGCCGTCGGCCTGTCCGGTGAGGACGCCCACCTGTTCACCGCCGAGCGGCGCGACGTGATCGTCGACGGGCAGCCGGTCGACATCGGACTCGTCGGCGAGGTGGTCGAGGTGCAGCCGCAGATCGTCGAGGCGCTGCTCGACGAGGGCAAGGTGCCGGTGGTGGCCACCATCGCGCGTGGTCGCAGCGGTGAGGTCTACAACGTCAACGCCGACACCGCCGCAGCGGCGCTCGCCGTCGCGCTGTCCGCCGAGAAGCTCGTCGTGCTGACGGACGTCGAGGGGCTCTACGCCAGCTGGCCGGCCTCCGCAGCTGACTCCTCCCCGGCGCCGACGGCCGCCGACGTCCTCAGCCAGCTCACGGTGGACGAGCTCGAGCAGCTGCTGCCCGACCTGTCCAGCGGCATGGTCCCGAAGATGGAGGCCTGCCTCGCAGCCGTGCGCGGTGGAGTGGGCCGGGCCCACGTGCTCTACGGCCGCGTGCCCCACAGCCTGCTGCTCGAGCTGTTCACCGACGAGGGCGTCGGCACGATGGTGGTGCCGTCGTGACCGGCGCAGGTCCCGAGACGTCCCGCTGGCTCGCTCGCTGGGACGACGCGCTGATGGCCAACTACGGCACCCCGTCGGTGGTCCTCGCCAGCGGCAGCGGCGCCACGGTCGTCGACGTCGACGGCAAGCAGTACGTCGACCTGCTCGGCGGCATCGCGGTGAACCTGCTCGGTCACGCCCACCCGGCCGTCGTCGAGGCCGTGAGCCAGCAGATCCGGACGCTCGGGCACACCAGCAACCTGGCGGCGCACGCTCCGGGGATCGAGCTCGCCGAGCGGCTCAAGGACCTCATCGGCAGCGGCCCCGACTGCCGCGTGCTGTTCACCAACTCGGGCGCGGAGGCGAACGAGGCGGCCCTCAAGCTCTCCCGGCGCCTGCGGCCGGGTGGGGGGTGGGTCGCCTGCGAGGGCGCCTTCCACGGGCGGACGATGGGAGCTCTGGCCGTCACCGGCCAGTCGGCGAAGCGCATCCCGTTCGAGCCCCTGCCCGGACCGGTGGTCTTCGTCCCGTACGGCGACGCGGAGGCGCTCGCCGCAGCGGTCGACGAGACGACGGCCAGCGTGGTGCTCGAACCCGTCATGGGCGAGGCAGGCGTCGTGCTGCCGCCAGCCGGGTTCCTGGAAGCCGCCCGGCAGGCCTGCGACCGGTCCGGGGCGCTGCTCCACCTCGACGAGGTCCAGGGAGGTGTGGGCCGGGTCGGCTCCTGGCTGACCAGCCGGGTCGTCGCCCCGACCGTGGTGCCGGACGTCGTGACGCTGGCCAAGGCGCTCGGAGGCGGCCTGCCGATCGGCGCCGTCGTGGCGAACGGGCGGGCGGCCAGCGCCTTCGGCAAGGGCGACCACGGCACCACCTTCGGCGGCAGCCCGATCGCCTGTGCGGCCGCGCTCGCCGTCCTGCGCACGGTCGAACAGGACGGTCTGCTCGACCGCGCGCAGTCTCTCGGCGAGCACCTGCGGGACGGCATCGAGGCACTGCAGCACCCCCTGGTGCAGCAGGTCCGTGGCCTGGGGCTGTGGATCGGCATCGTCCTCACCGGTCCCGTGTCGGTGGCGGTGGAGGCGGCCGCCCAGGAAGCCGGGTTCCTGGTCAACGCGGCTGCGCCCGCTGTGATCCGCCTCGCGCCACCGCTCGTGGTGACCCGCGCCCAGATCGACGCCTTCCTGGCTGCGCTGCCTGCGATCCTGTCCAGCACTAGGGTCCAGGCCATGCAGGCCTCCGCTGTCGCGAGCCCCGCGTGAGCGGGTTGCGCGTGCTCGTGGTGGAGGACGACCCCAGCGTCCGCGGGCTGCTCCACACCCTGCTCTCGGCCGAGGGCTACGACGTCGCCACCGCCCCGGACGGACTCGCGGGACTGGTCAAGGCGGCGGCGAGCCCCCCGGGCCTGATCCTGCTCGACCTGATGATGCCGGACCTCGGCGGAGTGAGCGTGATCGAGCACCTGCGACAGGACCCCGACCTGTCCGCGGTGCCGGTGCTCGTGGTGACCGGGCAGGAGGAGGCCGTCCCGGACATCCGCCTGCTGGTCGGTGCCGAGAACGTGTTCCTCAAGCCCTTCGCGGTCAGCGAGCTGCTGGCCCGCGTCGGCGATCTCACGGGTGGGCCGGTGACCGGATGACGCGCCACTTCCTCGCTGACGACGACCTCACCCCGCGGGAGCAGACCGAGGTCCTCGAGCTGGCCGAGCAGCAGAAGCGGGACCCGACCGGGTCCAGGCCCCTGGCGGACAAGACGGTCGCCGTGGTCTTCGAGAAGCCCAGCACGCGCACCCGGCTGTCCTTCGAGGTCGGGATCGTCCAGCTCGGCGGCCACCCGGTGATCGTGGACGCCGGCAGCACCCAGCTCGGGCGGGGCGAGACGATCGAGGACACCGCACGCGTCCTGTCCCGCTACGTCGACGCCGTGGTGATCCGGACCTTCGGCCAGGAGCGGATCGAGGCGCTCGCAGCCGCGAGCAGCGTCCCGGTGGTCAACGCGCTCACCGACTCCTTCCACCCGTGCCAGGTGCTGGCGGACCTGCAGACGATCCGCGAGCGCAGGGGCAGCACGCAGGGGCTCACCTTGGGCTACCTCGGCGACGGTGCCAACAACATGGCCGCCTCCCTGCTGGTCGGCGCGGCGATGGCCGGGATGCACGTACGCGTGGGAGCCCCCGCCGGCTACCAGCCCGACCCTGCCGTCCTCGACCGGGCGAGGGCCTTCGGCACCGACATCTCGGTGACGGACGACCCGGCCGAGCTGGCCGCAGGGGCCGACGTGCTCTACACCGACGTGTGGGTGTCCATGGGGCAGGACGACGCGACCCAGCGCCTGCGCGACCTGGCGCCCTACGCCCTCGACGAGCGGGCTGTCGCGGCCGCCTCGCCCGACGTGGTCGTCCTGCACTGCCTCCCGGCCCACCGCGGCGAGGAGATCTCGGCGGGCGCCCTCGACGGTCGGCACTCGGCCGTGTGGGACGAGGCCGAGAACCGCCTGCACGCCCAGAAGGCGCTGCTCACCTGGCTCCTGCGGCAGGCCTGACGTGCCGTCCTCCATCGGCGCCCCGTTGACGAAGGCCGCCCGCCAGGCGCGCATCGTCGAGCTGCTCGAGGCGGCCCCGGTCGCCAGCCAGACCGAGCTGGGCCGGCTGCTCGCCAGCTCGGGGCTCACGGTGACGCAGGCGACCGTGTCCCGCGACCTCGAGGAGCTCGGGGCGGTGAAGGTCCGCACCCCGCAGGGCATGGCCTACGCCGTACCGCCGGAGGGTCGTCCCCGGCAGGGGACGGCCGAGGCCGTCGACGCGAGACTGGGCCGTCAGCTCGAGGAGCTGCTCGTGTCCGCCGAGGCGACCGGCCCGCTCGTCGTCCTGCGCACCCCGCCGGGTGGCGCCTCCCTGCTCGGTTCCGCCCTCGACCGGGCGGGCCTCACCGAGGTCGCCGGCACCGTCTCCGGTGACGACACCGTCCTGCTCATCACCCGAACCCCGGCGCTGCCCGCCGCGGACGCCCTCGCCGCCCGCCTCCTGCGGCTGGCCGAGGGCCGCACCCTCGAAGGGACCCCGTAAGCCATGGCCAGCGCACCACCCCCGGCACCGTCCGGACCTCCCCCCGCACCTGAGCGGACGAGCCTGTGGGGCGGCCGCTTCGAGGGCGGCCCCTCCGAGGCGCTCGCCCGGCTCTCGGTGAGCGTCCACTTCGACTGGCGGCTCGCGCCGTACGACCTGCAGTCGTCGTGCGCCCACGCCCGGGTCCTGCACCGGGCGGGCCTGCTCTCCGAGGACGAGCTGGCCCGGATGCTGGGTGCGCTCGAGGACCTGCGGGTGGCCGTGGCCGACGGGTCCTTCCGCCCTCAGGTCGAGGACGAGGACGTGCACACCGCCCTGGAGCGCGGGCTGCTCGAGCGGCTCGGAGGGCTCGGGGGCAAGCTGCGCGCCGGTCGGTCGCGCAACGACCAGGTGGCCACCGACCTGCGGCTCTACCTCAGGGACTCCGCCCGGCTGGTGGCCGAGCGGCTCGTCGAGCTCGAGCAGGCGCTGGTCGACCAGGCGCGGCAGCACCTCGACACCCCAGCGCCCGGGATGACCCACCTGCAGCACGCCCAGCCGGTCCTGTTCGCACACCAGCTCCTGGCCCACGTGCAGGCCTTCTCGCGCGACGTGCAGCGGTTGCGCGACTGGGACGTCCGGGCCGCGGTCTCGCCGCTGGGCAGCGGCGCCCTCGCCGGCTCGTCGCTCGACGTCGACCCCGTGGCAAGCGCCGCGGAGCTCGGGTTCAGCTCGGCCGCTGCCAACTCGATGGACGCGGTGTCCGACCGCGACTTCGTGGCCGAGTTCCTGTTCGTCACGGCGCTGCTCGGCGTGCACCTGTCGCGGCTGGGCGAGGAGGTCGTCCTCTGGAACTCCACGGAGTTCGGCTGGGTCACCCTCGACGACGCCTTCTCGACCGGGTCGTCGATCATGCCGCAGAAGAAGAACCCCGACATCGCGGAGCTGGCCCGGGGCAAGGCCGGGCGGCTGATCGGTCACGTGACCGGGTCGCTGGCGATGCTCAAGGGCCTGCCGCTGACCTACGACCGCGACATGCAGGAGGCGCAGGAGCCGTGCTTCGACGCCGTCGAGACGCTGCTGCTGGTCCTGCCCGCCATGGCCGGGATGATCGCCACGATGACCGTCCACGCAGAGGTGCTGGAGGCCTCCGCACCGACCGGCTTCGCCCTGGCCACGGACGTCGCTGAGCTGCTGGTCAAGAACGGCGTGCCGTTCCGCGAGGCGCACGAGGCGGTCGGCCACCTGGTGGTCTGGTGCACCGTCGAGGGCCGCGAGCTGCACGAGGTGAGCGACGGCGAGCTGCTACGCGTCTCCCCGCACCTCACGTCCGACGTCCGCTCGGTCCTGTCGGTGCGCGGGGCGATCGCCGCACGCGACGGCCACGGCGGGACGGCTCCGGTCCGGGTCACCGAGCAGCTCGCGGTGGTCGAGGGCGAGATCGCCGATGCGCTCGCCTGGGCCCGTCGGTAGCTCCTCGTGGACCTCACCGGACCGGCCGAGGTCGTCGCCCCCACCCTGCTCGGGGCCCTGCTGACCTCCGGTCCCGTCACGGTGCGCCTGACCGAGGTCGAGGCCTACGCCGGGCAGGCGGATCCGGGGTCGCACGCGTTCCGGGGCAGGACCGCGCGCACCGACGTGATGTTCGGCGCCGCCGGCCGGGCCTACGTCTACTTCAGCTACGGGATGCACTGGTGCCTGAACGTCGTCACCGGCCCCGTCGGGGAAGCAGGTGCGGTACTGCTCCGGGCGGGCGAGGTCGTCTCCGGGGTCGAGGTGGCGCGGGCCCGGCGCCCCGGCGCCTCCGACCGCGACCTGTGCCGCGGCCCGGCGCGGCTGTGCAAGGCCCTCGCCGTCACCGGTGAACTCGGCGGTGTGGACCTCCTGAAGCGCACCTCGGCTCTCCGCCTGGATCCCCCCGCGGAGCCGATCGCGGCACAGCAGGTCCGCAGCGGCCCCCGGGTCGGGGTGTCGGGAGCGGGAGCACCGACCCCGTGGCGGTTCTGGTGCGCCGACGAGCCCACCGTGTCGGTCTTCCGGCCTGCGGTCGTCCGCCGCCGCGCGGTGGCGTCGTGACCTCGCCGGCTCCGCGGCGGCTGCAGGGGCGGGTCGGCGTGGTCACCGGTGCCGGGCGCGGGCTCGGTCGCGACGTGGCCCATGCCCTGGCGGCCGAGGGCATGGGCCTGCTCCTGCTGTCCCGGACGAGCAGCGAGCTGCGCTCGCTCGCCGACGAGCTCGCTGCGTACGACGTCCCGCTGCTGCCGGCCGCGGTCGACGTCACCGATGCCTCGGCCATCGACCGGGTCGTGGCGCACGCGGAGCAGCAGCTCGGGCCGATCGACCTGCTGGTCAACAACGCCGGGCGGATCGAGACGACCGAGCGACCCTTCTGGGAGGCCGATCGCGAGGAGCTGTGGGCCGTCGTCGAGACCAACCTGAGGGGCCCCATGCTCCTGTGCCACGCCCTGCTGCCGGCGATGGTGCTACGCGGCCGCGGCCACGTCGTGAACGTCACCAGCCGAGCGCGAGCCGCCACCCGTACCGGCACCTACACGGGCTATGCGGTGTCGAAGCGCGCGCTGTCGGTCCTCACGGAGGCGCTTGCGGCGCCGCTCGCCGGAACCGGGGTCGTGGTGGTCGACCTGCTGCCGGGGTTGGTCCGCACCCCCATGACCGCGGGCATGGCCGTCTGGCAGGACGTGCCGGACGACGGGTGGACCCCCGCGAGCGTGTCGACAGCCGTCGTCGTCGACGTCGCCCTCGGGCGCTACGACGACAGGGCCGGCGAGCTGCTCGACGCTCCGGAGCTCGCGCGCGGCTGACCGGGCTCGTGCCGCCCGCTGGCCGTACGGGACGATCGCCCTCATGAGCAGCCCTGCACCGACCCGCCTCCCGACCGTGTCCCCCGTCGCGGATGTCGTCGACGACCTCAGCTGGCGCGGGCTCATCGCCCAGACGACCGACCTCGCCGCGCTGCGCCGGGACCTCGCGGCCGGGCCCGTCACGCTCTACTGCGGCTTCGACCCCACCGCGGACAGCCTGCACGTCGGGAGCCTCGTCCCGCTGCTCGCCCTGCGGCGCTTCCAGCTCGCCGGGCACCGCCCGGTCGCCCTCGCCGGGGGAGCCACCGGCTTCATCGGCGACCCCTCCGGGCGCTCCTCCGAGCGGGTGCTGATGACCGCCGAGGTGGTCGCCGACCGGGTCCGCCTGATCCGCCGCCAGCTCGAACGTTTCCTGGACTTCGACGACAGCCCCAGCGGGGCCGTGCTGGCGGACAACCTGGAGTGGACCGCCCCGATGTCGGCGATCGAGTTCCTGCGAGACGTCGGCAAGCACTTCCCGATCGGCGCCATGCTGGCCAAGGAGTCGGTCAGTGCCCGGTTGGAGTCGGGCGGGCTCACCTTCACCGAGTTCAGCTACCAGCTGCTCCAGGCCAACGACTACCTCGAGCTGTACCGCCGGCACGGGTGCACGCTCCAGATCGGCGGCAACGACCAGTGGGGCAACATCACCGCGGGCCTCGACCTCATCCGTCGGGTGGAGGGTGCGGAGCGGGCACCCGTGCACGCCCTCACCCTGCCCCTGGTCACCGACGCGTCCGGGGCCAAGATCGGCAAGAGCACCGGCGGGGGGAACGTCTGGCTCGACCCCGCTCTGACGTCGCCGTACAGCCTGTACCAGTACCTGCTCAACGTCGACGACCGCGACGTCGGCACCTACCTCCGGCTGCTCACCTTCCTCCCGCGCGAACGGGTGGAAGAGCTCGACGCCGCGACGTCCGACCGCCCGCAGGCCCGCGCCGCCCAGCGGTGCCTCGCCGAGGAGCTGACCGCTCTGGTCCACGGACCAGGGGAGCTGGCGGCCGTGCAAGCGGCGAGCGCGGCCCTGTTCGGCGCCGGCTCGCTCGAGGACCTGGACGAGGCGACCCTGACGGCTGCCCTGGCCGAGGCCCCGTCCCTGCAGCTGGGCACGGGGCCCGTCCCCACCGTGGTGGAGCTGCTGGCGGGGTCGCTCGGCATCTCGCGCTCCGACGCCCGGCGGGCTGTACGGGACGGCGGCGCCTACCTCAACAACGCCCGGGTCGGCGACGAGGCCGACCGACCGGGAGAGGGCGCGTGGCTCCACGGCCGCTTCCTCGTCCTGCGCCGCGGCAAGCGGACGATCGCCGTGGTCGAGCGCCCGGCTCCCGCTGACGCGCCGCCCCTATAGCAGGGGCAGGGCCGTCCCTGACCCGGACGCGCCGTCAGACGGGTGTGCCGCTCGGCACCCCTGCGGGGATTTGACTCTGCGTCTTCCTGCTCGTAACTTCATCTTTGTCCCCGGAGCACCGGACGGCAGCGGAGCGAAACGCTGCAGCACGGTTCGAGGACACTCCCTCATCGGAACACCACGGCCTAGCCGTGTCCGAGAGGGGAGGGCTGCAGGAACCGAGTCACACCAAGAGGTTTGACACGGCGCCACACAGCAACGTAAGCTAGGCGAGTTGCCCCGAGAACGGCCGCGAGGCCCGGACGGTGCGCACCCGTTCCTTGAGAACTCAACAGCGTGCCGAAAGTCAGTGCCATATGTCCGGCACTCGGCGTACGACGGATCCACCTGGATCCGCACGACTCGAGACCGGATTCATTTTGGTGACAAGGACAACTGCTTTATAGCTAGTTGACTTCTGTCGTCAGAATCAACAGCTGACCTCCTCCAGGGAGGCAGCGACTCTCTAGCCCAGGCCACGGTCTGGGCCATCATCATTAACGGAGAGTTTGATCCTGGCTCAGGACGAACGCTGGCGGCGTGCTTAACACATGCAAGTCGAGCGGAAAGGCCCTTCGGGGTACTCGAGCGGCGAACGGGTGAGTAACACGTGGGCAACCT
>JAOPWP010000190.1 GCA_025965615.1 Frankiales bacterium
TTCATCGAGCTGTTCGAGCGGGGAGCCCTCCAGCAGGTCGCGATCTACGCCGACCAGCCGTTCGAGAGCTACTTCTCGGGCAACACCGTGCAGATCTGCCCGGTCGGGGCCCTCACCGGCGCGGCCTACCGCTTCCGGGCCCGGCCGTTCGACCTGGTGTCGACGCCGTTGGTCTGCGAGCACTGCGCCTCGGGCTGCGCCCTGCGCACCGACCACCGCCGCGGCAAGGTGCTGCGCCGGCTGGCCGGCGACGACCCCGAGGTCAACGAGGAGTGGAACTGCGACAAGGGTCGCTGGGCCTTCACCTACACCGAGCAGGGCGACCGCATCGGGAGCCCCCTCGTCCGCGACTACGCCACCGGTCGGCTGCGCGAGGCGTCGTGGAGCGAGGCGCTCGAGCGCGCAGCCCGCGGCCTCGCGCTGGCCCGTGACGAGAAGGGCGTCGGCGTCCTGCCCGGCGGCCGCCTGACGGTCGAAGACGCCTATGCCTACGCCAAGTTCGCCCGCGTCGCGCTCGGGACCCATGACGTCGACAGCCGCGTGCGCCCGCACTCCGACGAAGAGCTGGCGTTCCTGTCGACCTCCGTCGCCGGGCGCTACGCCGGTCAGGACGGCGTCGTCACCTACGCCGACGTCGAGGCGGCCTCCGCGGTGCTCCTGGTCGGCTTCGAGCCGGAGGAGGAGTCACCGATCGTCTTCCTCCGGCTCCGCAAGGCGGTCCGCCGCAACGGGACGCAGGTCTTCACGGTCGCGCCGTTCCGCTCCCCGGGTGCGGTCAAGACCGCGGCCACGCTCGTGCAGGTCGCGCCGGGCGGCGAGACCCAGGTCCTGTCAGCGCTCGCGGGGTCCTCGGGCAAGGGCGACGACGCCTACACCGCGATCACCGGTGCGCTCTCCGGCCCCAGGGCGCTGGTCCTCGTCGGCGAGCGGCTCGCTGCGGTGCCGGGGGCGCTGAGCGCCGCGGCTCGCCTCGCCGAGAAGACCGGGGCCCGCCTCGCGTGGATCCCCCGCCGAGCGGGTGAGCGCGGAGCCGTCGACGTGGGGGCGCTGCCGTCGATGCTGCCGGGTGGCCGGCTGGTGTCCGACGACGCCGACCGGGCCGAGGTCGCCGCGGTGTGGGGCACCCTTCCCACGACACCCGGTCGTGACCTCGACGGCATCCTCACCGCCGCGCGCGACGGTGGCCTGTCGGGCCTGCTCGTCGGCGCGGTCGACCCGGCCGACTGCCCCGACCCCTGGCTGGCCCTGGACGCGCTCGACAACGTGCCGTTCCTGGTGAGCCTCGAGCTGCGCCGCTCTCCGGTCACGGACCGGGCGGACGTCGTGCTCCCGGTCGCTGCCGCGGTCGAGAAGGCCGGCACCTACCTCGACTGGGAGGGACGTGCTCGTCCCTTCGACCAGGTGCTGCGGCTGTCCGGCGCGCTGTCCGACGGGCGGGTGCTCAACTCCCTGGCCGACGAGATGGACGTCGCGCTCGGCCTGCCCGACGTCATCTCGGCCCGCGCCGAGATCAGTCGGATCGGGCTCCCGGCCAGCCGTCCGACCCAGACGGCGGAGCCCCGGCCTGACGGGCAGGACGTCGAGCTGCCCGTCGCCCCGGACCCCGCAGCAGGACAGGCCGTCCTCGCCTCGTGGCACTGGCTGCTCGACGACGGGTCGCTGCAGGACGGCGAGCCGTTCCTCGCGGGCACTGCTCGACGCCCGCGCCTGCACCTGTCCGCCGCGACTGCCGCCGAGATCGGCGCCGTGGAGGGCGGGCTCGTGACGGTGCGCTCCGATCGGGGATCACTGACCCTCCCGCTGGTGGTCGCGGCCCTGCCCGACCGGGTCGTCTGGGTCCCCATGCGCACGCCCGACGCGGCCGTGCGCCGCGACCTCGCCGTGCTGCCTGGCACTGTGGTCGCGATCAGCGCGGGAGGTGCCGCATGAGGGGCCTCGAGGTGCTCGCCCAGTCGCCCGACACCCAGCTCCCGCTGACCAGCTTCGGCAACGAGCCGTTCTGGATCACGATCGTCAAGGCGCTGTTCGTCTTCGTCCTGCTCGTGCTGCTGACGCTGTTCTCGATCGTGTTCGAGCGCAAGGTCGTCGCTCGCATGCAGCAGCGCAGCGGTCCGAACCGGGTGGGGCCGGGCGGCTGGGGGCAGTCGCTCGCGGACGGCCTCAAGCTGGCGTTCAAGGAGGACATCATCCCGGCGCTGGCGGACAAGCCGGTCTACCTGCTGGCGCCCGTGCTCTCCGCAGTCCCCGCCTTCCTCGCCTTCTCGGTGATCCCGTTCGGCCCGGCCGTCGACATCGGTGGCACGCGTACGGCGCTGCAGCTGACCGACCTGCCCATCGGAGTCCTCTGGGTCCTCGCCTGCGCAAGCCTCGGCGTGTTCGGCATCGTGCTGGCCGGCTGGTCCAGCGGTTCGACCTACCCCCTGCTCGGCGGGCTCCGGTCTGCCGCGCAGGTCATCAGCTACGAGATCGCCTTGGCCCTGGCGCTCATCGCCGTGTTCCTGTCGGCCGGGTCCCTGTCGACGAGCGAGATCGTCGCCG
>JAOPWP010000239.1 GCA_025965615.1 Frankiales bacterium
CTTCCTGCGCTGCCGGCCCGCGGGTCGAGCACGTAGACGAGGACGCGCCGGGCCGTGACGTCGACGCCGAGGTACTCACCGGCCAGGCGCAGGTCGTCCGGGTCGGAGCTGCGGTGGAGCAGCTGGCGGGTGAGCGCTGAGCGGGCGTTCCAGGCGCCCAGGGAGAGCCGGCGCTGGATGTCGAGCTCCCCCGCCAGGTGCCTCGCGGCGCGGACGGCCACGACCTCGTCACCCGGCCGGATGGCCGAGGGGTGCTCGACGACGACGAGCCACGCGACCGGGAGATCGCCTCCGAGCACCGGCACCAGCAGGTGCCGGCGAGGGAGGCCGCGCGGGGGATCGGCTGAGACCATGACCGGCCTGCGGCCGGTGCGACCGTGCGGTCCCGCGTGGGCCAGCAGGTCCGGGAGGCGTGGCACGCGGACCTGTGAGGCGCCCTCGTCGCTCGAGGAGGCGAGGAGCTGGCCCCGTGTCCCGTACAGCGCCAGCGTCTTGCCCGTCAGCTCGGTGCAGGCCTGGAGGATGGACGACAGGCCACCGCCGGCCGGGACCAGCGGGCTCAGTCGCGCCTCGACGGTGGCAGCGTGCACGGCGCACGCGTGCCGCTTGGTCAGCTCGTCGTGCTGCTGCGCGAGGGCCCGCCCGGCATCGCGAGCGGCGAGAGCGGCCCCGAGCAGCTCGCGCAACGCACCGAGCCGCGAGTCGAGCAGGTCTGCGCGTGCGGTCTGCAGGACCGCGAGGCCGCGTGCGCCCGTCCCGTCCGCCCCCGACAGGGCCAGGTGGACAGTCGTGCTGCCGGACGCGCTCACGGCCACGGCGGTACGACCGGCGAGCGCGTCCCGGAACTGAGCCTCGGCCGGAGCCGCCTTCGACCCCGTGGTGCGCCCGATGACGATGCACCTCTCCAGGGCCTCGCCGCCGGGGGCGCGCAGGTAGAGCCGGCACGAGGTGACGTCAGCGAGCAGGCAGGCCTTCTCGACCAGGAGCCGGAACCCGGACTCGTCCACCCGCGAGTCAGACCCTCTGGGCGATGTCCGCCCGGAGGACGTGCTTCTGCACCTTGCCGGTCGCGGTCATCGGCAGGGCGTCGACGATCTCGAGCCGCTCGGGGAGCTTCGGTGTCGCGAGACGTCGCTCCTTGAGGTAGGCGACGATCTCGGCGAGGGTCGGCGCCGGCTGCCCTGGCGCGAGCACGGCGAACACGCACACCTTCTCGCCGAGGCGCTCGTCCGGCATGCCGACCACGGCGGCATCACCGATCGCCGGGTGGCCGAGCAGGAGCTCCTCCAGCTCGCGGGCGCTGATGTTCAGGCCGCCGCGGATCACGATGTCCTTCAGCCGGCCCGTGACCCGGACGAAGCCGTCCTCGTCCATCACACCGAGGTCGCCCGAGCGCGAGAAGCCGGCGTCGGTGAACAGCTCGTCCGTGGCCTGGGGGTCCTGGTAGTAGCCGAGCATGTGGCTGGGCCCCTTGTAGGCGATGTCGCCGACCTCGCCCCGCGGGACCTCGACCCCGAGCGGGTCGACGATCTGGACCTCCGCACCGCCCTGGGCCCGCCCGTCGGACGTGGACGACCGGACCGGGTCGTCTGAGATCCGGCACATCGTGGTCGAGAAGTTCTCCGACCGGCCGTAGAGGCTGAGCACCTTGCAACCGGTGAACAGCTTCGTGGCCTTCTCGACGACCGCGCTCGGGATGGGCGACCCGGCGCACAGCCACAGCCGCAGCGAGCTGGCGTCGTGCCGCTCGGGGTCGTAGGCGGTCATGAGCATCTGGAGGAAGGCCGTGGCCGTGACGGCAGCCGTCAGCTTGTGGCGGGCGATCGCCTCGAGACCCCCCTCCGGGGTCCAGGTGTCCATGAAGTAGGAGGACGCGCCGGACATCATCGGCAGGAGCACGCTCGTGACGAGGCCGGTGGAGTGGGTGATGGGCGAGGGCCCGAACTGGACGTCGCTCTCGGTGTACTCGAGGGCGTCGGCGATGACCCGGGCCGTCGCGGCCATGGTGTTGAAGGTGTGCAGGCAGCCCTTCGGGCGGGCCGTGGTGCCGGAGGTGTAGACGATCACGAAGGGGTCATCCGGACCGGGGGCGGCGCCCAGCTCGGCGACGACGTCGTCGAGAGGGCCGTCGGCGGCCAGCTGCTCGAACGGCGTGACGCCCTCTGCGACGGAGCTCCCCGAGCGCGAGACGCACACCACGCGCTCGAGGGACTCGCAGGTGGCGATGAGCCCCGCGTGCATGTCGACGTAGCGGAAGCCCTTGAACTCGTCGCAGGTCACGGCGAGCCGGGCGCCGCTGTGCCCGACGACGTAGGCCACCTCGTCCTCGCGGTAGATCGGCATGACCGGGACGACGACGACCCCGATGCGCGCTGCGCCGGCGGCCGTCAGGGCGAACTCGGTCCAGTTCGGAAGCTGCACCACGATCCGGTCGCCGGCGTGCAGGCCCAGGCGCTGGAGCCCGAGCGCCACCCGAAGGGAACGCTCCCGCATCTCCCCGTAGGTCATCGAGGTGGTGTCGTCGAAGCAGAAGACCTTGTCCGGGCGCTTCTCGGCCTGGAGCTCGATGAGGTCAGCCAGGTTCCCCTTCTGCCAGTGCCCGTCCTGGTAGTAGGAGTCGATCTCCTGCTGGCTGTAACGGCCCAGCGTGGTGGCCATCGTCATCGCGCGTCTCCTCTGCGTGCTGTGCCCCGTGTCACAACGACGACCGGAACGTACAATGGTCCGACCATTTGAGCAAGACCGGTTTCAGACGACGGGCATGTGCGACAGCAGGCCTCCGTCGACGCACAGGACCTGGCCCGTGAGGAACGAGCTGCGGCCTGAGGCGAGGAACAGGACGACCTCTGCGATCTCCTCGGGGCGGCCCAGCCGACCCAGCAGCGTGGCTGCCTCGTACGTCGTCTGCTGCGCAGCGGGGAGCCGGGCCAGAGCCCCCGGGGTCGCGACCAGCCCGGGCGCGATGCAGTTGCAGCGGATGCCGTCGCGCCCGTACTGCGCGGCGGTGTAGCGCGTGAGGGACTCCAGAGCAGCCTTGGCCACGCCGTACGAGGTCCACGCGACGTCCCCGACCCGTGCCTGCGCGGACGACGTGTTGACGATGGAGCCGCCCCCGGCCGCGATCATGGACGGCAGGACCGCCTGGCTCATCAGCACGGACGCCTGGAGGTTGACCCGCAGGGTGAGGTCCCAGGACCGCGCGTCCACCTCGTGCAGGCGTCCCTCTGCAGCCGGGAACACCCCGGCGTTGTTGTGCAGGACGTCCACCCGGCCGTGCCTGCTCAGGGTGCTGCTGACGACCTCGCGCACATCGCCCTCGCGGGTCAGGTCAGCCCGAAGGGCCGTGGCCGTCCCGCCCTGACGGGTGATGAGGCCCGCCGTGGCCTCGGCGGCACCCTCGTCGCGGTCGACGGCCACGACCGTCGCGCCGCGCTCGCCGAACATCCGCGCGGTGGTGGCACCGATGCCGGACCCGGCACCGGTCACGATCACGACGGTGTCAGTGAACTCCACCGGGCTCCTTCGGGTCGGGGTCTCGGACCGAGCTAGGCGAACCGCGGCCGGCGCTTGGCGAGGAAGGCGGAGATGCCCTCTGCCGCCTCGCCCACCTCGAACAGCGCCTGCTCCTGCTCCACCTCGAAGGCGAAGCCTTCCTCGAGCGGCAGGTCGAAGGCGGCGTCCACGGAACGTCGCGCCGCCAGCTGCGCGGGCAGTGACGCGGTCACCAGCTCGGCTGCCAGCTCCAGGGCTGCGGGGACCGGGTCCCCCTCGGTCAGGCGGTCGACCAGGCCGATGGCCAGAGCCTCGGCAGCCGGGACCTGGCGTGCGGTCAGCATGATGTCCATGGCACGGCCCCGGCCGACCAGGCGGGGCAGCCGCTGCGTCCCCCCGGCCCCGGGGATGAGACCGATCTTCACCTCAGGCAGGCCGTAGCGCGCCTCGGGGCCCGAGACGCGCATGGTGCAGGCCATGGCGAGCTCGAGTCCGCCGCCGAGGGCCAGGCCGCCGACGGCAGCGATGGTGATCCAGGGAGCCGAGGCCAGCCGGTCGTTGACAGCCCTCATGGTGTCGCCGTAGGCCGTGAACGACACGGCGTCGATCGAGGACAGGTGCTTGATGTCGGCGCCCGCCGCGAAGAAGCCGTCCAACGCCGACGTCAGCACCATCACCTTGACGTCGCCGTCACGCTCCGCCGCGTCGATGGCCGCGTGCAGGCCGTCCAGGATCGCCGGCCCCAGCGCGTTCGCCGGTGGACGGTCGAGCGTCACGAGCACCACCCCGGGAGCCGGGCGACTGCTCGTCACGACATCGGTGGCCGGGCCCGCGGTGGTCGCCGCGACCGGCCCGGCGGGCACCGTCGAAGGGCTGCTCACGCCATCGTGAGGCCGCCGCTGACGGACAGCGTCTGGCCGGTGATGAAACCCGCGGCGTCGGAGGCGAAGAAGGCCACAGCGGGGCCGACGTCCTCGGGGGTCCCGAGCCGGCCCAGGGGCACCGCTCGCGTCATCCCGGCGATGACCTTCTCGGCGTTGCCTGCTCCGTCGGCGAACTTCCGGAGCGCGGGGGTGTCGGTCGGCCCCGGGCAGACCGTGTTGGCCGTGATCCCGGACTTCGCGACCTCGCGCGCCAGCGTCTTGGTGAAGGCGATGATGCCGCCCTTCGTCCCGGAGTACACGGCCTCCAGGGAGGACCCCACCCGGCCGGCGTCGGACCCGATGTTGATGACGCGGCCGAAGCCCCGCTCGACCATGCCGGGGACGACGGCCTGGGTCACGCGCAGGGCGCCCTTGAAGTTGATGTCCAGCACCTTGTCCCAGAACTGCTCGGTGGTGTCGACGAACGGCATGAAGTCGTCCCACCCGGCGTTGTTGACGACGATCTCGACGGGGCCGAGCGACTGCTCGACCTGACCGACGGCCGCGCGGACGGAATCGCCGTCGGTCACGTCGATCCGGACCGCGATCGCGGTCCCCCCCGCCTCTGTGATCTCCTTCGCGGTCAGCTCGGCAACCTCGAGGTTGAGGTCGGCGATGGCGACACGGGCGCCGGCAGCGGCGAGTGCGCTGGCGATGCCCTTGCCGATGCCCTGGGCGCCTCCGGTGACGAGGGCGACGCGGTTAGTCATGAGTGCTCCTGGTGTGGTGTCGGGTCGGGTCGTGCTGTCTCAGGGCGTCGCGGTGCTCCACAGGACGGGACCGGCGATGATCGAGTGGCTGGTGAGCTTGCGGCCGAGGACGGCCTGTGCCTGTCGGGCGGCGACGAGCAGGGCGTCGAGGTCGACACCGGTCTCGACGCCCATCTCGTGGAACATGCTGACGAGGTCCTCCGTGGAGATGTTCCCGGTGGAGCCTGCGGGTACGGGGCACCCGCCCAGCTCGCCGAAGCTCGCCTCGAAGCTCGTGCAGCCGGCCTCGAGGGCCGCGTAGGCGTTCGCCAGACCCTGCCCGCGGGTGTTGTGGAAGTGGGCGGTGAGCTCGACACCGGGCAGGCGCTCGACCGCTGCCGAGAAGAAGCGGGAGACGTACGCCGGGTTCGCCATGCCGGTGGTGTCGCCGAAGCCGATCTCCGTGGCCCCTGCGGCGGCGAACTGCTCGGCGAGGTCGAGGACGCGGTCGATCGGGATGTGCCCCTCGAAGGGACAGCCGAAGGCCGTCGCGATCACGGCGCAGAAGGTCAGGTCCTCGGCCACGACGCGCTTGCCCATGACCGCGACGTCGTCCATCGTCTGCTCGACCGTGCGGTTGATGTTGCGCTGGTTGTGCGTCTGCGACGAGCTGACGAACAGCGTGACGTCCTCGAACAGCTCCCGCACCTTGAGGGCGTTGTCGAGCCCCCGGCTGTTGGGCACGAGGACCATGCGGCGCACGGTGTCCGGGACGTCGATGCCCCTCAGGACCTCGACACCGTCGGCCAGCTGAGGGATGACGTCGGGGCGGACGAAGCTCGCGACCTCGATGCGCTCGAAGCCGGCGCGGCCGAGGGCGTTGATGAGAGCGATCTTGTCGGCCGTCCGGATCGTCTCGGGCTCGTTCTGGAACCCGTCCCGGGGCCCCACTTCGCGCACGTGCACCCGCCGGGTCTCGCCCGGGGTGCGGTTGTCGACAGCTGTCATCGTCGTCCTCCCTTGTCGGCGAGGTCCCGCTGGAGCGCCTCGCGGTGGTGGGGCGCTGCCACGGCCAGCAGCAGGCGCGCGCGTTCTGTGACGGTGCATCCGGTGAGGACGGCCGTTCCGTGCTCGGTCACGACGGCGTCCACGTCGGCCCGGGCCGTCGTGACGACCCCAGCCGCGAGCGAGGCGCGGATGGTCGACTCGCCGCCGTGCTCCGACCGCAGCGCGATGATCGAGCGGGCTCCCGTCAGCGAGGCGGCCCGGCTGAAGTCGGCCTGCCCCCCGAGGGCCCCCACGTGCCGCCCCCGGCTCACCTCGGAGCCGACCTGGCCGAGCAGGTCCACCTCGATCGCGGAGTTGATCGACACGAAGTGCTCCAGCCGCGACAGCACCACGGGCGAGTGCGTGTAGCTGGCCGCGCGGAACTCGACGGGGAACTGGTCGAGCCGGTCGTAGAGCGCTGCGCTGCCGAGGGCCGCCCCCGTGACGACGATCCCGCGGTCGACCTCCTTGCGCGCACCGGTGACGACGCCCTTCTCGATCAGGGTGAGCACGCCGTCGGTGATCATCCCGGAGTGGACACCCAACCCCGCGTGACCCGAGAGCGCGTCCAGGACGGCGTTCGGGAGCGAGCCCACCCCGATCTGCAGGGTGTCGCCGTCCTCGACGAGCGCGGCGACCTGATCAGCGATCTTGCGGTCGACGGCGTCGATGGGGCGGAACGGCGCGACGGGCAGCTGCCGGTCGGTCTGCACGGTCAGGGCGAACGCCGACAGCGGGAGGCGCGCGGAGCCGACGGTCGACGGCATCCGGGAGTTGATCTCGCCGATGAGCGTCCGGGTGTGCTGGATCGCGTCGGCGACGTACTCGACCCCGATGCCGAGCGACACCGTCCCGTCGCTGTCCGGCGGGGACACCTGCAGGAGGCCGACGTCGTGTGGGAGCCGGCCCTGGGCGAACAGGTGCGGGATGGCGGAGTAGTGGCAGGGGACGACCGCGAGCCGACCGCAGCGGTCGAGCCCGCGCAGCTCACCGAGCCCCCCGTACGACAGGACCTGGAGGTCGTCCGACACGTGCCCGGCGAAGCGCTCGTTCCAGGTGAGGCCGCTGAACGCCCGCAGGGGCCCGATCTCGTCCACCTGGTCGAGCAGGGCGTCGACGAGCGGCACGGGCTCCGCGGCGCCCTGGCCCCACCACACCCCGTCGCCCGGGCGGACGAACGGGCGGAGGTCGATCACCCGTCGACCCGCTGGACGAGGGTGGCCGTGCCGAGACCACCGCCGCAGCACATGGTCACCAGGCCGATCTCGACGTCGCGGCGCTCCATCTCGGCGATGAGCGTCGCGAACAGCCGCGAGCCCGAGGCGCCGACCGGGTGGCCGAGCGCGATGGCGCCGCCGTTGACGTTGACGCGGTCCATGTCCGGCTGCAGCTCCCGCTGCCAGGCGAGGACGACCGAGCCGAAGGCCTCGTTGATCTCGATCAGGTCGATGTCCCCGATCGTCATGCCGTTGCGCTCGAGCAGCCGCTGCGTCGCCGGGATGGGTCCGGTCAGCATGATGATCGGGTCCACACCGACGGTGGTCTGGTCGAGGATGCGGGCACGCGGCCGCAGCCCGTGCTGCTCGACGCCGCTGCGGGAGGCCAGCAGGAGCCCCGCGGCGCCGTCGCTGATCGGTGACGAGGTGCCGGCCGTGATGCGGCCCCCGGTGGCGCGGAAGGGGGTCTTGAGGCCGGCGAGGCTCTCCGCCGACGTCGTGGGCCGGATTGTCTGGTCCGTCGACCGCTTCGCACCGTCCAGCTCGAGGGGCACCATCTCGCGTTCGAAGCGCCCGGCCTCGACCGCCGCGGTGGCGAGCCGGTGCGAGCGGACCGCGAACTCGTCCATCTCCTCGCGGGAGAGCGACCACCGCTCGGCGATGAGCTCCGCACTCTCCCCCTGGGGGACGAAGTCGTAGAGCGCCCGCAGCTCCGCCGGCCACGGGTCGCCGTACAGCTCCGAGATCTTCACGGGCGAGTCCATCGGGACGTGGCCCATGTGCTCGACGCCCCCGGCGATCACCACGTCGTGGGTGCCCGAGGCGATGAGCGCAGCTGCCATCTCCACGGCCGTCTGCGCCGACCCGCACCGGCGGTCGAGCACCGTCGCCGGCACCTCCGGCGGGTAGCCGTTCTGCAGCCAGGCGTTGCGCGCGATGTTGCGCGACTGCTCTCCGAACGGCGCGGTGCAGCCGATGACCAGGTCCTCGACGGTTCCGGGCGCGAGCCCGGTGCTCTCGAGGAGGGCGGTGTAGACGGCACCCAGCATCTCGTTGGGGTGCGTGTCGCGGAACCACCCCCGCTCGGGGTGCGAGCGGCCGATGGGGGTGCGCAGGGCCTCGACGACGAGGGCCTCGCGACCGGCGTTGGTGAAGGGGCTGTTCCGCATCAGATGACCGTCCCACCATCGACGGCGAGGACCTGCCCGGTGACGTACGACGCCGCGTCGGAGGCGAAGAAGACGAAGGCACCGGCGATCTCGTCCGCATCGGCCCACCGGCCGAGCGGGATGCGGGCGAGGGTCATCTCGGCGAGCTTGTCGTTGGTGCGGATGTTCTCCGTCATCGCGGTGGCCGCCAGTGGCGCGAGCGCGTTGACGGTGATGCGCCGTCGGGCCAGCTCCTTCGCGAGCGACTTGGTGAGACCGACGATGCCGGCCTTGGCCGCGGCGTAGTTCACCTGTCCGATCGTCCCGACGAGGCCGGCAGCCGACGTGACGTTGATGATCCGCCCGGTGCCGTCCTCGGCGAGGAAGGGCAGCGCGGCCTGGCTGACGGTGAAGGTCCCGCCGAGGTGGATGTCGAGGACCCGCTGGAACTGCTCGTGGGTCATCTTGGCGAACATCGCCGGCGCGATGGCCCCCGCGTTGTTGACGACGACGTGCAGCCGACCACCGGTCAGGTCTGCGGCCATGACGGCAGCCTCGTGCGCCTGCGCCGCGTCGCGGACGTCGACCACCGCTGAGACGGCGCGGCCGCCCGCGGCCACGATGCTGTCGGCGACGGACCCGGCCGCGTCCTTGTCGACGTCGGTCACGACCACAGCGGCGCCGGCCGTGGCGAAGGCCCTCGCCACGGCGGCTCCGATGCCGTTGCCGGCACCGGTCACGAGCGCTGAGCGCCCCTCCAGGGAGAACATCAGTAGCTCCGCGGCATGCCGAGGACGTGCTCGCCCAGGAAGTTCAGCACCATCTCCTGGCTGATCGGCGCGATGCGCAACAGGCGGGCCTCGCGGAAGTAGCGGGCGACGTGGTACTCCTCCGCGTAGCCCATGCCGCCGTGCGTCTGCAGTGCCCGGTCAGCCGCGGTGAAGCCGGCGTCGGCGCACAGGTACTTCGCGGTGTTCGCCTCCCGTGCGCACGGCAGCCCCTGGTCGTAGAGCCAGGTGGCCTTGCGCAGGGAGAGCTCAGCGGCGTCGAGGTGCGCCAGCGAGTCGGCCAGCGGGAACTGCAGCCCCTGGTTCATCCCGATGGGCCGGCCGAAGACCTCCCGCTCGTTCCCGTAGCGCACGGCTCGGCGCAGCGCCGCCCGCCCGAGTCCCAGGGCCTCTGCGGCGATGAGCATGCGCTCGGGGTTCAGGCCGTCGAGGATGTACTTGAACCCCTGGCCCTCCTCGCCGACGCGGTCCTCCTCGGGGATGCGGAGGTCGTCGATGAACAGCTCGTTCGACGAGATGGCGTTGCGGCCCATCTTGCGGATCGGCCGGATGTCGACGGCGTCCCGGTTCAGGTCGGTGAAGAACAGCGTGAGGCCGGCCGTCTTCTTCGGTGAGTCCTCGAACTTCGCGGTCCGCGTCAGGAGCAGGATCTTCTCGGACTCCTGGGCCTTGGAGATCCACACCTTGCGCCCGTTGACGACGTAGTCCGAGCCGTCCCGCTTGGCGAACGTGGTGATGCGCGTGGTGTCGAGCCCCGCCCCGGGCTCGGTGACCCCGAAGCAGACGTGGAGGTCACCGGCGACGATGCGGGGCAGGTTCTCCTTCTTCATCTGGTCCGACCCGTGGACGATCACCGGGTGCATCCCGAAGATCGACAGGTGGATCGCGCTGGCCGCGTTCATCCCACCGCCGGAGGCCGAGACCTCCTCCAGCAGGAGGGACGCCTCGGTGATGCCGTAGCCGTGGCCGCCGTACTCCTCGGGGGTCGTGAGCCCCAGCCAACCGGCGGAGGCGACCGCCTCGTAGAACTCGGACGGGAACTCGTGGCGCTCGTCCTTCTCCATCCAGTACTGGTCGTCGAAGCGCGCGGCCAGCTCGGCCACCGACTTCCGGATGGTGGACTGGTCTTCACTGAGCTCGAAGTCCACGGTTGCTGTCCTTCTCTCTCCGGTTCGCGTTCGCAAAAGGTACCAAAGGCCTGACCATTTGACTACACCAGCTGGAGGGCATCCGCCAGGCGCTCGTTCCAGGCCGCCGGAGAGCCGGCGAGGCGCTCGTCGAGCTTGACCCGCTTGTAGAACAGGTGGAGGTCGTGCTCCCACGTGTAGCCGATGGCCCCGTGCATCGTCAGCGCCGTGTCGGCGGCCCGGGCAGCGTCAGCCGTGACCTGGGCCTTCGTCGCCGCCGCGTGCATGCTGCTGTCCGCCCCCTGGGCGTCCACGGAGGCAGCGGCGTAGTAGGTCACGGAACGCGCAGCCTCGATCCCGACCAGCATCGACGCGGCCGCGTGCTTGACCGCCTGGAAGGAGCCGATGGGGACGCCGAACTGGTGACGCTGCTTGCTGTACTCCACGGCCAGCTCGAGCATCCGCTCGCTGGCACCCAGCGCGTCGGCGGCGACCAGCAACGCAGCCCGGTCCGAGGCCTCGGCCAGCACCGCGCTCGCGTCGACGTCCAGGGGCTCGGACGGCGCAGCCGCGAGGCGGACGTCGGTCACCGATCGGCTCCGGTCGAGCAGGGTCCGCGCCGACAGGTGGACCTGCTGGGCCCCCGCGTCCACCAGGCGGAGCTGCAGGACGCCGTCCGGGGCGACCGCCGGCACGACGAACCGGGCGGCCGAGCCGCCGGCCAGGACGCGCGGGATCTCCCCCGAGAGGGTGCCGTCCGAGGACAGCGGCAGCGGTCGGGCCGTGGCGGGCACCTGCTCTGCCGGCAGGAGGAGGGCCACCCCTGGCCCGGCGAGCGCCGCCGCGAGGAGGTCCTTCCGGCCGGACAGCGCAGGGACCGCGAGCACGGTGGCCAGCCAGCCCGCCGAGGGGGCGGCGCTCCTCCCGAGCTCCTCGCAGGTGAGGGCGAGCTCGACCAACCCGCCGCCCTGGCCGGCCAGCTCCTCGGGGATCCCGACCCCGCTCCAGCCAGCAGCGGCGAAGCTCCGCTGGAAGGTCTCCACGTCGCCCGCATCCAGCCAGGAGCGCAGCACGGCTGACGGGGCTGTCGCACCCAGCCACCCGCGAAGCGCCTCCTGGTAGGCAACCTGCTCTTCAGACAGCGTCCACTGCACGACTCGTCCTTCCTGAGGTGTCCCTCCAGGCCAGAAGGCCTGAGCGGGTGCTAGATTCGGTAAGACCAATGCGCGCAAACCGGAGGTGGACGAATGGTTGAGCCGACCGCCACCGTCCGAGAACCGGTCAAGCTGACCCCGGTGCACGTGCCCAAGGCCTCCGACGTCCTCGCAGGTGATCTGCGGGAGCGCATCCTGCAGTCGCAGTTCCCCGAGGGCAGCGCCCTGCCCCCGGAGCGCGAGCTGGTCATGCAGACCGGCATGAGTCGCACGACCGTGCGCGAGGCGCTGCGGATCCTCGAGGTGCAGGGGCTGATCCGGATCAAGACGGGGCGGGCGGGCGGTGCCTTCGTGCAGCGACCCGGAGAGGCCTCGATGGCCAACTCGGTGGGCCTGCTCATCCGAGGTGGCCGGATCCGCCTGTCAGCACTGCTCGAGACGCGCGAGGGCGTGGAGCCGGCGTGCGCGCGCCTCGCTGCCAAGTACCGGACGGATGCTGACCTCGAGCGGCTCGACGCGGCCAACGACGCGATCTCGGTCCAGTCAGGATCACTCACGGAGTTCCTGCAGGCCAACGTGGACTGGCACGTGGGAGTCGCGCTCGCGACCCACAACGAGCTGCTGACCGGGTTCATGAGGGCGCTGTCGGGAGCCATCTACGCCTCCACCGACAACCAGGGCTTCATCGACGAGGAGGTGCGGCGCACGACGCTGCGCGCGCACCGGTCGATCACCAAGGCGATCCGCGAGCAGGACCCCGACGGGGCCGTGCGGCGCATGGAGCGGCACGTGCACTCGTACGCCCAGGCCGTCGCTGC